>NZ_QTMQ01000005.1:73729-215531 GCF_003604095.1 Clostridium sp. AF15-41
CACAGAAAGTTCCGAGATCGATGAGGGCAAGGTGTGTTTTGACATCATTTTCTATGTGCGGATGAGGGATGGACTGGCAAAAATGATCATCAATCTGGAAGCGTCGCAGACAATGACGGCAGAACAAAAATTGAAGCTTATGAAACAGGAGTATGATATACCGGTAGAGAGACGCGGGATAAGAGATGGGCTGAAGATCATGTGCAATCTGAGTGAAGGCGTAGAGGAAATGGGATATGCAAAGGGCGAAGCCGCTGGAATAGCGATAGGCGAAGCACGAGGCAAGGCTGTTGGAAGGTCGGAAGAAAGAGCTGGTATTATCCTGAAAATGCATAAGAAAGGCTATTCCTTGGAGCAGATCATGGATGTAACCGAAATGAGTGAAGCTGAAATCAAGGCAATCATAGGATAAAGACATAAGCAGAACAGATAACATGTATATTTTAGTAGAAGTCCGGATATGGCAGAATTGCTGTATCCGGATTTTTGCTATATAGGAAAGTTCGTTCTATAAAGTAAAAAGCACTCTCACTAAGGCTGGCTGCTTCATTTTCTTCCTTGCATTTAGACATAAAACGTGGCATTATCATAGTTGAGTTTTAAGGAGGATAAGAAAATGCAGTTATCAGATTTTTACTATGATCTGCCTCAGGAGTTGATCGCACAGGACCCACTCTTAAAGCGTGATAATTCAAGATTAATGGTTTTAGACAGAGAAGAAGGAACCATCGAACATAAACATTTTTATGATGTAATATCATATCTGAAAGAAGGCGACTGTCTGGTTATTAATGATACAAAGGTGATTCCTGCCAGACTGATCGGTGAGAAAGAAGGAACAGGAGCAGCTATCGAGGTGCTGTTATTGAAGCGTTTGGATGATTGTACATGGGAGACGCTTGTAAAGCCGGGAAAGAAAGCCAGAGTCGGCGCAAGGATCATCTTTGGTGGCGGCAAACTGGTTGGTGAAGTCATCGATATTGTGGAAGAAGGAAACCGTATCGTTCGGTTTGAATATGAGGGAATCTTTGAGGAGATTTTGGATGAACTTGGACAAATGCCGCTTCCGCCATATATCACACATAAACTGGAAGATAAGAACCGTTATCAGACGGTCTATGCAGAGCATGAAGGTTCTGCGGCAGCACCGACAGCCGGACTTCATTTTACAAAGGAGCTTTTAGAGGAGATCAAGGCAAAAGGCATCAAGATTGCACATGTAACCCTTCATGTCGGACTTGGAACATTCCGTCCGGTAAAAGAGGACAACATTCTGGATCATCATATGCATTCAGAATTCTATGTGATCGATGAGAAAGCAGCAGAGACAATAAATGAGACAAAGAAAAATGGCGGTCGTATCATTGCAGTAGGAACGACCAGTACGAGAACATTGGAAACAGTAGCTGATGAAAACGGTATGCTTCGGGCTTGCAGCGGCTGGACAGATATCTTCATCTATCCGGGTTATAAGTTCAAAGCCATCGATGGATTGATCACGAACTTTCATCTGCCGGAATCCACGTTGCTGATGTTGGTATCAGCCCTTTACAGCCGCGAGAAGATTCTCGAAGCCTATAAGGTAGCCGTGGAAGAACGCTATCGTTTCTTCTCCTTCGGCGATGCTATGTTGATTCTGTAGGACAAAGACTCCGCCGTATATTTTATGGAAATATGCTTTGATGCCGGTTTTCAGGATCTTGATATAAATAAATGACAATACCAGTGGTATAGCAAGATTCGTTTCATTTTCTATTCGGTTCGCACGCTGATTTGTCAGCAGTCGCCCAAACTCACCCTTACGGGTTCAGACAAGGGCTTGGTGCTGACAGCTAGTGCAAACCTCATGACGAAAATTACACGAACATCTTCTATTACCACTGGTATTGTCGTTTATTTATAATATAGATGTTAGTGAAATCGGCATCAAAGCAGAAAATCTATTTTATGTGGCGGAGCCTTTTTCCTCATTGCTTTGAAAAGCTCGGACGCTGGGATGAGTTAAATTGATATTTTATATAAGGGAATTACATTAAAAATCCTGCTGCCCGGCTATGTACAAAAGACGTAAGCGAAGTTTTCGTTATGAGGTTTGCACGAATTGTCAGCACCAAGCCCATGTTTGAACCCGTAAGGGTGAGTTTGGGCGACTGCTGACTAATAAATGTGCGAACCGAATAGAAAACGTGCTTGTCTTTTGACATAGCCGGGCAGCAGGATTTTTTTGTAATTCCCTATCAGAAATGTTGATACATTCATCCCAGCGTCCGAGGATTATTTATCTCAGCCCGGCGAGATCCTGATAGAAGGTCGGGTAGGAGATATTTACGCAGTCGCTGCCAAGGATCTCTGTGTCGCCGTCGGCGTTAAGTCCGGCAATGGCAAAGCTCATGGCGATCCGGTGATCGAGATGGCTGTCGATGACAGCGCCGTGAAGCGGCTTGCCGCCATGGATGATCATGCCATCATCGGTAGCAGTAATATCTGCGCCCATAGCGGAAAGATTTCTCACCATAACATCGATCCGGTTTGATTCCTTCACCTTCAGTTCCTGTGCATCTTTGATAACGGTCTGGCCTTTTGCGAAGCATGCCATGATGGCAATGATCGGAATCTCGTCGATCAACTTCGGAATCAGAGAGCCTTGGATCACACAACCTTTTAAATCTGATGTTTGTACAGTGATATCGGCAGAAGGTTCACCAGGCTGATCCAGCCGGTCGTAGGTGATCGTACCTCCCATCATTTTTACAACCTCTAATATTCCGTCGCGGGTATTGTTGATACCCACATTCTTGATCGTGATACAGGAATCCGGTGTGATAAGTCCGGCTGCGATAAAGTAAGCCGCCGAGGAGATGTCTCCCGGGATCATGATCTTCTGACCGTATAATTTATCCGCAGGTTTTACAGTTGCGGTTGTGCCGGAGGTCTTGATATCGACACCGAAAGCATCAAACATCAGCTCCGTATGATTTCTGGATACATATGGTTCGGTTACACTGGTTTCGCCGTCGGCATACAGTCCGGCAAGAAGAATACAAGATTTGACTTGTGCCGAAGCAACCGGTGAATCGTAGTGGATGCCATGTAATGGCTTTCCGGTGATCAGAAGCGGCGCACAGTCGTTTCCGTTTTCGCTCACGATATCAGCGCCCATCAGAGAGAGCGGGGTCATGATCCGTTTCATTGGGCGGCGGCAGATCGATGCATCACCGATCACGCGGCTCTTGAAATTCTGTGCCGCAAGAATTCCGGACATCAGTCTGGTAGTTGTTCCGCTGTTACCGACATCGAGTGTTTCTTTCGGAGCCTGCAAACCATGAAGCCCTTTACCGTGAATGATAACGGTATCCCCATTGTGGTCGATCGTTACACCCATTTCGCGGAAACAGTTCATAGAAGAAATGCAGTCTGCACCGTTTAAGAATCCATGTACTTCGGTTATACCATCTGCCAGTGATCCAAGCATGATCGAACGGTGGGAGATGGATTTATCTCCGGGGATCGTAAGGGTTCCTTTTAATCCTGTTCTTCTGGAAAATATCATAATGTATTACCTGTCTGGACGCTATATCGTCCATTTCCTTTTTATGTAGTCTCATCTGTTATATAAACGGTATCCGGCATCTGCAAGAAGGTCAAATGCTTTCCGGCATGCATCCGTATCGTAGAAGGATAAACGTAGAACGCCTTCCTCGTCTTCACGATTATGGGAGATACCGAAGTTCTTCAGATTGATGCCTGCATCAGCGAGCAGTACCGTAACCTTTGCCAGAGCGCCCGGTTCATCCGGGATATCGACAAAGAGTTCATACTGCATACGGATAACACCGCTTGTATTGTTCGGGATTGAATCCCGATATTCTCTGGATGACTCAAAGAAAGCATTGATGTCTTTTGCGTCATTTCTTTCAATATCATAAATCATTTTATTTAGAAGCTCAATATATTCCTTCAATCCATTCACGATGTTCTTCGGATTGCTGAGTAGAATGTGCTCCCAGACTACCGGGTTTGAGGATGCGATTCGTGTGATATCTTTAAAACCTCCGGCTGCCAGAGATTTAAAGATTCCGTCCGGGGAATCGGCATGCCGTACCAGATTGACCAGAGATGCGGCGATCACATGCGGTACATGACTGATATAGGAAGTGATCTTATCGTGTTCATCCGGGGAATATCGGATCGGGATAGCACCCAGGTCACCGATAAATGTCATGAATTCCTCCACGCGGTCTGTCGGAGCGTCCGGAGATGGGGTGATGAAATAATAAGCATTCTCGATCAGACGGTCGGTTGCTGCATCGTAGCCGGAGCGCTCGGATCCGACCATTGGATGACCGCCGATAAAATGAGAACCAAGTCCCAGTTCCTTAACAGCATCGTAGATGTCGGATTTGACACTGCCGACATCAGACAGGATACAGGAATCAGAGATCAGTGGTTTTAAAGTTTTCAGATATTCTATATTATAATGAACCGGCGCACACAGAAAGACATAATCACAGTCTGCGATGTCGCTGATATTTGTTGTATAATGATCTAAGGTGCCATCCGCCTGCGCTTCTTTTAAGGTTACAGTGTTGACATCATAGCCGATGATCGTATAGTTTGGGAAAATACGGTGAATAGATTTTGCCACCGATCCACCGATCAGCCCAAGACCGATAAAACCAATTTTAAATGCATTCATAGCTGTTTCTCCTTTTTGAGGTTTAACGCGTTAAAGCGTGTAACAACATTATATACACATAAAATCAAAATAGCAAGAAAAACTAAAAAGGTGTACAATAGAAAACAAAGTAAAAAGACAGGAGAACAGAGCATATGGAAGAAAGAAAAACAGAAGTTGATCTCATATCAGAAAAGCCGGAACAGACAGGCTTGTTAAAATATATGTTAGAAAAAGGAATCACCCAATTCCATGTTGTAAAGCACGTAGAGGAATATCTGAAAGAACACGGATTTTCCGAGCTTAAGTTAAAGGACAAATGGCAGCTTCAGGCAGGAGCAGATTATTATGTCAGACCATACAGTTCTGTTATGATCGCATTTCATCTGCCGAAGCAGCTGCAGCATATCCGGATAGCAACCAGTCATACGGATTTTCCAATGCTGAAGTTAAAGCCGTCAGCCGATATGGAAAAAGGCGGTTATCATATGTTGAATATAGAGACATATGGCGGATTGTTAATGAAGACATGGTTTGACCGCCCACTGGGACTTGCCGGCAAGGTAGTGGTAAAAGGCAGCGATGCATTTCATCCGGAGGTACGATTATATGATTCCGAGAAGCCGGTTGCGATCATACCGAGTCTTGCGCCACATCTGAAACGTGGAGACGCAGAGACAAAATTAGATCCGCAGAAAGAACTGATCCCGGTATTTGGGCTTTGGAAGAAGGATGAACCGCATAGCTTTTTAGATGAGGTTGCAGAAAAGCTTCAGATCGATAAGGCGGACATATTAGACTATGATCTGTATTTATATAATTGCGATTCCTGCCAAATGATCGGAGACAGTGGCGTATTTACATCACCGAGAATTGATAATGTATCTTCCGTTAGTGCGATTTTG
This sequence comes from Clostridium sp. AF15-41, assembly GCF_003604095.1. Classification (NCBI taxonomy): domain Bacteria; kingdom Bacillati; phylum Bacillota; class Clostridia; order Eubacteriales; family Clostridiaceae; genus Clostridium; species Clostridium sp. AF15-41. The sequence goes on from NZ_QTMQ01000005.1 coordinate 79,310, forward strand.
GAATCTTTGGTGCAAACCGGAAACAAGTGGAAAGAAGAAAAAGGTAAGGGAACAGAAGCTGCATTGGCAGATGAAAAAATATCGGAAGCAGATGGATCTGATATGAATCTCGACATCGGAGTATTCTTCGATAACGAGGAGATCGGAAGTTTGTCCAAACAGGGAGCAGATTCCGGACTGCTTCGGATGATAACGGAACGTATCTTAAAAGACAGCGGAGAGAGCCGTACCATACAGGAGCTGCTTCCGGAGATATTTTTGATCTCTCTTGATGTGGCACATGGAACACATCCGAATTATCAGGAGAAATCCGATCCGGTCAACCGGGTACTGCTTGGAAATGGGGTTGTCTTAAAGAGCAGCGCGTCTCAGCGATATGTGACAGACAGCGAGGCTGCTGCAGTGATTCAGGTGCTCTGTGAGGATGAAGGGATTCCGTTTCAGCGTACGGTCAATAAGACAGGAATGCCGGGTGGAACCACGCTGGGTCCGATCGTTTCATCCTATCTTCCGGTAAAGGCAGTCGATATGGGAATGCCGGTACTCGCTATGCATTCAGCATGTGAAATGGCACATTTGTCAGACTATGAGTCAATGAAACGGCTGCTTATCGCTTTTTGGTTGAAATAGAGCCATATTTATGCGATAATAGACATTAGGTATATAGAAATATAGACGGAGGTTACTTATGAAGAAGGTTTACAGAACAATACTTATATGTATGATGATCATTCTTTCAGCATTTGTACTTGCAGCCTGTGGGAAAAAGGATGCAGGAAAAAAGACGACCACCGAGAGTTCAACAGAAGCTTCTGAAGATGTAGCATCCACAGAGGATACAACAGAAGCGACGACGGAAGCACAGGTGGATGAAGAAGGATTCACGATCGTAAATGACAAGGTGACGACGACTGATTATGTAAATGTCAGAACAGCACCATCGACAGACGGAGATCCTGCGATGCAGCTTGCAGATGGTGTAGAGCTTGACCGGATCGGTTATAACGATGAGTGGAGCAAGGTATCGATCAAGGGTGAGACCTATTATGTTTATTCGGAATTTGTAAAGGCAGAAGGAGCAGCATCCAGTGGTGATGACAGCAGCACAGAAGAATCAACACAGGAGACAAGCAATGTTGGCGAAGGCAAGCTGATCTGTATTGATGCAGGTCATCAGGCAACGCCGAATACGGATACAGAGCCGGTAGGTCCCGGTGCGGAAGATAAGAAAGTAAAAGTCTCAGCCGGTAATACAGGTGTTACAACCGGTACAGAGGAATATGAACTGAATCTTGAGGTAGCGTTAAAGCTTCAGAGTGCATTAGAGGCAAGAGGATATACTGTGAAGATGATCCGTACATCCAATGATGTCGATATCAGTAACGCTGCAAGAGCAGAACTTGCAAACAGTGATAAGGCAGATGCATTTATAAGAATCCATGCAAATGGTTCTACAGATACAAATGCGAGCGGTGTTATGACAGTATGCCAGACTAAGGATAATCCATACAATGCAGATATCTATGATTCCTGTAAACGGTTGTCTGCCGATGTATTAAGCGGAATGGCTGCAGCAACAGGGGCAAACAGCGAAGGTGTCTGGGAGACAGATTCCATGAGTGGAATTAACTGGTGTAAGGTTCCGGTTACGATCGTTGAGATCGGTTATATGACAAATTCAGAAGAAGACCAGAAGCTTGTAACATCAGATTATCAGAATCTGCTTGCAAAAGGAATTGCAGATGGTATAGATGCATATTTTGCAGGTGAGTGATCTGTAACAGATAATGAGATGATTTTTCGAAGACATTGAGTGAGTTATACTTGCGATATATGTAAGAAGATACAAAAGATATTTATAAAAATACAGGAGGACAAGACATGGAAGCATTAGAATGTATTAAGACAAGAAGATCGGTAAGAAAATTCAAAGAGGATATCATTCCGGATGAAGTGATCCGTGAGTTAGTAGAACTTGCATCCTATTCACCATCCTGGAAGAATACACAGACAATTCGTTACATCAGTGTTTCTGATCCGGAGAAGATCAAGAAGATCGCAGAAGAGGGTGTAATGGGATTCGCATTAAATGAGAAGACAGTTTCCAGAGCACATCAGTTGATGGTTGTAACACAGAAGAACGGTATCTGTGGATATGAGAGAGATGGAAGCTTCAGTACAAGCAAAGGTGCCGGATGGGAGATGTTCGATGCCGGTATCGCAGCCCAGACATTCTGTCTTGCAGCACATGAGAAGGGAATCGGAACGGTTATCCTTGGAGTATTTGATGATAAGAAAGTTGGAGAGATCGTAGGTGTGCCGGAAGGACAGACAGTTGCCACTGTTATCGCAATGGGATATCCGGTATTTGCACCGGAGATGCCGCCAAGAAAATCAGTTGACGATCTATTAACGATCCAATAAGAACTGTTTTATCCATTGTGTAATGAATATTGACAGAGGGCGGATTTTGAAGAATCGAAGGTCTGACAGAACAGCCCACAAAATGAATAATGTCTCGAAAGAGAAAAAATATACTGCACTTTAGTATAGATGATATGGTCTGCTAAGGTGCAGTTTTGTTGTAGAAGGTGATTTTTTTCATGGTTTTGACAAAAGCAGATACATTAGATTATTTGAAAAACAGAATAACAAAATCGAGAATTGAAGACCTTATGATCGTGACCGGGAAAATGTATGGGGAGAACCGGAAACAGATCCTTGCCGATATTCAGTCACAGTTTAAAGGACAGACGATCGTTGTTCGAAGCTCCTGTTCCAATGAAGATTCCTCCGAGACATCAAATGCGGGTCATTATGACAGTATATTGGATGTCGACGCTGATGATCGCGATGCTGTATGTCATGCGGTTGAGACAGTATTTGATTCTTATAAAAAAGATCTATCAGATATCAGAAATGAACAGGTGTTGATCCAGACGCAGACGAAATCTATCATCAGCAGCGGAGTTATCTTCTCCAGAGAGATCAAATCAGGAAGACTGTATTATGCAATCTCATATGATGAAGATTCGACAGATGCGGTAACCAGTGGAAGCGGAGGAAAGACGATCTATATTGCAAGGACAGCAGAGAGTTCATCTCTCCCGGAACGCTGGGGTGTTCTGATCACAGCCATGAGGGAATTAGAAGACATCTTTCCGGAGTATCCACTCGATGTGGAATTTGCAGTTGGAGCAGATCTGACAGTTACGATCTTTCAGGTGCGTCCGCTTGCGGCCTGTATTAAGAAACTGGAAAAGCCGTCTGACTACAAAGAAGACAGAGCAAAGAATGATCGTATATTTGGAGAATTGATAAACAAGACAAAACAGCAGTATCAAAAACTCAGTGATCTGTTGTATGAGAAACAGGCAATTTTATCCGATATGGCATTCTGGAATCCGGCTGAGATCATAGGAGTGAATCCGCATCCGCTTGATTTCTCCCTTTACAGAGAGATCATAACGAAGGCTGCCTGGAATCAGGGACTTACCACGATCGGATATCGTGTGGTGGATGGAGATCTGATGTATAAGATTGGTAATAAACCATATATATCATTGCGGAAGTCATTTCTGTGTCTGATGCCTGAGGACTTGGATGCAGATATGGTGAAGAAGCTTCTTGCGTTTTACGACCGGAAGATATTATCGGATATAACGGCACATGATAAAATAGAATTTGAAATCGTATTTTCCAATTATGATTTTACAACGGAGGATCGGTTGCAGGAATTATTAGAATATGGATTCACGAAAGGCGAGATTCAGGATTTGTCGAATAGCCTGTTTCGTCTGACGGATCGTGCAATCTGTAATTTCAGGCAGAACCGGATGCAGGATATCCGTTCCTTAAACGGACTGAAGGTGCATCGGGAAAATATCAGGAATAACTGGCTGATGGCAGCAAAAGATGTGAATACTTCCATCCGTTATTTTATAGAATTGATCGAGAGTATCAAACAGTACGGAACACCGAAATTTGCAAGACAGGCAAGACTTGCATTTATCTCAAAGGCTCTTTGCAGGTCGCTTAGTGCAAAGGGATATTTTACGAGCCGTGAGATTGATGACTTTATGATGTCAATCTACACAGTAGCATCGGAGTACGATTCGGATTTTCAGGATTTTGCAGAAGGGCGGATTACCAGAGCTGCATTTGATGAGAAATACGGGCATCTTCGTTCCGGCACTTACGATATCACCTGTGAGACATATGAGGAACGGGATTTTGACAGCTCCAAGGCAAGCGAGGCAGCAAAGAAGCAGAGACAGAGAATTGAGCGGTTAAAGCATACGCCATTAGATCCGGAGAAGGTAGAACAGGCACTTTCCGATATCGGCTTTGGTGTTGATGCAAAGAAATTTGTGGAATTCTTAAAAGATTCCATGGAAGAACGGGAATATTTTAAATTTGAATTTACGAAATCCTTAAGTCTGGCGATCGATATTCTGATCAATATTGGAGAAATGTTGAATTTTTCAAAAGAAGATATGGCATATCTCACAGTAGATGATATAATTGCAGTGTATCATAAACCAGAAACGGAGATCCGAAGGATATGGGAACAGGTGATCGCAGAGAACCGGAAGGCATATACAGATGCTTCCGATATGATTCTGCCGGATGTGATCTGCAATAAGCAGCAGTTAGAATATATCGAGATGGTAGAGGCTAGACCGAATTTCATCACTTCGGAGATCGTTGCCGGAGCAGTTGTCGTATTGGAGGATGAGGAATCAAAGCGCGAGGATGCCGGAGCGGTTGATGTTGCAGATAAGATCGTAGTGATCCCGAAAGCAGATCCCGGATATGACTGGATATTTGCAAAAGGAATCCGGGGCTTTATTACGAAGTATGGTGGTGTCGCATCGCACATGGCAATCCGATGTGCGGAATTCAATATTCCGGCGGCTATTGGATGTGGTGACGTTATTTATAATTATGTAACAGGACTTGACAAACTGACACTTGATTGTAAAAATGGAAAGATACTGAAGGAGGAATAGGCGTATGCTTCACGCACTGATAACACAACGCGAAGGTCAGAATATGTATGGAAAATCCACGGATGTTCTGGAAGCTGCCTATACAGAATTTTATGAAAGCATGGGAATAAGACTTCATCCGGTGTCAAATTTCACCAGAGATTTTGAAGCCTTATTTGAAGATCCGATTGACGTACTGATCGTAACGGGTGGCGGTACGCTTCACCCGAAATATTATGTAGAACCGCATAAGGCAGAGCTGCAACCACATCGGGATGCGATGGAGGAACGGCTCATTATGTACTGTGTGGAGAATGAGATACCGATTATTGGAGTATGCAGAGGCATGCAGCATCTGAATGCATTATTTGGAGGAAAGATATCTTATTCTGCACCGTTTGTAGTGCCAAGACCGCGAGGTGTTGACCATATGGCAAAAATCTGTAATTCGGATCGATATATAAAGATAAATAATTTTCACAGTGATTGTGTATATCTGGAAAACCTTTCAACAATGTTTTATCCGTTGGTTGTAGATGAAGAAAATGGATCGGTTGAGGCATTTGTGTCACCAACCATGAGTATTCTTGCGTTTCAGTGGCACCCGGAGCGGTATTTTGAAAGTGAAGAAGGAAGGCTTTTCAGCAGACATCTGATCCAGGATTTCTTAGGTATTCCAAGAGATGATAAGAAACCGGATCTATAAATAAAATCCTATAAAGCCATAGTTGGAGGAAGTAATAGACATGGAAAAAGGAAAAGCAAAACAACTGCTTGATAAGATGCAGGTATTGATCGAGGACGGACAGAATGTTCCATTTGCAGCAGGGAAGGTTCTTGTAAATAAAGAAGAAATGCTGGAAATGATAGAAGATCTGAAAAAGACGATAGATATAGAATTAAAAGCGTATCATGAGATTACGGATAAGCGTGGCAAGATCATAAAGGATGCGAATAAAGAAGCCGAGGACATCATCGTAGAGGCAGAAGAATCCGCAAGCCGGATTCGTATGAGCAAGCCGAATCCACTCTATGTCCAGAGACAGGTAAAGGATCTGAATAAGAAAGATAAGATGGCACTTCGGACAGCAAATGAGATCTATGCGGCATCAATCATTTATACGAATGAGATGCTTATGGAGATCAATGAATCGGTACGACAGGCATATAATATGATCAGTGAGGAAACCGATCGTGTATTGGATTCTCTCAGACAGAAATCTGATGTCATCGAGCAGAATAAGCGTGAGCTGATGGATGGACTGCTGGATATGAAGAAGCAGGAACGTTATGCCGATATCTTAGAGATCAGTCAGCTTCTTGCAAATGAATTGTATTACGAGAAGAACCGGTTTGAGGAAGAAGAACAGAAGAAGCAGGCAGAAGAAAATGAGATGGTTCAGTGGGAATTTGACTTTGAAGACAAGAAGGAAGATCCGATCAAGGTAAAACCATCCAGACAGCCGGTGAAGCATCATGATGATATTCTACACGATGAGGTTGTGGATTCAGCATTTGAGATTGCAGATGAATTAAAGGAAGAAAAGAAAAAGTCATTATTTGAGGATCGGACACCTGTGCCGTTAGAGGAATCAATTACGGATGCAGGGGTTGCGGGAAAGGCAGCAGAAGGGGCTCCTAAGAAGATTCCGGAGTTCAGGATCGGTGGAAACATCCATAAGAACCTTGACAATGAACTTTAAAACCGCTTAAGAACAGAAGCGTGATACTTTACATTTAATTCATGATTCAGGCGTTGCGAAGCGTACGACTGTTATGATATTATGGGTTTGTGAGCACGAAAAACAAGAAACCATAAAGTGTAAATATATATAGGAGGTAATTATTTATGGGGATTTTAAAAAGATTCAAAGACATTATGTCAGCAAACATCAACGCTATGCTTGATAAGGCAGAGGATCCGGAGAAGATGATCGACCAGTATCTCAGAGACTTACAGGAAGATCTTAGAAACGTAAAATCAGAGACAGCAACCGTTATGGCAGATGAGACCAGATGCAAACGTGCATTGGATGACTGTGATGCAGATATTGCCAAGATGCAGAGCTATGCAGAGAAGGCACTCCTTGCAGGAAATGAAGCAGATGCCATGAAGTTCTTAGAGAAGAAGAATCAGTTATCGACCAAGAGAACTTCTTTACAGCAGTCATATGATATGGCAGCCGGAAATGCAGCAAAGATGAAAGAGATGCATGATAAGCTGACAAAGGATATCATGGATCTGAACAACAGAAAGGACGCCATCAAGGCGAAGGTTCAGGTTGCAAAGACGCAGGAGAAGATGAATAAGATGATGGGAAGCGTAACGGATACAGCCGGAACGATCTCAGCATTTGACAGAATGGAAGCAAAGGCTGATGCGATGCTTGACAAGGCAAATGCAATGGCAGAATTAAATACCAGCGGCAAGGATGAGACAGATGATCTGATGAGTAAATACGATGCAGAACCATCATCAGCAGTTTCAGATGAACTTGCAGCATTAAAGGCAAAGATGGGACTTTCATAGGAGGAAACAGATGGGATTATTTTCAAATCAGTTTGCCAATGTAGTTGAGTGGGAAGAATACAGAGATGACCTGCTCTTCTGGAAATGGACAAATCGAGAGATAAAGAAAGATTCCAGACTTATCATTAAACCGGGGCAGGATGCGATCTTCCTGTATAACGGGGCGGTAGAAGGCATCTTCACAGAATCAGGAAGTTATACGATTGATTCGGATATCATTCCATTCCTTTCTACATTAAAGGGATTTAAGTTTGGTTTCAACTCAGGACTTCGTGCAGAGGTTCTGTTCATCAATACGAAAGAGTTTACCTGTAACTGGGGAACCAGTTCCCCAATCCGTTTACAGGCACCGGGACTTCCGGGCGGACTTCCTGTACGATCAAATGGTAAATTCTCATTCAAGATTGATGATTACAATGTATTGATCGAGAGAATCGCCGGAGTAAAGGCAATCTTTACAGTGGATGATGTCAGGGATCGTATTAAGGGAATCTTAGATGGACTGTTGATCAAATGGATTACAAAGACCGGCGGTGATGTATTCAATCTGATGGCAAATGCCACCGATATTGCAAAGGGTATTTTAGAAGATCTGGATATGGAACTGATCAAGATCGGTCTGACCATGACAGATTTCAGAATCAGCGAATTTACATATCCTGAGAATATATCAAAACGTGCAGATCAGGCTGCTGAGTATACGATGCTTGGTGATATGGGCCGGTTCCAGCAGGTGAAGATGGTAGATGCACTTGCAAATTCCAATGGAAAAGGCGGAACCAATATGGCAGATGTTGCCAGTGGTATGATGGGAATGCAGATGGGTATGATGATGGCAAATCAGATGACCGGTAATCTGCAGAACAACATGAACGGACAGATGAATCAGCAGGCAGCTCCAACCGGAAACGGTACGGCTCCTAAGTTCTGCCCGAACTGCGGAACCCCTACAAATGGAGCAAAATTCTGTGGTAACTGTGGAACAAAGCTGATATAAAGGAGTACAAAAGCGATGGCTGGATTAAATGACATGCAGGATCTGGCATGCAGACATGTCGATGGACCGCTTCTGATACTGGCAGGTGCCGGATCGGGAAAGACCAGAGTGATCACCCACCGGGTAGCGTATCTGATGGATGAGATCGGAGTGAATCCATATAATATCCTTGCGATAACATTTACAAATAAAGCCGCAGCCGAAATGAGAGACAGAGTAAATAACATTGTTGGAGAGGGTGCTGAACGAGTATGGGTCAGCACCTTTCATTCGTTATGTGTACGGATTCTGCGACGATTTTCAGACAGGCTCGGTTATGCAACAAATTTCAATATCTATGATTCGGATGACCAGAAATCTGCGGTTAAGAACATTCTGAAGGAACTGAAGATCGATCCAAAGAAGTATCCGGAGAAGATGTTCCTGGCAGAGATATCAAATGCAAAGGAACGGTATATTTCACCGGATCAGTATGCGAAGATGAATGCGACAGATTTTGTGAAGACACAGACGGCAACCGTATATTCCGAGTATATGAAGCGACTCCGTAAATTCAATGCATTTGACTTTGATGATCTGATCTATAAGGTGGTTGAGTTGTTTGAACATAACCCGGATGTACTGGAATTATACCAGGACAGATTTCGTTATATCATGGTGGACGAGTATCAGGATACGAACCACATACAGTTTCTGATGGTAAAGCAGCTTGCATCCAAATATAGAAACCTTTGCGTCGTTGGCGATGATGACCAGTCAATCTATAAATTCCGTGGCGCGAATATTACGAACATCCTGAATTTTGAAAAGGAATATCCGGATGCAAAGGTCGTGAAGCTGGAACAGAATTATCGTTCCTGTGGGAATATTCTGGCGGCTGCAAATGCGGTGATCAAGCATAACGAAGGAAGAAAGGATAAAGCCCTCTGGACAGATCAGGGAGATGGCGAGAAGATTGTATTTAATCAGAGTGAGGATGAATACATGGAGGCTGATCGCGTCGTAAATGAGATTATCCGTCTGACAGCGAACGGTGCACAGTATAAAGACATTGCTTTGCTATATCGTACGAATGCACAGTCTCGTATCCTTGGTGAGAAACTGGTTATGCGAGGAATCCCGCATCGGGTCTACGGTGGTCAGAATTTCTATGAACGAAAAGAAATTAAAGATGTAATGGCATATCTGAAGGTTGTAAATAACTCTACAGACGATACCTATCTTAGACGAATCATCAATGTACCAAAGCGTGGAATCGGTGATGCTACTGTTGATAAGGTGGCAGCATTTGCTGCTGCAAATGATATGACACTGATGGAAGCCATGCAGATCATAGAGCAAATTCCGGGATTACAGCGTTCGGTTGCAAAAATTTCCGGCTTTGTGGAATTAATCGACGGATTCCGGGAGATAATAGAGGAGCAGGAACCACTCAGTACATTATTTGACCGTATTCTGGAGGATACCGGATATGAAGATGAACTGATCGCGGAGCACACGGATGAATCGATGGCGAGACTTGAGAATATCGATGAGTTAAGAAACCGTGTGGTTCAGTTTGAAACCGATTATGAGGAAGCAACACTGGCAGATTTTCTGGAGGATGTCGCGCTGGTTTCGGAGACCGATAAAATGTCTGATGATGATAATATGGTCAAGTTAATGACAATCCATGGTTCAAAGGGACTGGAGTTTCCATATGTATTCTTATGTGGTATGGAAGAGCGAATCTTCCCAAGTGCGATGGCGATCAATTCGGATGATGAAGATGCGCTGGAAGAAGAACGCAGGCTTTGCTATGTAGGAATTACAAGAGCGATGAAGAAGCTGTATCTGTCCTGTGCAAGAAACCGTATGCTGCATGGAAGTAGAAACTGCAATGACATCTCCAGATTTATTAAAGAGATTCCGCCGCTGCTGTTCCAGGATTCCGGTGATATTACAAGGCATGTAAAACGGATGGAAGAACGGCAGTTTGCAGACACCGGATATACCGGAAATAGGTATGGCAGCAGCGGGCAGTCTGGATATGGAAAAGGCTCATATCATGGAAGATCGTCGCAGACGGGTTCCGGATATTCTTCATCGAATCCATACAGCAGTTACAGTAAGGCAAAGAAAGAGCCGATCAGTATAACACCATCGACCAAACCATCATTTGGCAAAGAATTTACCGTGAACCGGGAGCTGGTTCTTGACTATGGAGAAGGTGATCGGGTGCGTCATATGAAATTTGGAAACGGTACTGTAACGCAGCTTGTAAAGGGCGGCAGAGATTATGAAGTGACAGTAGACTTTGATCGTGGCGGTACAAGAAAAATGTTTGCTTCCTTTGCAAAATTAAAGCGCCTGGAAGAATAAAGAAATTATAATAATTCCAAGATAATATAGAAATAGAAAAAAGAGTATGCTATAATGACGGCATACAGAAACTAAATGAAAGGGTGGTAGTTTACAATGAAAAATAATGATGTAATTTTAGTAAAAAGTGAACCAACAGAAGAAAAGGCAAAAGGTGTTGTATTTGTAATCCTTGCGATCATCGGTGCTGTAGCAGCGATCGCAGGTATCGCATATGCAGTATATTCATACCTGACACCTGATTTTCTTGATGATTTTGATGATGATTTTGACGATGATTTTGATGATGACTTCTTCGATGATGACGATGACGACGAGGAAGAGACTCAGGCAGAGCAGCCTGCTGAGACAGCAGAAGCACCGGCAGCAGAGCCTGTAGCAGACGCTGAGTAAGATCACTCAGACAGAATCAACAAAAATTAACGAATTAAAAAGAACCATTTGAATTAGTATTTAAAATCTGATTCAGACGGTTCTTTTTTGTTAGGCATTAAATGTTTACAGCGAGAAATTTTGTGTAGTGAAAAAATGTAGTCACAGCATAGATTAGGATATCAATGTTTAAATCAAAAATGAGAAGTGGGATTTGGCATTGGAGTATATGTACTTTATGAAGCAAGCCTTTTTTAACGCCGGTTCTTAGTGAGTCGCCATAGGCGAGGAGCTTAGCACCGTTGCGTTAAAATAGAGTGCGAACGTCTTACGGAATAATAAGTAATGCTGTCTTTCATTTTATCTACTGACAAGACACCTGTAAAGCAGTGTAAAATACTATATTGTCATGTGCGACAGAACGTGTTATACTAAGGCAACGCTTTTTTATACAAGAAGAAAAAACGAATAAATATAGTTGGAGAAACAATATGAAGACAGATATTTTAATTGTGGGAAGTGGATGCGCAGGTTTATATGCAGCCTTGAATCTCCCCGGTGATAAACAGATTACGATCATAACAAAGGATATCGTAGAACACAGTGATTCCTTCCTTGCACAGGGGGGGATGTGTATGCTGAAATCAGAAGATGATTATGACAGTTATTTTGAAGATACCATGAAGGCAGGGCATTATGAGAATGATCCAAAGAGTGTAGAGGTGATGATACGTTCGTCAGTTGATATCGTAAATGACCTTGTAAAGTATGGGGCAGACTTTCATCGGGAGCCGGATGGCAGTCTTAGCTATACAAAGGAAGGAGCACATAGCCATCATCGTATCATTTTCCATGAGGATGTAACAGGAAAAGAGATCACGAGTACCCTGCTCCGCAATGTAGAGAAGCTTCCGAATGTGACAATCTACGAGCATGTAACCATGGTGGATATCCTGTGTAAGGATAATTGCTGTTACGGTGTGGTGGCAAGAGATGCGGAGGATAAGATCTTCCCGATCGTGGCAAACTATACCATGCTTGCCTGTGGAGGAATCGGTGGTATTTACAGGCATTCGACTAATTTCAGACATCTGACCGGAGATGCCGTTGCAATCGCATTAAAGCATGGGATTGAGACAGAGCATGTGAACTATGTCCAGATCCATCCGACAACATTATACAGCAAAGAGCCGGAGGACAGGAGTTTTCTGATCTCGGAGTCAGTTCGTGGCGAGGGCGCGCTTCTCTATAACAAGAATCATGAGCGGTTTGTAAATGAACTTCTTCCGAGAGATCTGCTGACGATCGAGATTCGCAAACAAATGGAGAAGGACGGGACAGATTATGTCTGGGAAGATATGACTGTGATTGATAGAAAAGAATTAGAAGAACATTTCCCGAATATCGTTGAGCATTGCAAAGAAATGGGATATGATGTGTATACAGAATGCATACCGGTTGTGCCGGCACAGCATTATTTCATGGGCGGTATCAAGGTGGATTTGTCCAGTAAGACATCGATGGATCAGTTATATGCGATCGGAGAGACTGCATGTAACGGAGTTCATGGCAAGAATCGTCTGGCAAGCAATTCGCTTCTTGAGAGTCTGGTATTTGCCAAGCGGGCAGCAAAGGAAATGACTGAGCAGTTCGACCGGACAAAGATAGAAGAAATCTCTTACAGGGAAGACGATTATACAGATAAGAAGAAGCTGGCAGCAGAATATAAGGCGCTGCTTAAGGCTGAGATCGCAAGGGAAAACGAAGAAGCTCAGAAGCACAGCGCATAGAAACGAAACGTTTACAGAAAAAGCATGACCGACAAATGCCGGATCATTTGCAGAAAAATACGGCCGGTAAGTACCGGATAGGAAATACAGAAGAATCATTCAGGAGGATATTATGTACGATCAGATTACTTTAAAATTGAATGTAGACCCTTTTATTCTTGGAGCATTAAAAGAAGATATTACAAGTGAGGATGTATCAACAAATTCCGTTATGCCGGAGGCATGCATGGGAAAGGTAGAGTTAATCTGCAAGCAGGATGGAATCATCTGTGGTTTACAGGTGTTTAAGAGAGTATTTGAATTATTAGATGATACAACCGTGACAGAACTCTACTGCAAGGATGGCGATGAGGTAAAGGCAGGACAGTTGATGGGAGTTGTAACCGGGGATATCCGTGTATTGTTATCGGGAGAACGGACAGCACTGAATTATCTGCAGAGGATGAGCGGTATTGCTACGTACACACATAAGGTTGCAGGACTTCTTGCAGGAAGCAAAATCCAGTTGCTTGACACCAGAAAGACGACCCCTAATAATCGTATTTTTGAAAAATATGCGGTTCGTGTCGGTGGTGGGCATAATCACAGATATAATCTTTCGGACGGAGTCCTTCTGAAGGATAATCATATAGGTGCAGCAGGCGGAGTGAAAGAGGCAATCCGTATGGCAAAGGAATATGCACCGTTTGTCAGAAAGATCGAAGTCGAGGTTGAGAATCTGGATATGGTAAAGGAGGCTGTTGAAGCCGGAGCGGATATTATCATGCTGGATAATATGTCAGATGAAATGTTAAAAGAAGCGATCGGCATCATTGATGGCAAGGCAGAGATCGAGGTATCAGGTAATGTAACAGCAGAAAATATCGAGCACTTGAAGAACCTTGGTGTTGATTATATATCAAGTGGAGCGCTGACACATTCCGCTCCGATCATGGATATTTCTCTGAAAAATCTTCATAGAATCTAACTGAATATTGTAACAAAATTTCTGGTGCCTTTGGGTGCAGGGAAGGTTTACATGAGAAATAGAATGGGTTAATGGATGATAAGATTGGGAGGAAGAACATGACAGGAGTTGAAAGACGGGAAAAACTGTTGTCGATGCTTGCGAAGAGTAAAGAGCCGATCGCGGGGGCGGAGATGGCGAAGCGACTCAGTGTGAGCAGACAGGTGATCGTACAGGATATTGCCCTGCTTCGTGCGGCTGACAATAATATTGTTTCAACAAACCGGGGATATGTGTTATTAAAGCCGGGAAAATGCGAACGAATATTCAAGGTGCGTCATACTGCGGAAGAGATAGAGAAAGAATTACAGATCATCGTAGATAATGGTGGCAGGATTCTGGATGTATTTGTATATCATAAGATTTATGGAGTTGTAAAAGCTCCGATGAACATAAAAACCAGAAAAGATATTTATGAATATGTAAAGACTTTGAGCAGTGGAAAATCATCGCCGCTTCTTAAGATAACCGACAATTACCATTATCATACGGTGCAGGCCGATTCAGAAGATATCCTGGATAATATTCAGAAGGATCTGGAGGAATGTGGTTTCCTTGCAAAACTGCTGGATTTCGAACCGGTTGATTTTTGGGAAAAAAGTGAATAACACGGGATGGCAGGTGGTCTATAACGGATTACCTGCCATTCTATGTTATAAGATGACGAGGGAAAGAAATTAATGATACACAGGAGTAAAGCTGGGTGCATCGGATGTGATCTATGGTATCACCAAATATGTGTATTATTGAATAAGTCAATATTGTGCAACAAATTTATAAAAATAATGTAAGAAAAACGGATGGACAGATAATATAATAACATTATCAGGTATAATAAATTATATACCAAATAAAATGGAAAAGAGGAAATGAGAATGATAAAAAAATACACATATGGTAATCCGTTTTTTACAGAATCGGTTGTTGCGTCATTTGAGGCATCGGAAGGTATGCCTGAAGTTGGAACAGTAAATCTGGATGATGGCTTTTCATTTCTTTATGATATGAAAGCAGGGGATGCAGTATATGGACTTGGTGAAGCAAATCGTGGAATCAACAAAAGAGGATATAAATATATAAGCAATAATACAGATATTCCGAATCATCATGAGGATGTTTATTCTTTATATGCATCTCATAATTTTGTTGTTATATCCGGCGAGAGAACATTTGGATTGTACATAGATTATCCGTCTTCGCTGGTATTTGATATCGGATATACTAAGATGGACGAACTTCATATTTTCTGCGATAAAGCAGATTTGGATCTCTATGTGATCACAGGCGAAAGTATATATGATATTGTAAAACAATTCAGACAAATGATAGGAAAAAGTTATATTGCTCCAAAGTTTGCTTTTGGTTTTGGACAGAGCCGTTGGGGCTATAAGACACCGGAAGATTTTGCTTATGTTGTGAAGAAATACAGGGAGAATCATATTCCGATCGATATGGTATACATGGATATCGATTATATGGATCATTATAAAGACTTTACGATAAATGAAGCATTTGGTGATTTTTCTGAATATGTAGAAGAGTTGAAAAAAGAAAATGTACGCTTGATCCCGATTATTGATGCGGGAGTGAAGATCGAAGAAGGATATGATGTGTATGAAGAAGGCGTAGCAAACAATTATTTCTGTAAAAGAGAGGACGGAAGTGATTTTGTTGCAGCTGTATGGCCGGGATACACACATTTTCCGGATGTATTGAATCCGGAAGCGAGAAAATGGTTTGGCGGAAAATATAAGCTTCTTACAGATGCAGGGATTGAAGGCTTCTGGAATGATATGAATGAACCGGCAATTTTTTATACACCGGAAGGCGTTTGTGATGTGAAAGAGGCAATGCGGGAATTTATTGATAAAGATGAATCCGTGGATGATGTCTGGGGAATCCGGGATATGGTAGTAGATCTGGCTAATAATGCCAAAGACTATGCTTCAATGTATCATAATGTGAATGGAAAGATGGTGCGTCATGATCAGGTACATAACCTTTTCGGTTATAATATGACACGGGCAGCAGGTGAAGCACTTCGAGAGATCTGTCCGGAGAAAAGATGCCTGTTGTTTTCCAGATCATCTTATATCGGAATGCATCGTTATGGCGGTATCTGGACCGGAGATAATAAATCTTGGTGGTCCCATATCCTGTTAAATCTGAAAATGCTTCCATCATTAAATATGTGTGGTTTCTTATATACAGGAGCAGATCTGGGTGGATTTGGCTGTAATACGACCAGAGATCTTTTGCTCAGATGGCTCGCGCTTGGTGTATTTACACCGCTGATGCGTAATCATGCATGCCTTGGCACAAGAGAGCAGGAGTGCTATCAGTTTGAGCAGATTGAAGATTTCAGACATATCATAGGTGTTCGTTATCGGTTGCTTCCATATATTTACAGTGAATATATGAAGGCTGCTTTAAATGATGAAATGATGTTCAAACCGCTTGCATTTGAATATCCGGAAGATCGTATGGCGGTAAATGTAGAAGACCAGCTTATGCTTGGTAATGAGATCATGATCGCACCGGTATATACACAGAATGCAATCGGAAGATATGTTTATTTGCCGGAGGATATGATGCTTGTCCGTTTCAAGGCTGAGGGTGATATTGAACAGACAGAGATGAAAAAAGGACATCATTTTGTAGAAGTGCCGTTAAATGAAGTGATTTTATTTATTCGGAAAGGAAAATGCATTCCTCTTGCTGACTTTGCCGAGTGCGTTGCGGATATTGATACGAAGAAGCTGCAGTTACTTGGGTATGCGGGAAGCAGTTATCAGTTGTATGATGATGATGGATTTACAAGAGAATGTAATATGGAGATGTCCTGTGTAATTTTGAATAATTAGTAACAGAATATCAGATAAAAGAAAAAGGCAATCGATTATGATTGCCTTTTTTGATGCGGATAACAGGAGTTGAACCTGCACGTCTGTTGACACTAGAACCTAAATCTAGCGCGTCTGCCAATTCCGCCATATCCGCAGAGTTTCTTCTATATATAAAGAACAGAAGAGTAGATATAAAAAAATCAGATATAAAATTATATCTGAAATTTTAATGAGCCATCGGGGACTCGAACCCCGGACAACTTGATTAAAAGTCAAGTGCTCTACCGCCTGAGCTAATGGCCCATATAAATTAAGTTTTTGACTGGGCTAGCTGGATTCGAACCAGCGAATGCAGGAGTCAAAGTCCTGTGCCTTACCGCTTGGCGATAACCCAAAAGCATCGCTTAATATGCGATAAAGAAAAGGGTGGATAGAGGGACTCGAACCCTCGGCCTCCAGAGCCACAATCTGGCGCGCTAGCCAACTGCGCCATACCCACCATATAAGTGAAACATCCATATGGAACAGCAGTAGTGCCACAGAATGAAACAAATAAATGTGCCCGAAGGGATTCGAACCCCCGACCCACGGCTTAGAAGGCCGTTGCTCTATCCAGCTGAGCTACGGACACATTTTAAATTCCCGCTATAAATATTAGCGAAAATAAAGAGCGGGTGATGGGAATCGAACCCACGTATCTAGCTTGGAAGGCTAGTGTTCTACCATTGAACTACACCCGCATGATTGCTTAACAGTGTTTAGATTTATGATTATCTAAGTCGGGGTGACAGGATTCGAACCTGCGACCTCTTGATCCCAAATCAAGCGCTCTAGCCAAGCTGAGCCACACCCCGGAACAAAGTGTTTGTCGTTTTTTTATGTTCGCCATATCTCTGACGCAAGACATATTATACATAAACACCCCCTTGATGTCAACAATAAATTTTATTTTTTTTGCATTTTTTTTGACAGAGCGGATTTCATTAGGTTTTAAGCCGCTTCCCGGTATTCATTTTTTTGAATATTATATATGGATTGATGATTATCTCATATATTTTAGCATTAATTTAAAGTTTTCGAGGTCTGGCAGGTATGTATCTGTTGCATATAGATCTTTTAAAAAAATTGGATAAAAATTGAATCGGGTAACAAGCTGTGCTATAGTAAGGGCTGCGACAGTTTAATTAAGAAAAGAGAGAATGGAATGAGTGATTTTTTATTTAGTATAAATGCGACAGTGCCGATCTTTCTGGTGATCCTGTTGGGGTGGTTTCTGAAACGGATTGGGCTGATCAATGATGAATTTGCAAATATAGCAAATAAATATGTGTTTAAGGTATCCCTTCCGGTGCTTTTGTTCCGGGATATCGCAACAACCTCGGTATTAAAAGACGTAAATATGAAATTTGTGGCGTTTTGTTTCTTCGGAACTTTTATTATGTTTGCATGTGCCTGGTGCTTTGCAAAGATATATTGCCGGGATAAGACGATGGTCGGAGCGTTTGCGCAGGCATCGGCAAGAGGCAGCGCGGCGGTGCTTGGAATTGCCTTTGTAGAAAATATCTGTGGAAGCTCAGGGATGGCTCCGCTTATGATCGTTGCGGCAGTACCATTGTTCAATATCCTGTCTGTTATTATGCTGACCTTTGGGGGCAGAGATAATATCCATGGTTCAGACGGAATTAAAACGGCATGCATTAATATTTTAAAGAATCCGATCATAATCGGTATCGTACTCGGAGTTCCGTTTTCATTATTTAATATTACGATTCCGGCGATCCCGATGAAGACGATCAATTATATAGCACAGACGGCGACTCCGATCGCATTGATCGCCATAGGAGCTGGTTTTAATACAAAAGCGGCACTGGAGAAAATGAAGCCTGCGGTTACAGCAGCTCTTATGAAGCTGATTGTATTTCCTTTGATCTATATGCCGATTGCGATCAAGCTTGGGTTTGCACCGAGTGAGTTGGCAGCAATATTGATCATGACAGGCTCACCATCCACGGTAACCTGTTATATTATGGCTAAGAATATGAATAATGATGAAGTCCTGTCGTCAAATGCAATCGTGCTGACAACTCTGTTTTCATCGATCACGATAACGGCATGGGTATATGTCCTTCGCGTTATGGGATGTATATGACAGAAGCAATAATAGAAATCCTTGAATATACAGAACTGGGACTAAATAAGAAGTAATGAATACAGAGAATAGATAATATAGAAAATTAAAATACAGAGAATGGAGAAAGAAGATGAAAAATATAGTTTTGATCGGAATGCCGGGATGTGGAAAGAGTACGATAGGTGTGGTACTCGCCAAGGTTTTTGGATTTGATTTTGTAGATGCAGATGTGTTGATCCAGAAGAAGCATGGTAAGCTGCTTCGTGAGTTGATAGCGGAATACGGAGATGATGGGTTCCTTCAGATAGAAAATGATGTAAACAAAGAAATTGACTTGAAGAATACGGTTATTGCAACCGGAGGAAGTGTCGTATACTGTGATGAAGCCATGCAGCATTATGTAAAAAATGATATTGTAGTATATATCGAGCTTCCATATGAAGTGATCGCTTCCAGACTGGAAAATGTAAAACGACGTGGCGTAGTGTTAAAGGATGGTCAGACTTTAAAGGATCTTTATAAAGAGAGAATCTTATTGTATGAAAAATATGCACAGATCACGGTAAAAGCCGAGGGGCTTTCCGTAGAAGAACTAATGGATACGATTGCAGAAAAAGTGTTGGCATATGAGAACACACATTAATGTGAAGAACAAGCGCAAACAGCATAGGTCAAAAATAATGGTATGAATTTGGAAATATGCAGCGGGCTTATGAGGTACTAAAAACAGATTGGAAAAACGACTTCTGAACAGCAGAATGAAATATTTGGCGAAAGCTGAAAAAATATCTGCACGGAAGTCGTTTTTTATATTGACGAAAATGGATGTATCCAATATAATCTATTTTGTGGTTTAAAACGTAGAACTTTAAAGTTGCTTGACTTCAACGCAATAAAGCAAAATGAGCCGGATTATGTCAGAATTCGAAAATCAGAAATTATAAGATGCGCTATTGTTGGTGGAAAGTTGGCTGTAAAATTCTGCGAATACAAAAATGAGAAGTGACGGGAGGTCGACATGGTTATTAAAGTGATTATGCTTGTTGTATTCTTTGGCATAATGATCGGTGTAGGATTTTATGCAAGAAAACAGGCCACAGATGTGAACGGATTTGTACTGGGAGGAAGAAGCGTAGGCCCGTGGCTTACAGCATTTGCATATGGTACATCCTATTTTTCGGCAGTTATTTTTATTGGATATGCAGGACAGTTTGGATGGAAATATGGAATTGCATCCACATGGATCGGTATTGGAAATGCGATCCTTGGATCACTGCTTGCATGGGTAGTGCTTGGCAGAAGAACCAGACTGATTACGCAGAAGCTGGATTCCAGAACAATGCCGGAATTCTTTGAGAGAAGATATAACAGCAAATCCATGAAGATCATTTCTTCCTGGATCATATTCATATTCTTGATCCCATATACGGCTTCATTGTATAATGGTCTTTCCAGATTGTTTGGAATGGCATTCGACATTGATTACAAGATCTGTGTTGTTGCTATGGCAGTTCTTACCGGTATCTATGTAATCGTTGGCGGATATATGGCGACAGCGATCAATGACTTTATTCAGGGACTGATCATGCTGGTTGGTATAGTAGCAGTTATCTATGCAGTATTAAACGAGAGAGGCGGTCTTACAGGTGCGTTAGACAAGCTGGCTCGTGTAAATGATCCGGCGGTTTCGGACACACCGGGTGTATTTGCATCCTTCCTTGGACCGGATATCTTCAATCTGGTATGTGTTGTCATTTTAACCTCACTTGGAACATGGGGACTTCCTCAGATGATCCAGAAATTCTATGCGATCAAAGATGAGAAGTCAATTAAGACAGGAACGATCGTATCTACTTTATTTGCTACGATCGTAGCCGGAGGATGTTATTTCCTTGGTGGTTTTGGACGACTGACTGAGACGGATGTAGCAACAGAAGGATTTGATGCGATCATTCCACACCTGCTTGAGAATCTTCCGGAAGTATTGATGGGACTGGTGGTTATCCTTGTATTGTCTGCTTCGATGTCTACCTTATCTTCATTGGTTCTGACCTCAAGCTCCACACTTACGATCGACTTTATCAAAGCATCGATCGCACCGAAAATGTCAGAGAAGAAGCAGGTTCTTACAATGCGGATCATGCTGGTAGTATTTATCGCATTATCAGCGGTCATTGCAGTCATTCAGTATTCCAGCAAAGTGGCATTTATCGCACAGCTTATGGGTATCTCATGGGGTGCGATCGCAGGTGCCTGTCTGGCTCCGTTTTTATATGGTCTGTACTGGAAACGTACGACAGTGGCAGCCTGCCTTGTAAGTTTTATCTGGGGCGTTGGTATCATGACACTGAACTTTATCAGTAATACATGGCAGTTATTTAGTTTTCCACAGGCATTACAGTCACCTGTAAACTGTGGTGCAGCAGCGATGATCGGTGGATTGATCCTTGTTCCGGTCGTCAGTCTGATCACAAAGAAACCGGATCAGGAGCGCGTAGAGGAGATCTTCTCCTGTTATGAAGCGACAGTAACCGTACCTCAGAAGGAAGCATTGGACTAATATTATTCAAAAAATATACATAATATGTATAAAGCCGGCAGACAGAAAAACATTCTGTCCTGCCGGCTTTAACATTTGTGTGAAATGCGTAAAAATGTGTTTGTACAAGAGCTTTTTGAATGTAAAATCAGTTTTCAAAACAGAAAGAAAGTATACGGACATATTAAAAATAGAATAAAAAAATAAATATCAAAATAATTTTTTGTATATTTATTAATTAATACTTGAATATTATACATAATAACTGTATAATCATGGAAGATTATACGAACTGTATTTTCCTATGAAAGCGGTTGACGGAAGAAAATGCAGAGAGTAAGATAAATGAATGTGTAGAAATACAAATAGGACGATGGCTGTAACGGAAAATGACCGGTCGCAGCAGATTGGAGTAAGATATGATAAAAGCAGGAATTATTGGTTCAACCGGATATGCCGGTCAGGAAATAGTAAGAATTCTTCTTGGACATAAGGATGTGGAAATAGTCTGGTATGGTTCCAGAAGTTTTATAGATAAGAAATATTACGAAGTATTTGGAAACATGTTTCAGATCGTGGATGCAACCTGTCTGGGCGAGAATATGGATGAGCTGGCTGAGAAAGTGGATGTTATTTTCACTGCAACCCCACAGGGCTTATGTTCTTCCCTTGTAAATGAGGATATTTTATCAAAGGTTAAGATCATTGATCTGAGTGCGGATTTCAGAATTAAGGATGTTGCTACTTACGAGAAGTGGTACAAGATCGAGCATAAGAGTCCGGAATTTATCGACGAGGCCGTATATGGTCTGTGTGAGATCAACAGAGATAAGGTAAAGGGATGCAGACTTCTGGCAAATCCGGGCTGTTATACAACCTGCTCCATTCTTTCCTTATATCCGCTTGTAAAAGAGAAGCTGATCGATCCGAATACGATCATTGTGGATGCTAAGTCCGGTACATCAGGAGCAGGACGAGGAGCAAAGATCCCGAACCTGTTCTGTGAGGTAAATGAAAGCATTAAGGCATATGGAGTAACGACTCATCGCCATACACCGGAGATCGAAGAACAGCTTGGATATGCATACGGCAGTCCGATCATGATTAATTTCACACCACATCTGGTTCCGATGAATCGTGGTATTCTGGTTACGGCATATGCTTCATTAAAAGAAAAGGTAGATTACGATACTGTTCGTGCTGCATATGACAAATATTATGCAAACGAGAGATTTGTCCGTGTTCTTGACAAGGATGTATGTCCGGAGACACGTTGGGTAGAGGGCAGCAATTATGTAGATGTCAACTTTAAGATTGATGAAAGAACCGGACGTATCATTGCAATGGGAGCACTTGATAATCTGGTAAAGGGAGCAGCCGGTCAGGCAGTTCAGAATATGAATATTATGTTTGGACTTCCGGAAGAAGAAGGACTGCTGATGGCTCCGGTATTCCCATAAAGAGTAACGGCATCGGATATCGTGGAAGAACAGATGATATAAGGCGGTGATCGGTATGGAGATCATTTCCGGCGGAGTGACAGCTCCAATCGGATTTCTGGCAGCAGGTATGCACGCCGGAGTAAGAAAAAATAAAAAGAAAAAAGACATGGCATTGCTAG
Source organism: Clostridium sp. AF15-41 (assembly GCF_003604095.1). NCBI lineage: Bacteria > Bacillati > Bacillota > Clostridia > Eubacteriales > Clostridiaceae > Clostridium > Clostridium sp. AF15-41. The sequence goes on from NZ_QTMQ01000005.1 coordinate 102,494, forward strand.
TCAGCAAGTGTCCGGCGAAGACAGCTGGAGTATTTACACAGAATGTAGTCAAGGCTGCACCTGTTATGTGGGACAAAGCATTATGTGACGATATCGGCTTATGTCAGGCACTGGTTGTAAACAGTGGAGTGGCAAATGCATGTACCGGAGAAGCAGGAGATGTTGATGTGGCGCATATGGCAGAGCTTGCGGCAGCAGAACTTCAGGTACCGGCTGATCAGGTTGCGGTTGCTTCGACCGGAGTAATAGGTATAAGGCTTCCGATGGAGACGATCGCGCATGGAATCCGCGAACTTTCAGGGATGCTTTCCGATGATTTGGAAAGTGGAAGTCATGCGGCGGAAGCCATTATGACGACCGATGTATATAAGAAAGAGATCGCGGTAAAGCTGCAGATCAAAGGGAAGACAATTACCGTCGGAGGCATGTGCAAAGGTTCCGGTATGATCAACCCGAATCTTGGAACGGTGCTTGGATTCCTGACAACGGATCTGAATATCAGTCAGGAGTTATTGCAGAAAACACTGAGAAATGATGTCATAGACACTTATAATATGTTATCTGTCGATGGGGATACTTCAACGAATGACACCGTTATGATATTTGCAAATGGCATGGCAGGAAATGATGAGCTGCTTGAAACGGATGCGGATTATCCGGCATTTGCGGAGGCACTTCGATATATCAATACCTACTTCGTGAAGCTGATCGCAGCGGACGGAGAGGGAACGACGAGGATGTTTCAGGTACAGGTAGCAGGGGCGGAATCCAAGGAGGGCGCAAGAAAGCTTGCAAAATCCGTGGTGACATCAAACCTTGTAAAATGCGCCGTATACGGTTCGGATGCGAACTGGGGACGTCTGGTGTGCGCGATGGGACAGAGCGGGATCGCTTTTGATCCATATAAGGTAGATATTATAATATCCAGTGAGGCCGGTTCCTTAAAAATAGTTGAAAACGGGGTCTGTACCGATTATGATGAAGAAAGAGCGACGGAGATCCTGTCGCCGGATCAGGTATGTTTTCATGCGGATATGCATGCCGGTACAGAGACAGCTTCCGCGTGGGGCTGTGACCTTACATATGAATATATCAAGATAAATGCAGAGTATAGAAAGTGAGGAAGTAAATAAGATGGTAAAGGGAGATTATACAGTAGATCAGGTAATATCAAAAGCACAGACACTGATCGAGGCTTTGCCTTATATCAAGAAATTTCAGGGGAAAACAATTGTTGTAAAATATGGCGGAAGTGCTATGTTGGATGAGAATCTGAAATATAATGTGATTGAAGATGTTGCATTATTAAAGCTGGTTGGACTGAAACCGGTTATCGTGCATGGTGGCGGTAAGGAGATCAGCAAATGGGTAGAGAAGATTGGAAAAGAACCTGAATTTATTAATGGACTTCGTGTAACAGACGGGGAGACAATGGAGATTGCCGAGATGGTATTATCCAAGGTAAATAAGAGTCTTGTCAGCATGATGCAGAAGGTTGGTTTAAAGGCTGTGGGTATCAGTGGAAAGGATGGTGGACTGTTTACCGTTAAGAAGCGTCTGCCAGGTGGAAAAGATATCGGTTATGTAGGCGAGATCACAAAGGTTGATACAGAGGTGATCGATGCACTGGTCGATCAGGATTTTATACCTGTTATCGCCCCTATCGGTGTCAGTGAAGAATATGAGGATTATAATATTAATGCTGATGATGCTGCATGTGCTGTTGCAACAGCATTAAAGGCAGAAAAGCTGGTATTCTTAACAGATATTGAAGGTGTATTTATCGATCCGACAGATAAGTCTACTCTGATCTCAGAAATGGATATCCATGAGGCAAAGGATATCATTGAGAAAGGTGTTGTCGGCGGTGGTATGCTTCCAAAGCTTAATAACTGTATCACAGCCATGGAAAATGGTGTATCAAGAGTTCATATTTTGGATGGTCGCCTGAAGCATTGCCTGCTTCTTGAGTTCTTTACTCAGAAGGGTATCGGTACTGCAATCTTAAAAGAGCCTCTATTCTAAATGATAATTTTAGTAATACAAAAAAATAAAACAGAAAAAGATCGGAACTGTGTGGTAATAATGAGAAAAACCAGGAACTACAGTTCCGGTCTTTTTTCTATTTTACTATTGTAAAAGGAAAAGAAGTTCGTTAAAATGGAAATGTGTATGGTCATATCGGCATATACAGGAGGTTATGCAGATATGATGAAGAAAAAAAGAAGAAATGCCGGCTGTGTTTTATTCAGGGTAGTAGCCGGATTTATGATTATTTTCATGCTGTCGGGCTGTGGAAATGATCACGTTTCCTATGAACCTGCAGATGTGACAGATGATGCAGATGCACAGGTGACAGAGCAGCAGACAGATGAAAGTTCGGCAACATCGGAAAATACAGGATATGTATATGTCTATGTGTGCGGTGCTGTTAGGCAGGAAGGGGTATACCGGCTGCCGGAAGGCTCCAGGATCAATGATGCACTGATTCTTGCGGGTGGACTGACTGAGGATGCTGCTTCAGGTGTTTTGAATCTGGCAGAGTCGGTTCAGGATGGACAGAAGCTTTATTTCCCAACGAAGGATGAAATGGAGAATCAGCAAGGTGTTCCGGTAGACGGAACATATACGGATGGTCAGGCGAACAATAGTGAACAGTCACAGAAAATAGATATCAATACGGCTGATAAAGAACAGTTGATGACACTTTCCGGTATCGGAGAGGCGAAGGCAGAATCCATCATTCGATATAGGGCGGAGCATGGAAATTTTGCACAGATCGAAGATATTACAAATGTAGACGGGATTGGCGAGAGCCTTTTTCAGAAGATAAAAGAATATATATATGTTAAATAAAGATATAGGGGTGTAATCGTATGAAAAAAGTACTGGTTGTAGATGACGAAAAATTGATTGTCAAGGGATTGAAATTCAGTCTGGAACAGGATGATATGGAAGTCGATGTCGCCTACGATGGTGGAGAGGCATTTGAAAAAATAAAGAACAATTCATATGATATCGTTCTTCTTGACATTATGATACCGGTATATACAGGAATAGAAGTCTGCCAGATGGTGCGTGAGTTTTCCAATGTCCCGATCATAATGCTTACAGCAAAGGGAGAGGACATGGATAAGATCATGGGGTTGGAATATGGAGCAGATGATTATATCACAAAGCCGTTTAATATCCTTGAGGTTAAAGCAAGAATAAAAGCAATTCTCAGACGAAGCGGTAAGAAGGCAGAACCTGTAAAACCTGTGAATATCATGGAAATTAATGGTATGAAGGTAGAGCTTGACAGCAGACGGGTATTTGTTCATGGAAAAGAACTGAATCTGACAGCAAAAGAATTCGATCTTTTGGAATTATTAATGGCACATCCGAATAAAGTATATTCAAGAAACGAACTTCTTGATACTATATGGGGAAGTACATATCCGGGAGATGCCCGTACCGTGGATGTCCATGTTCGAAGACTCAGAGAAAAAATCGAAGATAACCCGGGAGAACCGGTATATATCCATACGAAATGGGGCGTCGGCTATTATTTTAAAGGCTGATATTTGCGATGAAAAAAGACAGAAATGATGATTTGAAAAAGACAAATATCATGATACATGGAAAACAGCATATTCGTCTTCAGACAGTGCTCTTTCTGATTATTGTTCTATTGGTGTTCCTTGTCGCGATAGGTATGCGAACTGTTTTTTTCAATTTGCTTGTAAAAAATGAATATCGTGATGTTGAAAAGCTTCTGAGAAATAATTCAAAAAATCTGGAATATCTGATCAATGATATTAATTCAGAAACCGAGGGCACAAGTCAGACTTATCAGGGAGTAGATACACTTGCGTACAGTATGTCGGCCAGGATCATTATCGTTAATACAGATTATAATGTGATCTATGATAGTTTTCGTTTAATGAGGGATACTTATATCATGGATAATGATATTCACAGAATCATGAGCGGTGATGAGGCGGAAAAGATGGTGGCAGATGCTGCTTCGATCGAGTATATATTTCCTGTGGTAAATCGGGAAGGCTATACCGATGATGTAGCAGTAGTGGCAGTCAGTCTTAAGGATTTCAATGATAATAAGACATATCTGGAGTACCGTGCGAATATTTTGATCTGTATATTTTTGGTACTTGGAGTGATTGCTGCTGTAGTGATTTCTTATACAGCGATTCGTGACACCAGAGAGATACGCAGACAGCTTTTGAACATGAAGGATGGATTCCTTGGGCAGCTTCAAAAGACCGGTTTATGGAAAGAAACCGGTATGGTCGTGGATAATATGAATGGGATATTTGCAAAAGCTCAGCTTCTGGAGGAATCACGACAGGAATTCGTATCAAATGTATCCCATGAATTGAAGACGCCAATCACATCTATGAAGGTTTTATCCGAGTCCATATTGATGCAGGAGAATGTTCCTGTTGAGACATATCGGGAATTTATGAATGATATTGTGCTTGAGATCGATCGCGAAGCCCAGATCATCAGTGATCTTCTGACTCTTGTAAAAACAGATAAGGGATCAGACAGTCTGAATATTGAACGCGTAGATATTAATGAGTTGATGGAGGTTATTCTGAAAAGATTGACTCCGTTGGCAGAAAAAAGAAATATTGAGATTACATTTGAGAGTTTCCGTGAAGTATCAGCGGATATAGATAAAGTGAAATTCACACTTGCAATATCAAATCTCATCGAGAATGGGATAAAGTATAATGTGGATGGTGGATGGATCAGGGTATCGTTGAATGCAGATCATAAAAATCTGTATATAAAAGTCGCTGATTCAGGTGTTGGTATACCGGAAGATTGTGTAGAGCATATCTTTGAACGTTTTTACAGAGTAGACAAAGCACGAAGCCGAGATACCGGAGGAACAGGATTGGGTCTGGCGATATCCAAGAATATTATCGTTATGCATAAGGGAATTATCAATGTATATAGTGAACCGGGTAAGGGAACTACATTTACGGTTCGTGTTCCGATGAATTATGTCAACTAGACGAAAGGATGAAGGAGTAAGATATGAAGACTAGAATCTTCGGTTATCGAATCGTTATTCGTATGGTCATGGTTTTTGCTTTATTATTTACACTGACAGGGTGTGGAGATAATAAAGTTAAGGATACGACGGGTTCGGGTCTGGATGCCAGTGAAGGCATGGATATATATACTATTTATTATATGAATGGTGACTGGACTGATTTTGTTGTTAAGCGTACGAATATTGACCAGCTTGAAGCAACAGAGAATACGATAGATAAATTAATGAATCTGTTGATAACATCAACAGATGACAAGAATTGCCAGATACCGGTACCAATGGGCATGGCTTATCAGCGCTACGCATATGATGGACAGGGTGTTGTGACGATTATGTTTAATCTGGATTATGAAACTGCTGAGAATTATCAGATCTTGCTGTGCAAGATGGCATTTACAAATACTCTTTGTCAGGTTGAGGGTGTTGATAAAGTATCCTTTGAGTTGTCTGATCTGATCGGAGAGAGGGAACTTGATACGAGTGTCTATTCAGAACAGTCTTTTTCAACCATAGACGGTAATTTTTTGAAGTCTGATTATTCGGTTGATATCTATGTGCCTGATACAACCGGAAAACGCTTGGATAAGAAAACAATTGTGATCGATGCAATGTCCTACAAGACATCGGAAGAGCAGGTGATGGAAAATCTGCGAAACTCAAAGGAGTGGAAAAGTCCGTTAGGAGATGATATAGATATTTTGGACATCTATGTTCAGGATCGTGTCTGCTATGTGAATTACAGCAGTTCTTTTCTGACAAATGTAGAACAGTATGATGACAGGATACTTTTGTATTCTATCGTAGATTCACTGGTTCAGCTTTCGGATGTAGATAAGGTTGTATTCAAGGTAGATGGTAAACAGGATTTGATCTATGGTGAAAATCTTGATTTTACTAAAGCTTATACGGCAGATTATTCAATTTGTAATTGAGAATAAAGGATAAAGGTATAAAACGCAAATGCAGGAGTACAGGCATTTGGAAGTTTAATAGCGGTAAGTCAGGAGGAAAATAAAATAAAAAGACCATTGTTTTGGGTAGCGTGTGCCTTTCTGTTTGGAGAGACGGGGGCAATAGCTGGCAGCAGATGGTGTATTTGGGCTGCAATCATATTTGCAGCTCTTTTTGTTATGCACAGATATGAGATGATCGTGCATACGAATGATCGTGTGAAGAAGTTCAGTCCTAAGAGCTTTTGTATAAAGTTGAAACAGGAACCTGAGAAAGCTTGTATGAAGGTAAAACCTGAGGCTGATGGGGATAATGTTATGATAAAGTCCGGACAAGAAAACGATCATATGCAAGGAAATGGTGAGATTGAGAACGATCATATTAAGCTGAACACAGGATATAAGTATAGACGGAGAAGAATCGATTGTGTACATAAGTGGCGTAATACAGTGCTTGTATGGCTGATCTTTGTTTTTGTGGGAATTGCAGGGTATTGCAATATGTCCTCACTCCGGACACAGGAGAATTTTGCAAAGGTTGCAGCGGGGGCTTCCTGTAAAGTGAGTGGAATTATATATGACAGGCAGGAGACGACTACCGGCTGGGTGATACATATTCGTGCAAAGAAAGTGGTTGTCAATGTAGCTGAAGAGACAAAAGTAGCTGAAGAGGCAAAAGTAGCCGAAGAGACAAAAGTAGCTGAAAAGACAAAAGAAATTGAAGAAGTAGGGAACCAGCTTGCTTATTCGGGACAGATGAAGATAGTCGCATATATGTCAACATCGGAAAAACCGATACTTGGACAAGATGTAGTGCTGTCCGGTGTTGCAGCTTTACCGGAGCATGCGACGAATCCGGGTGGATTTGATGCAGCGGATTATTATAAGGCAAAGAAGATATTTATGTTCTTAAAAGATACTTCTTATGTGGAAACAGGAGTGAAAAAATCTGAACTGTTGAATACCCTGCAGGGGATAAAGGAACGGGTTGCTTCCGTATATGATCAGACATTTGAGCCGAAGGCTGCTTCGGTTCTTTCTGCAATGGTACTAGGTGATAAGCGAGGGCTGGACAGGGATACAAGAAATATGTATCAGCTAAATGGAATTGCACATATTCTTGCGATATCGGGGCTTCATATAGCGATACTTGGTATGACACTTTTTGAATGGCTTCGTAAAAGAACAGGGTCTTATCGTATTTCCGGATGTGTGGCGATGATTGTGGTTGTATTTTATGGAATTATGACAGGACTGTCCGGATCTACCAGCCGGGCGGTGATTATGATGGGACTTGTAATGATCGGAAAAGCAAAAGGACGATCTACGGATCTTCTGACATCGGCAGGAATTGCAAGTATAGGCATGGCTGTATGGAATCCGTATGTGATCCGGGATGCAGGTTTTCAATTATCCTTTGCTGCTGTTGCAGGATTAGCGGTGATTCATCCGATATATGTTCAGACGTTCGGGAAAACGGGGAAGCTGAGGCAGGCATTTGGGGTCAGTTTGTCATCTTCTCTGGCTACCCTTCCAATCTGTGTATTCTATTATTATCAGTTCCCGTTATATGGAATACTTTTAAATCTTCTGGTTGTGCCGTTAGTTTCCTGCTTGTTGATGTCGGCACTTGTAACAGCAGGATGTGGCATTATTTCCATAAAAGCGGCAGAGCTTGCCGGGATACCGGCACATTTCATTCTGATATTGTATGAAAGACTGTGCGGTCTGTCCGAGAAGATTCCATTTAGCAGTATAAATGTAGGGCATATTTCTGTTCGAATGGTTCTCGTTTATTATTTGGGACTTGGAGTGGTTCTTTTTATCTTGAGGTGTTATGCGGGAGAGAAGAATTCCTCTCAGAGTACGGATGAGAACAATTCGGCGGGCGAAGAAGTTAATAAGTCGATGAGAAAATCATTAGGTAGAGACTTGACTAAGCCGGTGAGGAAAAAGTCAGGCAGATGTGGCAGATATTTATATGGAATTATACTTGTTATACTGCTGACAGCGTTATATGAATACGCCAATCTTGATCGTTCATTTGTCACTGTATTTCTGGATGTTGGTCAGGGTGATGGAATTCTGATACGGACGGAGCAGGGAACTTCGATATTGATCGATGGAGGATCTACCAGTAACCAGAGAGTTGGGGAATATGTTCTGCTTCCGGCAATCAGGTATTATGGGATGTCGGAGCTTGATTATGTATTTGTGACGCATGGGGATGCCGATCATATATCAGGCATAGAGTATTTGCTGAATGCCGAACATATCGGTGTACGGATACGGAATCTGGTTCTTGCAAAGTATGGAGATAGACAAGGACTTGCAAATATAGAGACATTGGCAAAAGAGAAGAATATCAATGTTGTATACATGGAAGCAGGGGATAAGATTCAGGAAAAGCAGAATCCGGATATGGCAGGTTTGACTTTGGAATGTCTTTATCCCTCCGGGAGCACTTTGGAAGCTAAACAGGTGGTTGAGCGAGAAGCTGATAGTATAGCGGAAGCAAAACAGGTGGTTGAGCGAGAAGCTGATAGTATAGCGGAAGCGAAACAGGTGGCTGAACGAGAAGCTTCTGGTATAACGGATGATAAGAAGATAGCAATTGGGTTGGATAATGCAATTACAGCGAATGTTCCGGGAGAAGAGGCTACAGGATCCGGTCTGGATGCGAATGATCTGTCAATGGTTCTTCTTGCGAAATATGATGGAAGAAAAATCTTGTTTACAGGAGATGCCGGAAGTATGGTAGAGAAAAGATTGATTTTAGAAAAAAGTATCCTGTTGTCAGAGACAGATGCATTAAAGGTGGGGCATCACGGTTCGCATTCCGCATCTTCCAAAGGTTTCCTTCAGACGACAAAACCGCAATATGCCATTATTAGCTGCGGCAAAAAGAACCATTACGGACATCCACATGAAGAAACTCTGATGCAGCTTCAGACAATTGGCGCAAGGGTTTACCGCACCGATCAATGTGGTGCAATAATTTTACACATACAATCAGGAAAAATTATGCTTCATGGGTATGGGGGATAAAATTTATGATTTCTACCAAGCCTAAAATGAAATAATGGGTATATGAGAGAAAAGATTTGAATAATACCCTTGGCAAAGCGGGATTTTGGGTATTGTTCAAGAAAATAGGCTGTCATACCAATGTCAATGTCGGGGGGTAGGGTATGGAAGAAAGCAAGTTAAGATAATACCCGCCCCAGCGGAGTGCACCGGGTATGAAAGAAAGCAAGCTAAGATAATACCCGCCCCAGAAGAGTGAGCCGGGTATTGGAGAAGGAAAACGAAAATAATACCCGCCCCACCGGATTGAACAAGGGTATGGATAAAGAAAATTAGACAATATACCACAAACAGGATGAGCAGAAGGGTATGCAAAGTGGGGAAATAGCCTGATACCATGGGAGAAGTGCTATCAAGGGGTATTAATAAATGAAAATGAGAGTTATACCAATAAAAAATATTGCAGAATAACAGCATATAAAGAAACGAGGAGAATGCGTATGATCAAAGATATGATAATAAAAAGAATTGCTGAATTGAAAAATGAAATACATGAGATTGAGATGTTAGAGAAAACACTTCCGAAAGAAGAATTAATATGTGCCAAAAACGGAAAAGGACACAAGTGGTATTTGAAGAATGCAGGAAAATCAATATATCTGCCAAAGAAAGAGAGACACTTGGCTGAAAAACTTGCTATGAAAAAGTATTATATGTTAAGAAAAAAAGATTTAATGTGCGAGCTTGAAGCGTGCAAGGCGTATATCAGGAAAATGCCAAATGAAAATGATACATCTGGTATGCTATTAAAAAATGAAGGCTATGTTGAATTGCTTGGAAAGGCATTTGGACCACATTCAGAGAATTTAGAAGCATGGATGGCAGAAGAATATGAAACAAATAAGAAATATCCGGAGAAGTTGAATATAAAAGGGACACAGGGCAAGTATCTTCGTTCTAAATCAGAAGCAATGATCGATAATGTTTTATTTCGGGAAAGAATACCATTTCGATATGAAAATCAATTGGTGCTGGATGGGATAGTAATGTATCCGGATTTTACGATTCGACATCCCAAAACAGGAGAGTATTATTATTGGGAACATTTCGGTATGATGGATAATTCGGAATATGCGAGTCATGCCTGCAGGAAAATAAAAACATATTGTGATAATGGAATAATACCATCTATTAATTTAATTATGACGTATGAAACCAGTGCTTGTCCTATCGGAATGGAAAGAATAGAGCAAGTGGCAGAATATTATTTCGGATAAATGACACATTTGATATAATGAATGCAAAATTATTTGCTCGCAAGGATGCTGATTTTGCGGAATGCATAGAATGTGCGAAGCACATGATATAATTAGTATAAAGAAGTGGCAAACTACACTCTACAGTGCGTAGAATCCGCAGAAATTCACCATTTTCTACGCTTTATGGGTATGATGCCGGATGCAGGTATGTAATAATCTGGTCAGAAAGGAGGCCGATATGGATCAGATCAGAATAGGCAGGTTTATTGCAGCAGAAAGAAAAAGAAAAGGTTGTACACAGAAGCAACTTGCAGAAAAACTGAATATCAGTGATAAAACAGTTTCCAAATGGGAATGTGGAAAGGGATTCCCGGAAGTGTCTCTGTTATTACCTTTATGTAAGGAACTGGACATTACGGTAAATGAACTGTTGTCCGGTGCAAGAGTGTCTGAGGAAGAATATCAAAAGAAAGCGGAGGAAAATATGGTGAATATGATTAAAGAAAGAGAAGAAAACAAGAAGAAATTAATTCCTACAATTATAACAGGTTTAATTGCAACGATATCATTTATTACATTGATCATGGTTGTTGCAGTGTATACAGAGGTGATCGCAGTACCGGTTAAGATATTACTGATAGTGATCGCATGTGTTATATTTGGTTGTGGACTTATGGTTGCGATGGAAGGTGAGCGCACCATTGGTTATTACAAATGCCGTCATTGCAATGAGCTGTTTGTTCCGACCTTTGGTGCATATACAATGGGAATGCATATGATTTCAACCAGATATTTGAAATGCCCAAAATGTGGAACAAAAACCTGGTGTAAGAAAGTTCTGGCAAAAGAAAATAGAAACATGATGTAAAAGTTCCGGTAAAAGAATTCATCCAGAATATCCAGAGCATCATCTGCATCCATATCGGATATGACTCTTGCGGCTTTATCAAGTGACAGTTCATCCAGATACGGCTTGGCATCATCCAGATAAGAGAAGATCTCTGCGAGCCGTGGGGTGCCGATCATAGTGTACAGGTGCATTCGTTCTGTTTCGTTTAGCCGTGTGATTGCTTCTGCGACATCTTTGTCGTGATAGTTTGCCAAATGCTTCTGCAATACCTGTGCATTCTTTGCATTACGAATGATCTTTACGAGTTCTGTTACATAATCTCTTTTAAATACTGTGATTTTCTTCATTGTGACCTCCTTCCTGCCTGTTTTCAGGCATAAAAATACATCGCCTCAGTGTGAAGACCGGATGGTCAGGATCGTCTGATGCGATGTATGAAAAGGCACACAACAATATAAGATGGGGTTATCGGAGCTTCATAGACAGCCACATCCATTTATGCTTCCTTATCATAACATCGCATATTTTACTTCGTCCAATACGATCGCAACTATCCATGAAAATTCACCTCCATTTGAAAATAGAATTTTAGATTTTTGTATTTGATATTCTCAAAAACCTCTGCTACTATAACAGAAAAGAGTTGAATTGACAACCTGGATAATCCGGGTTGGATAAATTTTATATTTCGGTTATTTTTTTGAAACACATAGAAAACAGGAGGATATCAGATATGCAGATAGAACATGTTGCAATGTATGTTGAAGATCTGGAAAAGACAAAAGAATTTTTTATAAAATATTTTGATGCAAAAGCCGGTGAGCGTTATTATAATCCACAAACAGAGTTTCAGTCTTATTTCTTAAGCTTTGATGATGGAGCAAGACTTGAGATCATGCAGAAGCCAAGGGTGTCAAATCTGAGAAAGGAACTGGCAAGAATTGGTCTTATTCATGTGGCTTTTTCGGTTGGAAGCAGAGAGAAAGTAGATGAGCTTACCAGGAGACTTCAGGAGGACGGATATAAAGTCATCAGTGGACCGCGGGTGACGGGAGATGGATATTATGAGAGCTGCATTTTTGATGTAGAGGATAATCAGATCGAGATTACGGTCTGAATTTCGGAATGAATTTGGGAACACCCCACAAACTATACGCAAAGCCGCTTGACTTTGCCGGTGCCATTCCTTACAATAGATTAGCAGATAAAAGTCTGGTAGATGTATGATACCAGACTTTTTTGTGGTTTAAAGTCAGAAAGAGAAAGGCGAGAGAGAAAATGAAGTGGAAAGATCGATTGGGAATCCGGCTGGTGGCATATCTGGGAGGCTTATTTATCATGACGGCAGGAATCGCCGTATCGGTAAAATCAAACCTTGGAGTATCGCCTGTAAGCTCGATTCCATATACGATTACCTGTGTATTTGGTATGGAGATGGGAAATGCAACCATCCTGTTTCATATTGTATTGGTCCTGTTACAGATCCTGTTATTGCGGAAAGATTTTAAATGGATCAATCTGTGTCAGGTTGTAGTAGGAATTATATTTGGAAAATTCACGACTTTGTGTAATTCGCTTGTGGCATTACTGCCGTCTACGGATAATATGATCATACGACTGGGAATGATGTTAATCAGTGTTGTTCTGATCGCTGTCGGAATCTTCTTCTATCTGCCGGCAAATATTATGCCACTAGCAGGAGAGGGTGCGATGCAGGCAGTATCTAAGATTTCCGGCATTGCATTTCCAAAGGTTAAGATAGGATTTGACTGCAGCATGGTTATCATTTCACTTGTTACATGTCTGATCGCGATACATAGTGTTGGCAGTGTTGGAATCGGAACAGTTATGGCAGCGGTTCTGGTGGGCTTTGTACTGGGATCGGTAACAAAGGCATTTGGAATATGGCGTGATCATCTGTATTACGGAAGAATATCATAGACAGGTGTTGAAAATAAAAACGGTATTTGGCATAATGTACTGGAGCAGGAAAGAAAGGAGACATAGCTATGGCAGCAGGAAAAAAGCAGAATGATAAGGATGCAATGGCGGTTATAAATGAGCATATAAAAAACGAAAGCTATGCTCCGGTATATCTGTTATATGGGGACGAAACATATCTCGTGAACCAGTACAGAGATAAATTGCTTTCGGCGGTAACAGACCGTGACGACAATATGAACTTTGCAAAGTTTGCAGGCGAGAAGACAGATCCGATGGAGATCATAGGCTTCTGTGAAACAATGCCGTTCTTCGCTGACCGGCGGGTGGTGCTGGCAGAAGGGACCGGATTGTTTAAAAAGAGCTGTGAGGAATTTGTCGAGCGGATCAAAGAGCTGCCGGATACTTCGCTGATCCTGTTTGTTGAGTCCGAAGTTGATAAGAGAAATAAATTATATAAAACCATTGATAAGCTGGGAGAAGCCCTGTGCTTTGAAACTCCAAATGAGAAGACTCTGGCTGTATGGGTTAAAGGAATGTTCAAAGGCGAAGGAAAACAGATAACCGATGATGCAATCCGTTCGCTGATCGAGCATACCGGATCGGATATGAATTCAATCAAGAATGAGATTGATAAACTGATAAGCTATACAGTGGACAGAGAGGCTGTAACGACATCCGATGTCGAGAATCTCTGCGTGGGGAATTCGGAAGGACATATCTTTGAGATGATTGATGCAATCTCCAGAAAACAGCAGGATCGAGCAATCCATCTGTACCATGAGTTGCTTGAGAACCGGGAACCGGCGATGCGGATTTTGTTTTTGATAGCGAGACAGTACGATCTGTTGTTAAAGACTAAGATGTGTCTTGCTGAGAATAAGAATTATGCAGATACGGCATCTGTACTTGGGGTTCCGTCCTGGTCGGTGAAGAAATATGCGGAACAGTGCCGGAATTATTCGGAACAGGAATTAAAGAAGATCATGGAAGCCTGTCAGGATACTGACTATAAATTAAAGACGAGTCAGGCATCGGATGTAGTGGCAGTGGAAGTGCTGTTAATATCATTGAGTCGGTAGCTGGTATGTGACGCGCAGGAATGCAGTGAGTCAAAACATACCGTAGGTATTGCGATTTGGATGCCGGAATTATTACACAAAAAAACAGAACCTCAAGGGTTCTGTTTTTTTGACGGTTTTGATTATATATGTGCAGCCTTACATATGTAATCAATTATAAAAATATATATGAGTCAGATTAAGCCATCTTGTTGACAGCGGCTGTAAGACGTGATACTTTACGAGAAGCATTGTTCTTGTGGTAAACGCCCTTTGAAGCAGCCTTGTCAATCTCTGAGATAGCAACCAGAAGATTTGCCTGAGCAGCTTCTTTGTCACCAGCAGCGATAGCAGCTTCTACCTTTTTGATAACTGTCTTAACCTTAGACTTGATCATCTTGTTTCTTAAAGTCTTCTTGTCAATTACTTCAATTCTTTTCTTTGCAGATTTGATGTTAGCCAAAATTCTCTACCTCCATTTGAATTATAGATTATAATAAGGTTTTTACATTAAAACCGGACACGGACAATTCAATGTAAACATACTCATCAATATTAGTATAGAGAGATTTATTTGTCAAGGGGCGAAGTGAAAATATTTCCATTTCTGAAAAATAAGATCGGATCTTATTCCTATCAATTTTATTTCTATCTTATTTCATCCTATTTCTGGTACTTGTTGGCTTGTATGGAAAGGGAGGACATGTTATACTGTTTCTATTAATGCGTTATATATTATTACATACCAGGAGGTAAGAAAATGTTTGGATTTGATGAAATTACAAAAGTGGATCCGGAAGTTGCGGCGGCAATGACGGATGAACTGAACAGACAGAATAACAATCTGGAGCTGATCGCATCAGAGAATATCGTATCAAAGGCAGTTATGGCAGCTATGGGAAGCCATCTGACAAACAAATATGCGGAAGGTTATCCCGGAAAAAGATATTATGGTGGATGCCAGTATGTAGACGTAGTGGAAGATCTTGCCAGAGAGCGTGCAAAAAAATTATTTGGATGTGAATATGTAAATGTTCAGCCACATTCCGGAGCACAGGCGAATATGGCAGTATTTTTCGCTATTTTAAATCCCGGCGATACGTTTATGGGAATGAATCTGGATCACGGCGGACATCTGACACATGGTTCACCTGTAAATATGTCCGGTAAATATTTTCATTGCGTACCTTATGGTGTAAATGATGATGGATTTATAGATTATGACAAGGTTCTTGAGATCGCAAAGGAATGCAAGCCAAAGCTGATCGTAGCAGGTGCATCTGCATATGCAAGAGCAATCGATTTCAAGAGATTCCGTGAGATCGCAGATGAGGTTGGTGCATATCTGATGGTAGATATGGCACACATCGCAGGTCTTGTAGCAGCAGGACTTCATATGAGCCCGATTCCATATGCACATGTTACAACAACTACTACACATAAGACACTTCGCGGACCTAGAGGTGGTATGATCATGTGCAGCAACGAGATCAATGAGAAATTCAACTTCAATAAGGCAGTATTCCCTGGTATCCAGGGTGGACCTCTGATGCATGTCATCGCAGGTAAGGCAGTATGCTTAAAGGAAGCATTACAGCCGGAATATAAGGAGTATCAGGCACAAGTTGTAAAGAATGCAGCAGCACTTGCATCTGCATTAATGGCAAGAGGCTTCAATATCGTATCAGGAGGAACAGATAACCACCTTATGCTGGTAGATCTTCAGAATCTGGATCGTACCGGTAAAGAAGTAGAGAAGCTTTTGGATGAGGTTCATATCACTGTAAATAAGAACACAGTACCAAATGATCCAAAATCTCCGTTTGTAACAAGCGGTATCCGTATCGGAACACCTGCAGTTACAACCAGAGGTGCAAATGAAGCTGATATGGAGACAATTGCTGAGGCTATCAAGGCAGCAGTTATTGATGATGATAAGGCAAGAGCAGAAGCCCTTGTTAAGAGTATTGTAGAGAAATATCCACTGTATGCATAAGGTTGTTATATGGAAGATTTATTTGACGAGAAGCTGTTAGAAGCGATCCGGCTTGCAGAAGCATTGCAGGATGGACAGTCAGAAGAAAAAGAGCCAGAAGTAAAAAAGACAGAAGTAAAACAGGAAACCGAAAGTAGCAGTCCGGTCAGCCGGCAGGAAGAACCGGCTGCTGACCCGGCTCCTCAGACAGGTGAAGAAGCTGTTGATCTGTTGATTAAAGAGATCGTACAGGAAGCGCAGGATGAGATTGCAGCGGAAGGGATCCGAACCGAAGATATAAAAAAGAATTTTTTTCAAAAGAAAGCGGAAAATCAGAACGAAACTTCGTTCAGAGAAAAAACTCAGAATCAAAAAAGAGATATTGAGAAAAGTACAGATGAGGATCTGTATGTACGTGCGCGGGAACATAAGCGAATGGGACCGAAAAAGCTGCGTGATCCGTGGAGTCTGAAGAAGAAAATAATTGTTGGCACATTTGTGGCGATCCTTGTTCTGGTCGGAATACCGACAGCCATTCTGGCTTGGATGATAAATCAGGGAAAGAAACAGCTGGCAGCAAATGCAGCATCGGAGATCATCAGTTTTCATGAGGATGGTTCGCATTCTACTGCGGTAACCTATAATGGAAAAAATTATGTATATAATAAAGACATTATATCGATCCTTGTATTTGGCGTAGATAACAGTGAGTATCAGGCACCAAAAGAGGATTCTTCCGATGACCTGAATCTGTATGGGGAAGAGACAACGGAAGAAACCGATACCAGAGACAGGGATGATGAATTGACATATTCCGATGCAAATGGATCGGAATATGTACGGTATGGTGGAAGGGTTGATATGTGTTTCCTGTTTGTATTTAATAAAAAGACAGGAAAACTGGATGTGATCGATATTAACCGGGACAGCATGACGGATGTCGATATCTGTACAACGAAGGGCGAGGTCGCGCTGACTGATACGATGCAGGTGGGGCTTGCCTATGGATATGCAGATGGCGGGACGATAAGCTGTCAGAATTTCACAAAGAAGATTTCAGAGATGCTCTACGATCTTCCGATCCATGGCTATATCGCACTTGATATGGAAGGAATTGCGGATATCAATGACGCGGTAAAAGGTGTTACCCTATATGCCAAAGATACGGTGAGTGAGAATGTATTTGCCAAGGATACAGTGACGCTTGAAGATGAAGATGCATATAAGTATGTAGAGAAGATGGCAACTGGCATAGATGCCATTGGCGAACATGCAAAACGAATGGCAAGGCAGGAGCAGTATCTTACTTTATGGATTGAGCGATTCCTGCAGCTTTATGGAGATAGCAGGAAAGAAGCAAAGGTTGTATATGAAGCGGCAAAACCGTATATGCAGACGAATCTGGATCGAAATGATATCCTGTATTTATATTACCGGATGCATGGGATTGATCTGGGTGTGACAGAAGCGGATGTGATAGATCTGCCGGGTAAATATGAGAGAAACACGTATTTTGATGAATACAAACTGGATCAGGACGCGTTGGTTGATTTATTGATCCGGGTATTTTATACAGAAAAAGAATAATTTGTAAAAATGTTCCAAATGCGGATTGAAGCAAGATCGGAAAAATGGTAAAATTGACCTAGATTTTGCGGATTTTCCGTATTTGGAATTTTTATTTTACAGGGCGGTCTGCTCCGCAGACAAACGAAGACATGGAGGGTTGCATAATATGAAAAAATGTGTAAGATTCGTAACGGCGTGGTTGCTAACCATTGTAATGGTAGCAGTGACAGTATTCCAGTGGGGAGGGCTGGCGGCAGGTGCCGGAGAAACCGTACAGGCGGCAGACTTGATCGATCTGAGTGATGAAGACACGAATAACGTAAAAATTAATCTGACAAATAGCACAGGGAACTTCCGGTATACAGGTTCTCCGATTGAACCGGAAATTTCTGTTACCGTGAATGGACAGACGATCAGCCCGAATTGTTATACGGTTGAATATAAGGATAATGTAGAGCTTCGAAAGGGAACAGAATCAGCTGAGATCTGGATCTATGGTATTGAGAGTCGGGGATATACAGGTTCTCAGTATGCATATTTTCATATTATAGAGGGCGATATTTCAAAAGCTGACGTTGCTTTTAAAGGTGATGCATATTATAACAGGACAGGATCAATCCTGTATGTGCCATATGTAAAACCGGGAGTAATGAATCCACTTATTGATAAAGTATCCTATGGAGGGAAAAAGTTAACTGAAAATAAGGATTATACATTGACAAAGGGAAACGCATTAAAAGGAGTTGGAGAAAGTGGCAATCTTGTTATTACAGGAAAATCAGGCTCTAACTGGTCATCGGCTTCTTCTTACAGTAAGAAAATACCTTGGCAGGTAGTAAAGGCAGATATTGCGTCCGAGAATATCACCATGGAATATACGAATTGTACCTATGATGGAACAGCAAAGGCACCAAAGATTACAATAGAGGATTCCAGATTCAGAACATATTATCCAACAGCAACAGTTGATGGAACATTGGAAGAGGGTACAGATTATACAGTTACATATGGCGATGCAGCTCATGATAATATACAGCCGGGAACCGTGAAAGTAGTGATCACAGGAAAAGGTAATTATTCTGGTTCGGTTGAGAAAGAATTTACGATCAGTGATGCCGGAAAGAATCAGGATATTTCCCAGGCGGATATCAAAGTATCGGATGCAACTTATACCGGTGCAGCGGTGACTCCGGATGTAAAAGTTGTCTATGCCGGTACGCCATTGAAAAAGGATAAGGATTATACGGTTCAATATCGAAATAACATAAATGTTGGTACAATGACTGCAACTGCAGTTATCAGTGGAATGGGTGATTATACAGGCTCGGTAGAAAAGAACTTTACGATCAATAAAAAGGATTTGAGTGATCCGACCATTAAGGTTACAGCAAGTGATGTGACATATGCATATGGTTCTAATGTTTCATCACCTGTAATTACTGTTACAGATACAGCATCGGGAAAAGAATTAACTGGTGGAACATATGGTACAGATTATACGATCAGTTATCCTACACGTCCTACAGAAGTTGGAGACAATTATTCATTTACGATCACAGCAAAGGCAGATTCTAATTATACAGGAACTGCAACAGGTACATATCGGGTGCTGCCACTTGATGTATCACAGTCCGCACAGGTGACACTGGCACAAACGGAATATGAGTATAATGGTGAGGCGTTTAAGCCTGCTGTAACAGCTGTAGTTGTAAATGGAATAACCTTGGAAACCAGAAAAGATTATGCAGTAGATTATAAGGATAATATAGATGCTGGTGATAAGGCTAAAGTTATTGTTACATTTAAAGGAAATTATACAGGAAGTGTGACATCATACTTTACGATCACATCACCACTTCCAAATGTTAAAGATGCGTCTCTTACAATAGCGGATCAGACATATACAGGAAAACAGATCACTCCGGATGTAAGTACGATAACGATAGCAGGTCAGACCTTTACAAAGGATAAGGATTATACCGTTACTTACGGGGAGAACAAGAATGTTGGTTATGGTCAGATCACATTGACAGGAAATAAACATACCTGTGCAGGAACCCGTTTGATTGAGTTCAAGATCAATGCAGCGAATATTAATCGGGTTTGTACCGTGAAAGGTCTGGTATCCGGTCAGAAATTCGCATATACCGGTTCGGCGATCATACCAAAGATATCTGTAATTTATGGAAACATTACTCTGGTTGAGAATGAAGATTATACGATCCAGTATAGTTCATCGAATCCGGTAAAAGCGGGATCGTACGTTGTGGTGATCACTGGTAAAGGTAATTATACAGATCATATAGACCTGTTGTATATGATCACTTCCGTTTCTATTGATAGTGCAACCGTTAAATATGCAGAATATGATAATATCTATAATGGATCTGCAAAAAAACCTAAGGTTACAAGCATTGTAACGGAAGATGGAACAACAATAACTGATCTGAATGCTTTTGATGTTACATATACAAATAATGTAGATAAAGGAACAGCTACGATTACAGTAAAACCAAAGAGTACAAATAGTAATTATACAGGAACTGCAAGTACAACCTTTACGATCAAGAAAGCGACCCTTTCAAATGACACCTGTATGATCAGTACTGTTTCGGATCAGACATTTACCGAAAACGAGATCAAGCCGGAACCAACACTGACAATTGCCGGAAGAACCCTTGTAAAAGGAATTGACTATACAGCAGATTATATAGATAACATAAATGTCGGAACAGCGACGATCCGGTTTACAGGAACAGGCAACTATACAGGTAATGCAGTAAAGACATTTAATATCGTAAGTAAGAGTATTGCAGGAGCCAAGGTAACGGTTCCGGCACAGATATATGCCGGTTCGGCATTTGCACCATCAGCTGATCGGATATCTGTTGTATTAGATGGCAAGACGCTGGATTCAAAGTATTACACAGTTAAGTATACAAATAATAAAGATGCGGGAACAGCTACAGCAACTGTAACAGGTAAAAACGGATATAGTGGTTCGGCATCAGGAGATTTCACGATCGAGAAAGCAACGATTGATAGTTGTACCGCCGAATATTCCGGAAAAATGATGTGGAATAACGGACAGGTAATTACGCCGGAGATCACTTTGAAACTCGGCAATTACACCCTTGTAAAAGGAATCGATTACACAGTTACTTATAATAACAATCAGAATGAAACCACAAAAGCGGAGATTAATGTAACAGGTACAGGCAATTTCACAGGAACTAAGACCTATTACTTTGAGATCACAAGAAACAGAACAGATATTAATGACAGTTCCATTAAGGTTAATGCATCAGATCTGGAATATGATGGTGGAAAGGAAGTAACACCGGTTATAACAGTGACACAGAACGGAAAGCTTCTGGCAGAAGAAGAATCTTATGATGTAGCTGTGATAAATAAGACCAAAGGATATGAAGTCGGTTCAGTAATTACTGTGAAGCTCACCGGTAAAGATGCATTTGCAGGAACAAGAGAAGTGACATTCGAGATCACGGCAATTGACCTTACAGGAGCAGTAGCAGAACTGGAGAAGGATACATTTGAGTATACAGGGGATGCGATCATTCCGGTTGTGAAGATGATCACGACAAAGTCAGGAAAGAAGATTACAGATCTGTCTGAACTGAGGGTACAGTATGCTAATAATACGGCGGCAGGTACAGCAACGGCAACGATCACAGGTAAGACGAATCATTATACCGGAATCATATCAAAGTCTTTTGAGATCCGGAGAAAGTCAATTACGGCAGCAGATATTATTTGTAAAGTAGCAGATGCAACCTATACAGGAGCTCAGATACAGCCTGAGACATCTGATATTAAGGTAACCGGAAACGGAAATAATCTTCAGCAATGGGCTGATTATAAGATTGTGTCCTATGGAGAGAATATCAATGCCGGCAAGGATGCCGGATCAATAGTCATCGAAGGTGTGAATAATTATACCGGTCAGAAGACAGTGTACTTTACGATCAACCCGCAGAGTATAGCCGGAGCAACAGTAAATGTTAATCGTTCTTATACCTATAGTGGAAAGGCATGGGAGCCGCAGGCATCTGATCTTACAGTCAGCGTAAATGGCAGACAATTAAGTTCAGGTGACTACACGATCACACGCTATGATAATAATACAAATGCAGGTACAGCCACAGTTACAGTTGCAGGTGTTGATAACTACACCGGGACAATGACAGGCAATTTCACGATTGCGGCTAAGAACTTACAGGATAGCAGCATTGATGTGAGATGTGCCTCAAAGGTATCCTATGAGGATGGTAAGGAATGTAAGCCTCCAGTCAGAGTTTATGATGGAAGTAAAGAACTGACTGGAAATGATTATACTGTTACCTACGAGAATAATACAGCTGTAACAACGGAATATTCAAAGGCAAAAGCTATTGTCAAAGGTATGGGTAACTATACAGGTCAGTTTACCAAAGAGTTTGAGATCAGTAAGGACATTATTAATATTACCGGTGCCACAGTAACGGTAAATAAGACATTTGTATATAACGGAAGTGTACAGACACCGGAAAAAACGGATCTCACTGTAAAATTAGCAGATGGAACGGTACTTGATAATACATCATATACAATTGTAGCAGTAAAGGATAATATAGGTGCAGGTACGGCTACGATAACCGTAGAAGGCTGTGGAGATTACTCAGGTACGGCATCAGGAACTTACGAGATCACACCAAAGAATATCACAGAATGTCAGGTTCATTATTCTTCAAGTGTTGATTATACCGGTGCAGAATGTAGACCGGGAGTAACTGTAATGGATGGAGAAACTGTAGAACTTACAAAGGATAAGGACTATACAGTTTCCTACAGCAATAATACAAATCCCGGAACAGCTACGATCACTATAAAAGGTCAGGGCAATTATACCGGAACCTATACCGGAAGCTTTACGATTGTAAAGAAGAATGATCCAACACCGGAGAAGATCAATCTGTCATCCGCTGTGATAACAGTTGCAGATCAGACCTATACCGGAAAGACATTGATACCAAGTATAACAGTAGTGTTAAATGGAGCGGTTCTTCCGGCATCAGCTTACACCATAGCATATAGCAATAATATAAATGTTGGAACGGCAACTGTTACGGTTACAGGTCAGGGTAATTATGTTGGAAGCGCTTCGGCGACATTTACGATCAAGGCAGCAGCAAAGCCTGTTACACCTACTGTAACAAAGCCGGGTAAGGTAAAGGGAATCAGTGTAAAGAGTGTAAAGACAACATCTGCAACCCTGAAATGGAAGAAGGTATCAGGCGCATCCGGTTATATGATTTACAGGAAGAATCCATCGACCGGAAAGTCGAAGCTTGTGAAGACTGTAAGTTCAAAAACAGTTTCTTATAAAGCAACAAAGCTGAAATCAGCAACCAAGTATACATACACGATCTATGCTTACAAATTGTCAGGCAAGACCAAGATCAAAGGTTCCGGCACAGCATACACATTTGTTACAAAGCCGGGTGCTGTTAAGAAGACAAAGGCAGTATCCAAGAAAGCAAAGACATGCGTAGTAAGCTGGAAAAAAACAAAGGGAGCCGATGGTTATGAAGTCTATATGGCTACATCCAAGAAAGGCAAATATAAGAAGATCGGTCAGACCAAGAAAGTAACACTTACCAAGAAGAAATTAAAGAAAGGTAAGACCTGTTATTTCAAAGTCAGAGCGTATAAGACATATAAGGGCAAGAAAACCTATGGTGCTTATACAAAGGTTATAAAAGCAAAAATCAAATAGATGAAAACTTTATAAAAAACTCCATCCATAGCGGATCATATTCAGATAGAATAGAAACCGCTGTGGATGGAGCTTTATTTATATATGATTATTCTATAGTTTATAATGTTTGCCGTTAGGCATACGGATGTTATTTACATAAGATGTTTTTCATATAGGGAATTGCCAGATAATTGTCTGCCTGATCCTGTAAAAAGGAGATGATATTCTTATAAGGAAAGATTTTTGTCTTACAATCATCAGGAGAGTTCTGTGCATTAGAGCAGACCGCCTGATTACCAGAGCCGAATGCGGCCTGATCTTCAGACACGATTGCCTCCACGGTTCCGACATATGCCGATAAACTTGTTTTTATCATTCCGGCATCGTTGGGGATACATTCTTTGATATGTATATCTTCCGCCCGATATGATACATGATCCGGGACAAATGGATGAAACTGTCTGTTCAGAACAGGATTGATCCGGTCATACTCGCCATAGAACCATTTGTCAGAGAAGAAGTCCGCAAGCGGGATTCGTGCCTCCTGCCCTTTGAGAAGCCTTACAAATAAGGGATGCCTGGTATCGACAGAGGGAGCACCGGATTCATCTTCAAAGATAAAAAAATGCTGCCAGAAATCCGTCACATAACTGGCATCCAGTTGTAAATGAGCAAGAATCCCTAGATCGATAGGAGAAAGCTCCTGATTCCCATACAGAGCATAAACCGTTGTCATGTCCGGATATTTTGTGATCTGATATTTCTGGTATAATGGACGGAAATGCGTTCGTTCTTTATCCGATGTGACATCGGGAAGAATGCATCCAAGCATGAATTCTTCTGTAAATGTCTTAGATATATTTATTTGTTTACTAAAATTATTTAAAATCATTTCGCCTTCTACGAGGTGCATCAAAAATCCTGGCATTGTCTTGACCTTCTTTCTCAGATAATAATAGATAGTTTATAGTAGAGTGTCAAGCACGGAGAAATAAGCGGCACCATTCATTTCCGGTGTTGACGAAATATGGAAAAGGCTTTAAAGTAAACGACAGAAGTACATTTGTTTGAAAAGAGGTGCGGTAAATGGGTACAAAGCTTTGCCCGATTTGTGACAGTTCGGTAAATAGTATTAATTTTTGCAAGACATGTAAGCGGTTTGTTACTCCGATCGAGAATAATCATACATTTTATCTGAATGAAAGACGGAGTGATGTAGATTATCGACGAGATTATAATTTTGACGGAGATGTCTATGATTATAGTGCGGATAAGCTGGAGGTAGAAGATACTGTATCTGACTGCCATGATGAATTTGAATTTGACAGGGATGAGCAAAAGGATTTTCATGATGGATTCGGATCTGATCATAATGAAGATTACAACCGGAAGGAGAAACAGAAAGCATATTCTGACATACAGAACGGACAGACGAAATCGACAGAAGGAGAATGGAAATCCTGGCAGAATCGTGCACCGGGAACTTCGTATAATACAGAAAATAAGAAAAAGAAAGCATCTGCGCTTGCTATTATCGGTGTCATTATTGGTTTATGCTGCGAATTTTTACCGGTCATATTTGATCATATAAAGGATGATTCGTATGAGGCAGATACAGAAGAAGAGAATATAGAAGATGATACTTATATGGATCAGGATACGGAATGGGACAACGAAGACATAGATGATGCTTCACTTGCTGCTCCGGACGGCTATATGTATTATACTTCTCCCGGAGAAAAACAGGGATCAGAAGGTAATTATTACACGGCTCTTTCAGCAGAAGAAGTGTCAGAGGATGGCGGAGAATGTACTCTGGTTGGTCATTATGATGGCACAGCCATGGCGGATTTTGAATCTGATATGCTGGCAGGCGCGCAGAATAT
The DNA here is from genome assembly GCF_003604095.1 of Clostridium sp. AF15-41. Taxonomy (NCBI): domain Bacteria; kingdom Bacillati; phylum Bacillota; class Clostridia; order Eubacteriales; family Clostridiaceae; genus Clostridium; species Clostridium sp. AF15-41. Next base: position 127,838 of record NZ_QTMQ01000005.1, read on the forward strand.
GGGAATCGGTCTGCAGGCGGATGAGTATGGCAGATATCTTGGACTCTATAAGTATGACGATGGAAATACCTGCTATGAGAAAAAAGATTCATTTTATGCAGATATGGGATTCCTTCGTGTTGCGGTCTATGGAGATTATAACTCTGACAGAATCCATTCATTGATGATCGCACAGAAGATTCAGGATGACAATGATTATTACCGTATGGATGATATATATACGATAATTGCAAATGCTCTTGATGAACCGGATCTGGAATCCGGAAGTGGTTACGATTCTATTATAGCAGGGCTCCATACTTTGCGTGATGCGACGGATACATCAGATGAAACGGGAAATAATTATACAGAAGTACATATTGGAGAATGGGAGATATCGGTTTCACGTCTGGGAGGCTATCTGTACGTTGATATGTATGTAGAGCAATAAAAAGGTTAAATCTTCATGAACAAAAATGCTATTATATTGCAAGCAAAAAAGAATATGTCTATAATGAATGCGAAATTATCAGAAATACATACAAAAGAAAGATACAGTATAAGAACTGTATAAAAGGAGGTTCCGATTGGACAATAATTTACCGGAAAACAGTAACAATAATAACAACAGCAATAATAACAATAATAATGGAAATAAAGGGAAAAACAACCGCTCGATCATTGTGATCCTGGTTATTTCCATTTTACTGACATTTTTATTCTGGCGCGTATTTGACCGGGTGTCATCCGGCAGAGAAGAGGAAGTCACATATGGTCAGTTTATCGAGATGTTGGATAAGGGCGAGGTTGGTTCTGTAAAGATCTACGGAAGCAAGATCGTATTTGAAAATAATGCTGATGATAAGCTGATCAGTAAGACCAAATATACAGCAACCAGAATATCGGATGACAGTCTGGCAGAGAAGCTTCGTCAGGCAAAGACCAAATATGGAACAGAATATGAAGGTGTAGATGAGAGTGGAAGTGCTATGGTCGGTACGATCATTTCTTATATCGTGATGATCGTTGCATTCTATCTGCTGTTGTCGATGATCATGAAACGAAGCGGTGGCGTAGGCAGAGCCAATGCGAAAATCTACGTTGAGAAGAAGACGGGCGTTACCTTTGCGGATGTAGCCGGCGAGGAAGAAGCAAAAGAGTCTCTGACAGAGATGGTTGATTTCCTTCACAATCCAAAGAAATATCTGGATATCGGTGCGAAGCTGCCGAAGGGTGCGCTGCTTGTCGGCCCTCCGGGAACCGGTAAGACCCTGCTTGCAAAAGCTGTGGCAGGTGAAGCAAATGTACCATTCTTCTCTATGTCCGGTTCCAGCTTTGTAGAGATGTATGTCGGTGTGGGTGCTTCCCGTGTCAGAGATCTGTTCAAACAGGCGACACAGATGGCACCATGTATTATATTTATCGATGAGATCGATGCGATCGGAAGAAGCAGAGATTCCAGACATGGCGGAGATTCCGAACGGGAGCAGACCTTGAATCAGCTTCTTGCGGAGATGGATGGCTTTGATACATCAAAGGGGATTGTAATCCTTGCAGCAACGAATCGCCCGGAGGTACTTGATAAGGCGCTTCTTCGTCCGGGTCGATTTGACCGCAGAGTTATCGTAGAGAAGCCGGATCTGAAGGGAAGAATCGATACACTGAAGGTTCATTCCAAGAATGTCAAGATGGATGAAACCGTTGATCTTCATGAACTGGCACTTGCAACTTCAGGTGCAGTTGGTGCGGATCTTGCAAATATCATAAATGAGGGAGCACTGGCAGCCGTTCGTGATGGCAGAAGCCTGGTTTCTCAACAGGATCTGATCGGCGCGGTAGAGGTTGTATTTGCCGGCAAAGAGAAAAAGGATCGTCTGCTCAGTAAAGAAGAAAAACAGATCGTTGCTTATCATGAAGTCGGACATGCATTACTTGCTGCAATTCAGAAACACCCTGAGCCAATCCAGAGGATTACGATCGTTCCAAGAACAATGGGATCTCTGGGTTATGTATGGCAGGTTCCGGAAGAAGAAAAATATCTGGAATCCAAGAAAGAGCTGGAAGCAGAGCTTATAACCCTGCTTGGCGGACGTGCAGCGGAAGAATTGAAATTCGACTCGGTGACAACAGGAGCATCAAATGATATCGAGAAGGCGACCAAGACAGCCAGAGCCATGATAACCATGTATGGTATGTCAGACAAATTCGGTATGGTGCAGCTTGAATCGATAGAAGGGCAGTATCTGGACAGAAATCTTGCCCTTCAGTGTTCGGATGAGACCGCTACCAAGATCGATAAAGAAATCCGCGATATGCTGCGAGATTCCTATAATAAAGCAAAAAGACTTTTGTCTGCTCATATGGCAGCCCTGGATTCTATCGCTGACTTCCTTATAGAACACGAAACGATCACCGGCAAAGAATTCATGTCGATTCTTGCTCAGGTGGAACCACAGAGATAGGTGCAATACCGCACATGGACGGTTATATCACACAACTATTATTCCGCAAGACGCTTGCGCTCTATTTTCCACGCAGCGGTGCTAAGTTCTCCGCCTGTGGCGGTTCACTAAGAACCGGCGTGGAAAAAGGCTTGCTACATAACAGTGTGTAATATAACCGCCCATGTGCGGTATTTTTGATATCCCCTAAAAACATATACCACTGCATAGTTGCAATATGTTGTGGTAGTTTTAAAAATGCCGTTTTTTGCGTGGCATGTAATACACTGTTATGAAGCAAGCCTTTCCGAGCGTCGGTACTTAAGTTACGTATTTTGCAACTTTATGTACCGTTACGTCGAGGAATAGAGCGCAAGCGTCTTGCGGAATAATAGTTGTATTACATGCCACGCCAAAAACGGCATTACTAAAATTAAAATTGAAGTTGGTCGAGGTTTTTGCCGTAGGCAGGGAGGAAGTCGGACAGGAAATGGGTAACTTCCGGAAGGTCGGCAGCAAGCTTGTCGACAGCAGCCTTTGTGGATTCGTAGGCACTGGAAAATTCCGGATTGCCGACAGAAGTTTCTTCCATACATTTGATAAGAGCGGACAGCTTATCCGCAGCTTTTACAAGCTTCCAGATATATTCATCCCCGGACTGACGAAAGAAGAGCGGTTCATACTGTGGCTTCATCTCATCCGGCAGTTTGTTTAACAGCTTATAGCAGGCTGTTTTCTCGATCATTTTAAATGATTCCTTGATGTCATCATTATAATACTTGACCGGAGTCGGCATATCACCGGTTATGATCTCTGAAGCGTCATGGTATAGCCCGATCAGAGCAGCCCGTTCCGCATTCAGATCCTTTTCGTAGTAAGTATTGCCGATCACGGCAAGGGCATGAGCGATAATACTGACTTCCAGACTGTGTTCACACAGATTTTCTTCCCTTGTATTCCGCATCAACGCCCAGCGGTCAATGTATTTCATTCTCGAAATCATAGCAAAAAAATTATATTCCATCTTTCAATCTCCTTGTTGTATGTATGCAGATATTTGCAAAGATATATACCCGCTACACCTTGTTTGAACTAAAAACCGCCCACAGTCTGGAATATTGCATACTGTTATGTAGCAAGCCTTTCCGAGCGTCGGTACTTAAGCTGCGTCTTTTGCAGCTTTATGTACCGCTACGTTGAGGAACAGAGCGAAAGCGTCTTGCGGAATAATAGCTATGCAATATGACAGACCTAGACCTCTGGTGGCTTTTTCGTTCTAATACAACTGGGTAAATATCTGCATACAGATTATCTTATTCCTTGTGGAAAAATTCGTACACCATTTCGGCGGCGTTCCGGTTCATGGATGGCACCTGCATCAGTTCATCGACGGATGCCTCCCGGATCTTTGCGATATCTTTGAAATAGCCCATCAGATCCTTTCGTCTGGCAGGGCCGATGCCCGGTATATCCTCAAGGATCGAATGTACCTGAGATTTGCTTCTGAGGCTTCTGTGATATTCGATGGCAAAACGGTGGGCTTCATCCTGCAAACGGGTGACCATGTCAAATGCCTGAGTATTTTTCGGAAATTCCACTTCTTTATTGTTAAAATACAGACCTCTGGTTCTGTGGTAGTCATCCTTTACCATGCCGCAGACCGGAATGTTCAGATGCAGCTCGTTAAGAACCTCCAGAGCAATGTTGACCTGTCCCTTACCACCATCCATCATAAGGATGTCAGGATAGACCTTAAAACGTTCATCGGTAAATCGTCTTGTCAGAACTTCACGCATACTGGCGTAGTCATCCGGTCCGTCGATCGTTCTTAATTTGAATTTGCGGTATTCATTTGGCCTGGCTTTTCCATTTTCAAAGACCACCATCGAAGCAACCGAATGGTAGCCGCTGATGTGCGAGATATCGAAGGCTTCCAGACGTTTGGCCGACGGAACTCCGATCAGCTCCGCCAGTTCCTTTGCTGCGCCTTCTGTTCGTGCCTGCTCCCGTTTCAGCTTTTCTGTATCCTGTGTCAGAACAAGAAAAGCATTGTCGCGCGCAAGTTTTAACAGCTTGGCTTTGTCACCTTTTTGAGGGGTGAGGATGTGCACAAGATTCCCCCGCCGCTCGCTTAAGTATTGTTCGATCAGCTCCTGCTCATTTACTTCATGCTCCAGAATGATTTCCTTAGGGAGAAATGGAGTAGAAGCGTAATACTGCTTTAAAAATGCAGCCATAATATCTCCATAAGATTCCGACTGCACACCGGTCATATGGAAATGCTCTCTGCCGATTATCTTGCCGTTACGGATGAAGAAGACAGAGATAACGCCCTCGTTCATGTTGTTGGCAGCCATCGCGATCACGTCACGGTCATCGGTTGTTGTGTTGTCAACACGCTGTTTTGATGCGATATGCTTAATGCTTTCGATCAGATCACGAACCTCTGCCGCCTGTTCAAATTCCATGTCGGCTGCAAGCTGTTTCATCTTTTCTTCCAGCTCCTTTACCGTCTGCCGGTGATGTCCGGTCAGAAAATGAATTGCCTGTTCCACCTGCTTGCCGTAGTCCTCTTTTGAGATGTAACCCTGACAGGGAGCCTTGCATTGCCCAATGTGGTAATACAGACATGGACGATCCAACCCTGTTTCCTGCGGTAGCTTTTTGTTGCAGCTACGCAGATGATACAGCTTCTTTAACAGATCAATGGTATCCTTGACGGCACCTGCATTAGTATAAGGACCAAAATATCTGGCATGATCCCGGTGCATCTGATGCGAGAACAGAATACGAGGAAAATCCTCGTTGACTGTGATCTTGATGTATGGGTAGCTTTTGTCATCCGTAAGCATGGTATTATAGTGCGGACGGTGTTCCTTGATCAGATTGCATTCCAGCACCAGCGCTTCAATTTCGGATTCGCAGATGATATATTCAAACCACGCGATGTGGCTGACCATTTTTTCGATTTTAGGTGAGCGTTTATATCCTGCCTGAAAATACTGGTGTACCCGGTTATACAGATCAATGGCTTTGCCGACATAGATGATTTCATCGGTCTTATTATGCATCAGATAGACACCCGGTGTATGAGGCAGTTTTTTTAATTCTTCTTCAAAATTAAACATACTTTGAATTAATTTCCTTTCCGCTGTTTATTCTAAAAACAACAGGTTCACACATAAAAATCAGTATAACACAAGATACAGAAAACAGGTGGCTTTTTTCCTGAAAAAATGAATTGATGAATTGACGATAAATAGGTTGTAGAATATAATGAAACAAGAACTGAAACTAGGGAAAACAGGAGGAGAAGATGGTTTACAGTATAACAGTATCCAAACTCATAGAGAAAATGAATCTGAAGAATTATACACCGGAGATCGATACCGATAAGGTACTGATTCAGGATCCGGGTATGAACCGCCCGGCGGTACAGTTTGGAGGATTCTTTGAACATTTCGATGCAGGACGTATCCAGATATGCGGAAATGTAGAACATGCCTATATCGCAGCAATGCATACAGAGGAAGAAAATATCAAGATCATAAATGAATTTTTTTCGTATAAACCGCCATGTCTGATATTCTGCCGGGATCTCGAACCGTATGAATTTATTATAGAAGCAGGAAAGAAGCATGGAGTGCCTGTCCTTACATCCAGTGCAGTTACATCTGCATTTGTACATGAGGTAGACCGTTGGCTCCATGTAGAATTGGCACCAAGAATATCCGTACATGCCGTACTGGTCGATGTATACGGCGAAGGTGTTCTGATCATGGGCGAGAGTGGCATCGGTAAATCAGAGGCTGCTCTGGAACTGATCAAGAGAGGGCACCGTCTGGTTGCGGATGATGTGGTAGAGATCAAGAAGGTCAGTGATGCTACTCTGGTTGGACGTGCACCGGATATCACCAGACACTTTATCGAACTTCGTGGTATCGGAATCATTGACGTAAAATCCCTGTTTGGTGTAGAATGTGTAAAGCTGGATCAGAATATCGATCTGGTTATCAATCTGGAAGAGTGGAGCAAGGATACGGAGTATGACCGTTTGGGTCTGGAAGACCAGTATACGGAATTTCTTGGAAATAAAGTCGTAAGTCATAACATCCCGATCCGTCCGGGTAGAAATATCGCGATTATCGTTGAATCTGCCGCGGTCAACCACAGACAGAAGAAGATGGGATATAATGCAGCACAGGAATTATATAACAGAGTGACGCAGAATATCATGAAGGGCAATGCAAATAAGGAGGAGCAGTAGAAAATGGCAAACTATGTATTTGGAGTAGACATCGGAGGAACAACCGTAAAGATCGGTCTGTTTACAACACAGGGCGAGATGGTTGAGAAATGGGAGATCACAACAAGAACAGATGAAGGTGGAAAGTATATTTTAAGCGATATCGCAGCATCTGTTGAAGATAAACTGGCAGAGAAGAAGATCGAGAAGTCTGATGTAGCAGGTGTTGGAATGGGTGTTCCGGGTCCTGTAAAGGCAGATGGAACTGTTATCAAATGTGTAAATCTTGGATGGGGAATCTTCAATGTAGAAGAAGAACTCAGTAAATTATTAGACCTTCCTGTGAAAGCCGGAAATGATGCGAACATGGCAGCCCTCGGCGAGATGTGGCAGGGTGGCGGAAAAGGCCACAAGGATATCGTCATGGTAACACTCGGAACCGGTGTCGGCGGCGGTATTATTTTAAATGGAAAGATGCTCGCAGGAACCAACGGTGCAGGCGGGGAGATTGGACATATCTGTGTAAATGATGACGAGACAGAAGTCTGCGGATGCGGCAACAAGGGCTGTCTTGAGCAGTACACATCAGCAACCGGTATCGTTCGTATGGCAAAGATCATTTTAAATACAACAGACAAGCCATCCAAGCTTCGTCAGATCCAGTATATCTCAGCAAAAGAGATATTTGACGCAGCAAAAGAAGGTGATGAAGTTGCGGCAACACTGGTAGAGAACCATGGAAAGGTTCTTGGAAAAGCACTTGCACAGATTGCATGTGTAGTAGATCCAGAAATCTTCGTAATCGGTGGTGGCGTATCCAGAGCAGGAGATATACTTATCAATACAACCGCTAAATATTTTGCACAGTATGCTTTCCATGCATGCAGACAGACCAAGTTTGCACTTGCTACACTTGGGAACGATGCGGGTATGTATGGTGGCGCATGCAGTATACTGAATCAGTAAAATGTATTAAGTAAACTATGTGTAAATTACATAAATCGGGTTGAAACGCCCTGAAAATTCTATACATTTTTAATATTGAATTCTAAAAGCCTTTAATGTATGATATTGTGTGGTAGTGTTTGAGATTTTGAGAAATCAACTGGAACAGCACGCAAAACCTATATTAAAGGCTTTGTTTTGTCTATCAGGTTTGTAAGATTCCTAAGAGTTCAGAATAAAAACAGGTCAGGAGTTTAAAATTATATGACATCGTTTTATGAGAGAGCAGCAGCGATCACAGGAGAAAACAGAATAAAAACAAAAGAGCCTTTGAACCGATATACAACTTTTCGGATAGGCGGGGAAGCAGATTTTATGGCAGAACCGGAAAAGCCGGAACAGATCGCAGAGCTTGTAGATCTGTGTAAAGAAGAAAACGTTCCATTTTTTATTATGGGAAATGGAAGTAACTTACTGGTATCAGATAATGGCTATCGTGGAATGATCATTCATATAGCAGAGGGAATGTCTCGGATCATGGTGGATGGAACAAAAATCATCGCTCAGGCCGGAGCATCTTTGATCAAAGCAGCAGTAACGGCAAAACAGCATGAACTGACCGGAATGGAATTCGCATCAGGAATACCGGGAAGTGTTGGAGGCGCTGTTTATATGAATGCCGGAGCATATGGAGGAGAGATGAAGCATATTATTTCATCCGTAAAAGTGCTGGATCAAAACGGACAGATTTATGATATTTCAGGTTCGGATATGGAATTTGGTTATCGCCACAGTAAGGCTGAGAAGGATGGTCTGGTCGTATTGGAAGCTGAATTTGAGCTTCAGACAGGAGATGCAGCTCAGATAGATGCAGAGATGAAGCGACTGGCAGAAGCGAGAATTTCAAAGCAGCCACTTGAATATCCGTCGGCAGGTTCGACCTTTAAGAGACCGGAGGGATATTTTGCAGGAAAACTGATCATGGATGCGGGACTTCGCGGTTATACTGTAGGAGGAGCCCAGGTATCAGAGAAACATTGTGGTTTTGTGGTGAACAAAGGCGGCGCAACGGCGGCTGATGTCATGCAGTTGGTAAACGATGTAAAGAAAACGGTAAAAGACAGCTCCGGTGTGGATCTGGAGCTTGAGATAAAGACACTGGGGGCATTCTAGGATGAGATTTGTAATTGTAACAGGAATGAGCGGTGCAGGAAAAACAACAGCGATGAAAACGCTGGAAGATGCAGGATATTTCTGCGTAGATAATCTTCCAATCCAGCTTATCAAACGTTTTGCGGAAATTGCATACGATGAACAGATTCAGGTAGATAATGTGGCGATCAGTGTGGACATTCGAAGCGGAAGAGCGTTAAGCCAGTTGAATGCCTGTCTGAATGATATGAAAGAAAATGGGTATCAGTATGAGATCCTCTTTATGGAGTGCTCAGATGAGAAACTGGTAAAACGATTTAAAGAAACAAGAAGAAATCATCCGTTATCTGCTAAGAATGGAAGAATTATAGATGGTATAAAAAAAGAAAGAGAATTGATCAGCTTTATCAAGGATGAAGCGGATTATATTATAGATACAACGAATCTTCTGGTAAGGGAATTTAAATCTGAACTGGATAAAATATTTGTCCAGAATATGGAATATGGGAATTTTATCATTACCATCATGTCATTTGGATTCAAATACGGAATCCCGAGAGACTCCGATATTGTGCAGGATGTGAGATTCCTGCCGAATCCTTATTATGATGAAGAGCTACGTCCGCTTACCGGAAATGATAAAGTGATTCAGGATTATGTCATGAACTGTGAGGAAGGACCGGAATTTCTGGACAAATTCATTGATCTGGTGCAATTCCTGATTCCCAATTATATTAAAGAGGGAAAAAATCAGCTTGTTATCTCGATCGGATGCACCGGTGGCAAACATCGTTCCGTAACGATTGCGAATGAAGTATATAATCGTCTGCAGAAATCCACATACACTGTGAGAATATATCACCGTGATATCGGAAAAGATGCAGTTGTAAAGAAATTATAGAAAAGGAGTGAGGCATATGTCCTTTTCCTCGGAAGTAAAAGCAGAGCTTGCCAAGAATATCAGCAACGCAAGACATTGCAGAATAGCGGAACTTTCAGGAATGATGTCCATGGTGGCAGATGTGTGGTACAGAAATGGTTCACTCTTTAAATTATGTATAACAACAGAACGAAGTATTATAGCAAAGACAATGGCATCACTGATAAAGGTGTTGTTTGACATCCGTATGGAATGTTCGGTGAAAAGAACAGGTAGTAACAGCCGAATCTATCGAATGGTACTGGATCGGCCGGACGAGATCGAACGGATGCTGCAGACTTTGAAGCTTTCCCCGGATTTTAGGATTTCACAGAAGGGTGTGACAAAAGTAAGCTGTCAGGATATGACAGTGAATCGAATGGTAGTACAGCAACAGTGCTGTAAGCGGGCATTTATCAAAGGTGTATTTATGACATCGGGATCCGTCAGTGATCCTAAAAAAGGATATCATCTGGAGATTGTCTGTGATAATGAAGACCGGGCGGGAATGATTGAGAAGATTATGGCGGAGCTTGATATCGAGAGTCGCATTATTGCCAGAAAAAAATACAGTGTCTGTTATATAAAAGATGGAACCATGATCGTTGATGTGTTAAATATCATGGGTGCTCACATTTCTCTGATGAATATGGAGAATGTGAGAATATTGAAAGATATCAGTAATAATGTTAATCGCAGGGTAAACTGTGAAGCCGCGAATCTGAATAAAACAGTCAGTGCTGCGGTCCGTCAGATTCAGGATATAAATTATGTGATAGAGACAAGAGGTATCACATATCTCCCGGATAACCTGAGAGAACTGGCGGAACTTCGTCTGGAAGAACCGGATGCATCCCTGAAAGAATTAGGTGAGATGATGAATCCCCCCATTGGAAAGTCGGGAGTCAATCATAGATTAAGAAAAATAAGTGAAATAGCAGATGACCTAAGACAAAAGTCGTATGTGTAGGAGGAAAAAATGTTAGAAAAAACAGTTAAGGTAGCTATGACCGAAGGAACCGAAGAAAGACCGGTAGCAGTTCTTGTACAGATTGCAAGCCAGTATGAGAGTCAGATCCATCTGGTATCGGATGACAAGAAGATCAATGCAAAGAGCATTATGGGAATGATGAGCATGGGATTTACAGAAGGACAGGAGATCACAATTATCGCAGATGGCAAAGATGCGGAAGCTGCAGTAAATGAGATCGCAGATTACCTGACAGCAAATGCATAAATTCTTCCGGCAATTAATTGGTGTTTTTATTGCACGCTTTGTTTGAATGTGATAAAATCAATTTATTAATGGACATGTGTCATCGGAGGAAGTAGATATGGGATTTTTTGATGGGATTTTTAAGAAAATACCTTTCGTATCCAGATTTTCTAAAAAGAAAGCACCGGTCAATAACGTAGAGTTACAGTATAATAAGGCGATGAACCTTATGGATAACGGAGATTCGGAAGAATCGGTTAAAATACTGGAGCAGGTTTCAGACATTGGTATAATGGATACCCAGTATAAATCATATGGTGATGACGCCCTGCTTGCACTGGCAGAATTTTATGAAAAGGGTGTTTATCGTAATGCAAAGACAAATGTAGATATGAATAAATCTACAAAATACTACGAGAAGTATGTAAATCAGAACCGTGACGGAGATGTTATTTACAAACTTGCCAAGATGATGCTGGAGATTCAGAATTTCTCAAAAGCAATCAAGTATTTTGAAATAGCCGCAACCGATTATGGCATCAAGGCAGCATATATGAGCCTTGGTTCTATTTATGAGAGCGGATTGAACCGAATCGATGAATATGGAAATAAGAGTGATTTTGTAGTTCCTGCTGATCTGGAAAAGGCAATGCAGTGGTATAAGAAGCTTGCAGATGCAGGCGATGCAAAGGCAAAGGCTTCATATGAACGTGTACTATATGCGAGCACGCATGAGGACAGCCTGGAATTTGAAGAAAAAGATAAGCTGTATACAGAGATTTCCCAGAGAAGAAAAGAAAAGGGAAAAGAACCGAGATACAAGGTGATCGAGGCCTCCAGACTTCAGTATCAGTATTCCTATGTACATAATCAGGTGGAAGGTTATATTCACAAGCTTCCGAAAGACTGGGTGAAGACCATCAATGAGTCAACAGGCGAAGAATATTACGCACCAAGCCTTACATATAAAGATTTTGCAATCTATGTTTATTACGACAGTATACCAAAGGATTCTAAGAAGACGTTGGAAAACTATCTGAGATATTGTAATGATGCATTTGACGAAGATTTACAGTTGAAAGCATATATTACAGAGTATGCAGATGGTATCTGCACGACATACTACCATAAGGATATGGAAAAGGGTATTGTTTCATTTGCGTTCTATCAGGGAAGACGACTGGCATGTATGCGTTTCGTATGTGCAACGATGGAGATCATTGAACAGTACGAGGAGATTATCTTCGAGGTAGCAAACTCATTTGCATTTATTGATCCGACACTGGTCAGTGAAGAAAGTGCAAACCGGAGAGATATGCAGTATTACAATGAAGCAATCTACTGCTATTATCTGGAAGATTATGAAGGCGCAATGAAGGCTGCAAAGCAGGCTTTGAAGTTTGGCAGTATCAAGGCAAGTTATCTGCTTGTAGAACTGTATTATGATGAAGACAGTCCATATCGTGATCTGGAAAAAACGATCAGTTATGCAAAGCAGTTATTTGAAGCAACCAAGGATCCTGAACTTGCATTTCTGATCGGAAATGTCTACGATCAGCAGATGAAGGATTACATGAAAGCATTGAACTGGTACGAGAACGCAGAGAGATTGGGACACAAGAGAGTTGCATTCTATCTGGGACGTATTTATTACTATGGTCTGCTCCGTACCAAGAGAGACGGAAGAAAGGCTCTGGAATATTTTAAAAAGGCAAGAGCGAATGGTATACCGGAAGCAGAGGGCTATATTAAGGATCTGGAGGAACTGAAGGGTGAAGATCTTCAGACGGCCGTTGAGAAATGGGAAAGAGCGGTTCAGGCAGGAAGTGAATCTGCGGCAATTAAGATCGCAATGATGAAACAGCAGCAGATTTTCTATATAGCAACGCCGTACGAGATTGAAAAAGCATATCTGGAAGCACTTGGACTTGGAAGTGCCAGAGCAGGATATGAACTTGGACGTATCTATCAGCTTCAGGAGAAACAGGAAAATTATAAGGGCGAGATTAAGAGCATCAAGTATTTTGAGAAAGCCTTTAATGCGAACTTTGATGACTGGGATAAGGAAAACTTATTCAAGGTTATCAATTACAAGGTTGAAAAAGGTCTCGATAACGAAGAGGCTATCAAGCTATATATTGAAAATGCAAGTATGGGTTACGTTCCGGCTATTGAGAAGCTGTTTGAACTGGTTCCGTTTACGACACAGCAGATTTGGAGTCTGTATGATGCACTGATCGAGCTTGCAGAGACCGGTGATGAGACTGCTATCGTAGCGATGAACAAACTGGAAATGCATTATGTGGATCTGATCATCCGTGAACCGGGTAAGGGACAGAAGATTGTGGAGAATAAGTTCTTCCGCCTGTGCGTTCCAAAAGAGTGCTCAGCAACGATCAATGATGAAGGCGGTACTATCAAGCTTGCCGATTCTGTTGTTGAATTTGCGGTAGCTGAGATGCCTGTCAATGCGACAGCAGAGCAGGATTATCTTAAGATCTATAAACTGATCGTATCAGAGTATCTGCCGGATGAGAATGCAGAAGTTATTATTGCGAACTCCAGAATGATCGGTTCGGCGATCAGAAGTTCAAAGGATAATATACATACATACAGTATTCTTTTGATCAGTTCAAAGAACCAGTATATCTTCAAGCTTAGTTCGAAGGATAAACGTGAGATGATGCAGTTCAAGGATGTATTGAATACGATTGCTAAATCTCTGGTTGAGACCGGCGAGATCTATAAGGCAACAGGTGAAAACAGAAAGAATATTGGTCTTGCATTCCTTCTTAAGGCAAATGAGAATGGATTCCTTTCGATAGGAAAAGATGCTTAATAGAATTTAGAACAGTATGTTTTAAAGCAGTATCTTGCCCGAAGAGTAATTCTTCGGGCAAGTGTCTGTTGAAGCAGTATGTAGAAATGGCAAATGCGTTTGTCGTAGAGGTGAGTACAAATGTTTAGAAATATCATGAACGATCTGGCAACATGGTATGAGATTGGAGAAAATAAAGCAGCACTCATTAGAGGAGGAAAGTTTGTAGGAAAGACATGGGCAGCCCTTGATTTCGCTACAGGCTTTTTTGACGAACACATTCTTATCAATCTGGAGCAGTATCCGGATTTTTGCCAGTATATTTCAAAGGAGCGAAAGCCTGAGAAGCTTCATGCGAAATTAACGACCTCACTGGATAAATACGATTTTCAGGGCAAGTTATTGATTTTTGACAATGTACAGCTCAGTACGATGGCGGTACCAAATCTGGTAGAGTATGCGAGGGTAAGTAACAATGTGCGAATCTGTATGCTTGCAACTGTTAATGGACCGTTACCGGGTGAAGCGGAATGTCAGGATGATCTCTTTGTATACGAGTTGATGCCGATGACTTTTGATGAATTCTTAAAAGCCGGAAAGGGGCGTAAACTCTGGAAATATATCGAGAACCAGAGACTGGAAGGATTGCCGGAAGAGGTACGCAAAAGCATAGATACAATGTTGGATGCATTTTTAGTGACCGGGGGAATGCCGGAAGCGGTAAATGCATATTACAAAAATGAAAATTTTGAAGAAGTTGAAGGTATTTTGCAAAAAACACTTGACAAAATGACCGAATATATAGTAAAAGTAACACCGAAGAAACTTTTAACAAAGGTTATGTTGATCTGGAACAGTATTCCTGTTCAGCTTACCAAAGAGAATAAAAAGTTTATGTACGGATATGTAGATCCCAAGGCGAGAGCCAGAGAGTATGAGTCGTCTGTTGACCATCTTGTACGGATCGGAGTTGTCCGTCAGGTATATCGTATAAGACACGGGGTGTTACCACTTGCAGAGCAGGTGGATGAGAAATCCTTTGAGATTTATCATTTGGATCACGGTCTTTTAAGAATTATGGCAGGCATTCATTATAATGATATAGATAAGACCAATATCGTTGATACGATGGATGGCATGATAGCCGAGCAGTATGCACTAGAAGAATTATATGCGAATAAGAATATTGGCAAGCTGTTCTTCTGGATATCATCTGCAACAGCAAAGGTTGATTTTGTGTATGAAGGTGATGGCGAGGTTGTACCGGTTGATGTACAGACAGAGCCACATACCAAGGCACAGAGTTCCAAGGTGTTTAAGCAGAGATATGACAATGCGACGTCTATCAGAATCTCAACAGATGATATGTATATGAATAACGGACTTTTAAATGTTCCGTTATACGGCATCTGGAATTTTTAACAAACGCCGAAATAGCTCAGTTGGTAGAGCAACGCATTCGTAATGCGTGGGTCGAGGGTTCGAGTCCCTTTTTCGGCTTTAAACCTTATACCCCGAAACCTAAGAGAAAGCAAGGGCTTCGGGGTATTTTTTATGCCTTAAAATGGTTTTAGGGGCAGAATTATGAAAATTCTCAGGTAACTGCTTTCTTGGGTGTTGGCAAAAAGGGTAAAATGAAATACAATAAAAATCGGACAATATTTAGAATGAAATCGGAGATGAAAAGTTTCATGAACATGAACTGGTATAAACATTTGAAAACGATCAACCATCATAAGTGGCTGGTTATGAAGAATTGCTTCCGGGCAGGCTTATATAAACAGGGACTGCTGCATGATCTGTCCAAATATTCGTGGACGGAGTTCTCGGTAGGTGTGAAGTATTATCAGGGAGATCGTAGCCCGAACGACGCGGAGCGTGAAGATAAAGGATATACAAGCGCATGGCTGCACCACAAGGGAAGAAACAAGCATCATCTGGAATATTGGGTAGATTACAGTATGGATCGCTCCGGTGCATTGGCAGGCTGTAAAATGCCGGAGAAGTATGTGGTCGAGATGTTCTGCGACCGGATCGCAGCAAGTAAGAATTATAATAAAGAGAAGTATAATGATTCCTATCCACTGGAATATTTCAGAAAAGGAAAAGCAAGAAAAAATCATTTGCTTCATCCGGAGACGGATGCACTGCTTGAAAGTCTGCTGGTGATGCTGGCAGGAAAAGGAGAAGATTATACCTTTGACTATATACGACGTGAAGTGCTGCATAATAAAAGGCCGAAGAAAAAGCAGAAATAAGATCGTTATCGGCAGTAACGTCAGACCGGAGAAAGTATATAAACGGAAGAGAGGCTGAAAAGGCGGAGGGATAAATATGGATTTTACACATTTACATGTGCATACGGAATATAGTTTGCTGGATGGATCGGCGAAGATCAAGAGTCTGGTGAAACGCGCGAAGGAACTGGGGTATGATTCGCTTGCGATCACCGATCACGGCGTTATGTATGGTGTTATTGATTTTTATGAGGCAGCAAGGGCAGAGGGGATCAAGCCGATCATAGGCTGCGAGATCTATGTCAGCCCGGGATCACGATTTGACCGTGAGAATACCAGAGGAGAGGAACGATACTATCATCTGGTGCTGCTGGCAGAGAACAATCAGGGATATAAGAACCTGTCAAAGATTGTATCCAGAGGATTTACCGAGGGATTTTATTATAAGCCGAGAGTAGACATGGAAGTGCTGGAACAATATCACGAGGGTATTATTGCGCTTTCAGCCTGTCTGGCAGGCGAGGTTGCGGTCAATTTAAGAAAGAACAACTATGAGGAAGCCAAAGAGGCAGCGCTCCGTCATTTGAAGATATTTGGAGAAAATAATTATTTCCTCGAGATGCAGGATCATGGACTGGCAGAGCAGGCGACGGTAAATGCGGGTGTTATGCGGTTGTCCAAAGAGTTGGGTATTCCTATGGTCGTAACTAATGATTCTCACTATATCCTTGCGGAGGACTGGGAGGCACACGATGTTCTTCTGTGTATCCAGACGAACCGTAAGGTACATGATGAAGATCGTATGCGCTATACAGGCGGACAGTATTACCTGAAATCCAAAGAAGAAATGTATAAGCTTTTCCCTTATGCGAAGGAAGCGCTTGCAAATACACAGAAGATTGCAGACCGTTGTAATGTAGAGATCGTATTTGGCGAGCAGAAGGTGCCGGAATTTGACGTGCCGGATGGGCTGACAGCCGAGGAGTATCTGGAAAAACTCTGTATGGAGGGTATCAGGAAGCGTTATAATCCGGTAACACCGGAGTTGATGGAGCGCCTGACCTATGAGATCAATACGATCAAGAAAATGGGATATGTGGATTATTTCCTGATTGTATCAGACTTTATAAGATATGCCAAGGATCATGGGATTGCGGTTGGCCCCGGCCGTGGATCTGCAGCGGGTAGTATCGTAGCCTATTGTCTGGAGATTACGAATATTGATCCGATCCGTTACAATCTTCTGTTTGAACGATTTCTGAATCCGGAGCGAGTATCTATGCCTGATATCGATGTGGATTTCTGTTATGAGAGAAGACAGGAGGTTATCGATTATGTTGTCCGTAAATATGGAAAAGAAAAGGTAGTACAGATTGTAACCTTCCAGACGATGGCAGCACGAAATGTTATCCGCGATGTCGGTCGTGCGTTGGATCTTCCGTATGCACTCTGTGATTCGGTAGCGAAGACAATTCCGATGGAGATCGGTATGAATATTGATACAGCTCTGAAGGTCAGCAAGGATCTGAAGGAGATGTATGAGGGAAATGCAGATGTCAAGCAGTTGATCGATATGGCAAGGAAGTTAGAGGGACTTCCGAGAAATACCGGTATGCATGCGGCCGGTGTCGTAATCGGCAGAGATTCTATCGATGAATATGTACCGCTTGCAAGAGGCGGTGACGATTCGATCATCACACAGTTTACAATGACTACGATCGAACGGTTAGGACTTCTGAAAATGGACTTCCTCGGACTTCGTACTCTGACCGTTATTCAGGATGCGGTGAAGTTCATAAAGCAGGAGACCGGAGTTGATATTGATATCGACCATATCGATTATGACGATAAGAAAGTATTTGAGTTAATTACTTCAGGAAAGACAGAAGGTATCTTCCAGCTTGAAAGTTCCGGTATGAAGAGCTTTATGAAGGAGCTAAAGCCTCAGAGTCTGGAAGATGTCATAGCAGGAATCTCTCTGTATCGTCCGGGTCCTATGGATTTTATTCCGAACTATATCAATGGTAAGGAACATCCTGAGAAGATCACCTATGATGTGCCGGAACTTCAGGAAATCCTGGAACCGACCTATGGCTGTATCGTATATCAGGAACAGGTTATGCAGATCGTTATGAAGCTTGCAGGATATACACTTGGACGAAGCGATCTGGTACGCCGTGCTATGTCTAAGAAAAAAGCGGATGTCATGGCGAAGGAACGACAGTATTTCGTATATGGAAATGAAGAATTAGAAGTGCCGGGCTGTATCGCCCGAGGTATCCCGGAGGCAACTGCAAATAAGATTTTCGATGATATGACGGATTTTGCAAAATATGCATTTAACAAATCCCATGCAGCAGCATATGCGGTTGTTGCCTATCAGACGGCATTTTTAAAATGCTATTATCCGGTTGAATTCATGGCGGCGCTGATGTCATCGGTAAAGGATAACAGTTCCAAGGTCGCAGGCTATATCCAGTCCTGCCGCCAGATGGGAATCCGGATTCTGCCGCCGGATATCAATGAAGGCTACAGCGGATTCTCAGTAGCCAAGGGTGCGATACGATATGGCATGTCAGGAATCAAGAGTGTCGGAAGTGCAGTAGTAGACCGGATCGTAGAAGAACGGGAGGCAAATGGACCATATAAAGACATGAAGGACTTCCTGGTTCGTATGACACCGAAGGAGACAAATAAGAAGACTGTTGAGGCGTTGATCCTTGGAGGTGCATTTGACAGCTTTGGCGTGAAGAGACGTCAGATGATGATGGCATATCCGATGATGATCGATGAAGTCTATAAAGAGCGGAAGAATTTATCTGCAGGACAGATGTCATTTGCAGAATTCTTTGGCGGTGAGTTTGCAGAAGCTGCAAAGACGAAATTCCCGGATGTAGAGGAATATGACGAGCAGGAGAAGCTGGCACTTGAGAAATCCGTACTGGGTATCTATATATCCGGCCACCCGCTTCTTGATTATGAGAAACTGATGAGTGAGAAAACGGCATTTTCATCGGTGGATTTCATGATCGATGAGGAAGAAGGACGTGCAAGAGTTCAGGATCAGAGTATCTGTATTCTTGGCGGTATGGTAGCAGATGTTACGATAAAAATGACGAAGAATAATCAGAATATGGCGTTTGTAACACTGGAGGATATGGTCGGACAAACGGAGATCATCGTATTTCCTAAGAAATATGAAGATTATCGTGAGAAGTTGACGGCAGATAATAAGATCTTCGTAAAGGGACGTGCAACGGTATCCGAGGAGGATGCGAAGCTGATCGCTGAGGAGATCCTGACCTTTGATGAGGTTGTGGCCGGAAATGATTTCAGCCGTTATAATAACAGCGGCAGAATGAAGCCACGCAGAGAAAATGCAGGAAAACCGGAATTTACAGAAGGTGATCTTCAGGTCTGGGTATGTTTTGACGATAGAAAAGAATATGATGAACTGGAGAAGGATTTCCTGTCGATTCTTGAAGAATATAAAGGAAACTGTCCGGTATACATATTCATAAAACAGGAAAAACAGTATAAGAATATGGGCAGAGGTTTTATGGTTGATGGCGCTTCCGGTATCGTTGACCGGTTGAAGCTGGAATATGGTGTCAGCCGTGTGACGGTTCGCCCGAACAAGAAGAAATAGCAGAGTTCCGGCGTGTATATATGGTGGCTGTGAATGATATTTAGAATAGATAAATGACAGGAGGATGCAGATATGGAGATCATTACTGCAAATTCAAATCCCAAGATAAAGAATATAAACAAGCTAAATAAAAATGCGTCATTTCGCAAAGAAGAACAGGTGTTTATAGTAGAAGGAATCCGTATGTTTCGGGAACTCCCGTTTGATCGTGTAAAGCAGGTATTTGTATCGGAAACGGCATATCAGAGATATGGAACCGAGCTTCCGGAAAAAGGGATCACGGAACAGGACAGACGACTGGTTGTTGTATCAGACAGCGTATTCCGATCGATATCACAGACGAAGACACCGCAGGGACTTCTTGCTGTCGTTGAGAGATATCATTATACAATGGAAGATTTGATTTCTGTGATGGATAAACGCGAGAACGGAAATACTTTCTTAGTTCTGGAATCTATACAGGATCCGGGCAATCTCGGTACGATCGTGCGGACGGCAGAGGCTGCCGATGTTACAGGTATTATTATTGGAGGAGATTCCTGTGATATATACAATCCGAAAGTGGTACGATCCACAATGGGAACGATCTTCCGTGTGCCGTTTGTCTATGTGGATGATCCGGCGAAGGCGGTTGACCGGTTGAAAGAACATGGGATCGTTGTCTATGGGGCACATTTGGATGGATGTGACCTGTATGCAGGGAAGCTTAAAAGAAACAATGCGTTTCTGATCGGAAATGAAGGAAACGGACTGACCGATGAGTTATCATCAAAGGCTGATCGTCTGCTCCGTATTCCGATGGCAGGACAGGTGGAATCATTAAATGCTGCAATATCGGCAACCCTTCTTGCGTATGAAGCATACAGACAACGCAGATGATTAGAAATATGTGACATTAAAAAGGAGCCGGGCTTATATAGTCCGGCTTTATTCTATTTATTCAATTAATTTGTCCTAACTCCCGATATAAGACAAAACAAGACAAAAAAAGGCAGCATATCTTCCGGTATAAAAGAATATATTTTATGGTATACATTCGAAGGGATATACCAGAAGGGAGAAAAAACATGGAAAAAACATTAAACAATAACCAGGTGATCGTAGCGGGGGAGATTGCATCAGACTTTACATTCAGTCATGAGATCTTCGGAGAAGGATTTTATATGGTGGATCTTGTCGTTGCCAGACTGAGTGATACCTATGACGTAATACCACTTATGGTGTCTGATCGGTTATTTGATGTAGAGAATTCCCATATCGGGGAAAAGGTGATGGCGAGAGGACAGTTTCGGTCTTATAACAAGCATGAAGAGACGAGAAACCGTCTGATCTTATCGGTATTTGTCAGGGAGATATCGGTACTGGATGATGAGGAGGACGAAGCGGAAAACAAACCAAATCAGATTTATCTGGATGGTTATATCTGCAAGGAGCCGGTGTACCGTATGACACCACTGGGACGGGAGATTGCAGATATTCTGCTGGCAGTTAACCGGGCATATGGCAAGAGCGACTATATTCCTTGCATCTGCTGGGGCAGAAACGCAAGATTTGCGGGAAAACTGAAGGTGGGCGAGCATGTCGCTGTATGGGGCAGGATCCAGAGCCGGGAATACCAGAAACGGATCGGGAATGATCAGATCATCAGCAAGACTGCTTATGAGGTATCTGTCAGCAAAATGGAATGCCTGGAGTAGACCGGTAAAGGGATGGTAAAGCAATGAACAGACAGGGAAAAGAAGTCGTTACATATTGACAGAAACAGACAGGAATGATATAGTAATTTTATCTAATGGAAAAAAGAAAAATTCAGTAGAGGCGCGGTATTTATCAGTAAATATATGGATATATATGGAGGTAGATGATATGTGTTGAAAGGGGATACCGCCGAAGGAAGCAGTTATCCATAGAGCTGTAACCTGGTTGTGCAGCGAATAACTGTATGACTGTCATCGTCACAGATGGAGGGCTACTTTTTAAAGAAGTATATTATTTCTAAAGGTCGGCACTCGTATGCCGGCCTTTAGTACTGTATGGATACAGTAAAGAGAGTTCCGCGACGATTTTATGTATTAGATTTTAAGGAGGAAAATTTCATGTCAATTTTTGAAGGATCAGGTGTAGCTTTAGTAACACCGTTTAAGGAGAATGGTGAGGTTGATTTCGATAAGATGAAAGAACTCGTTGAATTCCATATTGCAAATGGTACAGATGCCATTATAGTATGTGGAACAACAGGTGAAGCATCCACATTATCACATGAAGAACACCTTGCATGTATAAAAGCATGTGTAGAATATGTAGATCACAGAATCCCTGTTATCGCAGGCGCAGGTTCTAATTGTACAGGAACAGCCATTTATCTTTCTACAGAAGCAGAAAGCTATGGCGTAGATGGATTGTTGTTAGTAACACCATATTACAACAAGGCAACTCAGAACGGTCTGATCGCGCACTTTACAGCTATTGCAAATTCTGTAAAGGTTCCGATCATCTTATATAATGTACCATCCCGTACAGGATGTAACATTCAGCCGGAGACAGTGGTTACACTTGCAAAGACTGTACCGAATATCGTAGGTATCAAGGAAGCATCCGGTAATATCGCACAGGTTGTTAAGCTGGCAAAGCTGGCAGACGGCTGTATTGATATTTATTCCGGTAATGATGATCAGGTAGTACCGCTTCTGTCATTAGGTGGAAAAGGTGTTATCTCAGTAACAGCAAATATCGCTCCGAGAGATGTACATGATATGGTTAAGAAGTTCATGGATGGCGATGTAAAGGAAAGTCTTGATATTCAGTTAAAGATGATCGATCTGTGTGAGGCACTGTTCTGTGAAGTAAATCCGATCCCTGTTAAGAAGGCAGTTGAGCTTATGGGCTTATGCGGTGGAACGATGAGAATGCCATTAACAGAGATGGAGCCGGCACATGTAGAGAAGTTAAAGGCTGCAATGACAGCATACGGCTTACTTTAAAAAAGAAACTACAGATGATCTGATAAAGAGCCATTCTGTATGATATAGACAAAGATGGACAGAAGGGATACAGGAATCTGTCTGCAGTATATAAAATCCCGCAGGCTCTGCGGGATTTTTGTTTACGCGGTTACGTAAGCCAAAGTTCATGCCTGTATGAGAATCTGGCGGCTGCCGCGGATGAATGAGTAAAACACAGGATAAATGGAGGAAAAGAACATGGTTCGAATCATAATGCATGGATGTAACGGTAAGATGGGACAGGTGATCACAGGACTTGTAGCAGATGATCCAAATGCACAGATCGTTGCAGGTATTGATATAGCAGATAACAGAGATAACGGATATCCGGTATTTACAGATATTAAGAAGTGTGATGTGGCAGCAGATGTAATCGTTGATTTTGCAGCAGCAGCGGCAGTGGACGCACTTCTTGATTACAGTGTGGAGAAACAGATCCCGGTAGTTCTCTGTACAACCGGTTTAAGTGATGAACAGCTTGCAAGGGTAAAAGAGAGCAGTAAGAAGGTTGCGATCTTAAAGTCAGCCAATATGTCGCTTGGAATCAATACTCTTATGAAGCTGTTAAAGGATGCCGCAAATGTATTTGCACCGGCAGGCTATGATATCGAGATCGTTGAGAAGCATCATAACCAGAAGGTAGATGCACCATCCGGAACAGCGATAGCACTTGCGGATTCTATTAATGAAGCAAGAGGCGGAGAATATGAATATGTCTACGACAGAAGTCAGGTCAGAAAAAAGAGAGATAAGAAAGAGCTTGGTATCTCAGCCGTTCGTGGCGGAACGATCGTTGGTGAACATGAGGTCATCTTTGCAGGAATTGACGAAGTGATCGAATTCAAGCATACTGCATATTCCAAGTCAGTATTTGCAAAGGGTGCGGTAGAAGCTGCAAAATTCCTGGCAGGAAAACCGGCAGGCATGTATGATATGGCAGATGTGATAGGATAGGAGAAACAATGAAACCAGAAAAGGTTGTATTATGTGCTAGTTCGAAGTATGAACAGAAATTTTATCTGAATGAGGAGTTTAAAGGACTTCCGGAAGAAATAAAAAAAGAATTAAAAATCATGTGTGTATTGTTTACAGAGGATGTAGGTGGTATACTGAGGCTTGAATTTGACCAGGAAGGAAGCCTGAATCTTGTAACAGAGGCATTTGATGAAGATCTGTTATATGATGAGATCGGATGCGAATTGAAGATCAAGCAGTTACAGAAGGACAAGCAGCAGCTGTTTTCCAGTCTGGAATTGTTTTATAAGGTGTTTTATCTGGAAGACTATTAGAGGTGAGAGATGCTATTTGCAATTGATGTAGGAAATACGAATATCACGATGGGATTGTTTGACGGGAAAAAGTTAGAGAAGACATTCCGTATGACGACAGGAATATCGAGAACTTCAGATGAATTTGGTGTGTTTTTGGGAGAGTTGCTCAGAATGAGAAATCTTCCGTTAGATGTGATCGATGAAGTTATCATTGCATCTGTAGTGCCGAATGTGATGCATTCTTTGACAAACGGAATAAGGAAATATTTCAAACTTGATCCTCTGATCGTAGAGCCGGGAGTAAAGACAGGTATTAATATTGCAATTCCAAATCCAAAGCAGCTCGGGGCAGACCGTATTGTAGATGCGGTAGCCGCGTATTATATGTATGGCGGTCCTGTGTTGGTGATCGATTTTGGAACAGCGACCACATATGATCTGGTAAATGGAGATGGTTCATTTATAGCAGGAGTAACATCGCCGGGTATCCGTCTGGGTGCAAATGCATTATGGAGCGGAACTGCGAAGCTGCCGGAAATCGAGATCAAAGTGCCGGATACGATACTCTGTAAGGATACGATCTCCAGTATGCAGGCAGGTGTATGCCTTGGGTATATCGGACAGACCGAATACATTGTAAAACGTATGCGGAAGGAATCCGGTTTTGATAATATGAAGGTTGTTGCGACCGGTGGACTCGGTAAGATGATCTATGAGAATACCGATTGCATCGATACTTATGATCCGGATCTGACCTTATATGGATTACGAATTATTATGGATAAACAAAAACAGGCATAGGAGTATTTATGGATTTTACGAATAAACTTGTTTTGGCGCCAATGGCTGGGGTATGTGACCAGCCATTTCGTTTGTTGGCAAAGGAACAGGGCTGCGATATTTTATATACGGAAATGATCAGTGCAAAGGGCTTGTACTATGATAATAAGAACACAGTTCCGCTGCTTGCGGTTTCGCCGGAAGAAGATCCGATCGGTGTGCAGTTATTTGGGTCAGACCCGGAGCTGCTTGCAGAGATGGCGAAGAAGATCGAAGATCGTGGATTTGCATTTGTCGATGTGAATATGGGTTGCCCGGTTCCGAAGATTGTGAATAACGGCGAGGGATCTGCGCTGATGAAGGATCCGCTGTTAATAGGAAAGATCGTGTCGGCAATGACAAAAGCATGTAAGCTTCCGGTTACCATTAAGATCCGAAGCGGCTTTGACAGTGAGCATATCAATGCACCCGAGGTTGCACATATAGCGGAGGAAAGCGGTGTGGCTGCCGTGGCTGTACATGGTAGGACCAGAGAACAGTATTATCATGGCCATGCGGACTGGGGAGTGATCGCAGACGTGAAAGCGGCAGTGAGTATCCCTGTGATCGGAAATGGGGATATCCTGACACCCGAGGATGTGATTCGGATGAAAGAACAGACGGACTGTGATGCTTTTATGATAGGAAGAGGTGCACGAGGCAACCCATGGATCTTCCGTGAATTAAAGACATACTTTGAGACAGGAGAGATTCCGCCAAGACCGGATAAGCAGCAGGTGAAGGAAACAATGCTCCGTCATGCCAGGCTGATGATCGATTTTAAAGGAGAGTTTACAGGGATTCATGAGATGCGGAAGCATGTTGCCTGGTATTCTGCAGGTATGTATGATTCTTCAAGACTCCGGAATCTGATCAATCAGGTAGAGAGCTATGATGAGATGGTGGAGCTGCTTGATGCATGGACGGATGGAATGCTGCTTTAAGTCATGTATGAATCCGCAGGTGTTTTTTTGGGGGCTGATTGGTTCTATATGTAAACAAATGACTCATTTCGTTTCTATTCGATACACTCAACTTATTTGTCAGCAGTCGCCCAAACTCGCCCTGATAGGCTCAAACATGGGCTTGGTGCTGACTGTTAGAGTGTATCTCATAACGAAACTATATGAACGTCTTTTGTTACATATAGAACCAGCCAGCCCCCAAAAAACACACCTGCGAATTCAGATACAGACTTGGTGTGTCAGACATTAGAAACAAATAGAGATGATTTTGAATATATGCAGCTGAATGCGTGTATGATTCAAAATTATTTCTATTTTTTTTAAGAAAAAATGCAGTTTTGATGCTAAAAATTAAGAATTTATCTTTGTGGAAGTGTCCAATGTGCCAAGTTGTTGCATAAATGTTAAGATGTTAAAATATGCAAAATGCACAATACACAATACTTAAAATTATGTAAAAATACCATATTATTTTGGTAAAATATTTTGTAGCTACGACATAATTAATAAAAATGGCTGGTTTGCTTGACCTTTTGATTGTCAGGCATTATAATAACGATACAAACAAGAGTTAATCTTTTTGTAACAATTTCGAAACTGAAAAGAAATCAAGGAGAGAAAATTATGAAGAAATTTTCAAGCTCCAGCCAGATGTTTTCAGAAAATATTAAGAAATATCTGATGAGAGCAGGTATTGTTGTAGTATCCACTTCCCTCGGAGTTGCATCATTTGTCACTCTGGCTTCGGATGAATCACGAGTTCATTCAAAAGCAAAGCTGGTAGCTGTTTCACAGCTTGAATCTACAGCAATCGAAGATACGAAGGTTGAATATTCTAAGATAGAATACACAGATTTACAGAAGTCCATCAATGATGCCGATATGTTGGCAAAGGTTGAGAAGACAAGTAAAGAGACAGAAGCCGTTGCTCTTGCAGCAAAGGAAGATAAAGTTGATCTTCTTACAGTTGAAGACAGAACAGAAGCAACTGCTGAGGAACCAACAGAGGAAACAACAGAAGTTACAACTGAGGCAACAACCGCTGAGGCAACAACGACAGAAACGACTACAGAGGAGCCGGCATCTTCATCAGAAGAGATGGCACTCGCAAAGAAGAGCAAGAAAGCAAAGAAGACAACAGAGAGCGTAGGCGATGAGAAGCAGCAGCGTGGTATCGAAGCTACAGAAGCTACGGAAGAAGCTACAGCCGGTGCAATCTATGTAGAAGATGACAGCTATCAGCCGGGAACTTATCTTGGTACATTCACAACAACAGCTTACTGCGGATGTTCATACTGTTGTGGTAAGTCCGATGGAATTACAGCCAGCGGTACATATGCTACAGAAGGAAGAACAATTGCGGCACCAAGTAATTTTGCGTTTGGTACAGAACTTATCATTGATGGTCACACATATGTCGTAGAGGACAGAGGTGGTGCAATTCGTGGTAACAGAATCGATATTTTCTTCTCAAGCCATCAGGCAGCTTTAAACTACGGAAGAAGAACTGTTGACGTATATGTCAAATAATTCAGTATAGACAGAGTGGGACAGAACCCTTTGGGTTCTGTCCTTTTTGCGTAGCGAGTAGACCATGCCCTGCTCACTGTGTGGCAACGATAAAGCCCATGTGTAGTAACAGCCTTCTATGATTGGGAATGACATTCATGTAGTTTCGTAATGAGATACACTCTAGCTGTCAGCATCAAGCCCTTGTTTGAATCCATAGGGTGAGTTAGGGCGACTGCTGACAAATAGGCGAGTGTGTCGAATAGAAACGAAATGAGTCATTCCCGATCATAGAAGACTGTTGCCACACATGGGCTTTATCTGTTATATATATCATGAATAAGTTTCTATATGACGACATAAGGCCTGACTGCCGAACTACTCATATAAAACACATGACTCATTTCGTTTCTATTCGATACACTCGCTTGTTTGTCAGCAGTCGCCCTAACTCACCCTGCGGGTTCAGACAAGGGCTTAGTGCTGACAGCTAGAGTGTATCTCATTACGAAACTGCATGAATGTCATTGCTTATTATATGAGTAGTTCGGCAGTCAGACTTGTGTCTGTTATATATAACAAGATCAGATTAAAATGAACAAAATACCTGGTAATATTTGTAAGGATGGATAGTGGATTTTCATTGTGGGATCCGGAAGTTATTGGTATAATTGATTTAACTGCGAATAAGAAGGATTGTTTCGGTGAGCTCATGACATGAGGGGGTTGTATTACCGGAACGGCTTTTGAGAAAAAGGAAGGAGAAGGTATGAGCAGACAAAGGGACAAATGGGTTACAAGGGTCATAGCATGGGTGCTGTCATTTGCGATGGCAGTAAGCCTTGTGGTGATTCCTTCGGACAGGACAGAGGCAGCGGAGGAGACGATTGCTCTGTCTTACAGTACGGGTCAGGTGACGGCAAGTGGAAATGTGGATAATCAGGTCAGCCTTGATCTTGGAAATGGCGGATACAGCGATCTGTCGGAGCTTAAGAGTGCGGGGCTTACCAAGCTTCGTGTCAGCTTCGAGGTATCATCAGCCGATGAAACCGGAAATGTTGGAGGACAGGCATTTGTAAATGCGAAAGGAACGTGGAAGGGCGAATGGATCAATGTGAATGCAGGCTCCGGCACTCAGACCGTAGAACTGGATCTGACACAGTTCTATAGCAAATCCGGTCAGTTATATAATTTCGGTTTTCAGTTTGAAAATGTAACAAGTATCACATACAAGATCAAAGAAGCGGTTCTGGTAAAATCCGGCAGCAGTTCAGGTACAGATTCCGGCAGCGGTTCCGATTCTTCTGATTTTGGAACAGATAGAGAGTATTCATCAGGTGTGACAGCAACTGTGAAGAATCAGGGAACACCAAGCAATGACTGGTCAGGCTTTGAAATGGCGATCAGCAATAATACGGGAGCATCGATCTGTGACTGGATCGTAGTATTACAGGTACCATCCGGTGCGGCAGCTGCATTTAAATGTTGGAATGCGACCTTTGTGGCAGATGGTGATACGATCTATATGTATCCGATGCAGAGTGGCGCAAATGCAGTCCTTGCGGCAGGAACGATGAAGAATGACATACCGGGTGGCGGTTTCTCGTCAAAATATATTGATGCATCCAGTATTCAGGTAAAAGCCGTTTATTATAATAAAGGAACTTCATCTTCTGTAGATTATTCCAAAGGCGAGACAAATGATGATAATACAGGCGGCTCCGGTGGTTCCGGTGGAACTTCATCCGGTGATACCACAACAAATAAAGATCTGGATGTAGAATTCAACTATGCAAAGGCATTGCAGGAAAGCTTGTATTTCTATGATGCAAATATGTGCGGTTATCTGGAAGGAACCTGCGCACTTTCCTGGCGTGGAAACTGCCATACCTATGATAAAAATGTAACATATATAAAGAATGGAAAAACCTACAATGTAGATGCTTCCGGTGGTTTCCATGATGCAGGCGATCATGTGAAATTCGGACTTCCACAGGGATATGCAGCATCCATGCTTGGAATGAGCTATTATCAGTTCAAGGATGCATTTGACGAGCTTGGTCAGAAGGAACATCTGAAGAAGATCACAGATTATTTCTGCGATTACTTTAAGCGGTGTACAGTGTACGAGGGAGATCAGGTTATCGCATTCTGCTATCAGGTCGGTGACGGTAATACAGATCATGGTGTATGGACAGCACCGGAGGGACAGACGATCAGTCGTCCGGCATTTTTTGCAGATGCGAGCAATCCGGCTACCGATGAAGTGAGTGTTGCGATCGCAGCGCTGGCATTGAACTATATTAACTTTGGAAATAATGAGGATTTAAAGACAGCAAAGGATCTCTTTACATTTGTAAAGAATAATAATAAAGCATGTGCAACTGATGGGGCATCAACATTTTATGCATCAAGATCATATGGTGATGATTATGCATTTGCTGCAAGTACACTTGCAGCTGCTACAGGTGATACTTCTTATAATTCTATTTATAACGAATATAAAGATAATTCTGATAATGGCGTGAATCAGTACTGGGTATTGGACTGGGGAAATACCGGAGCGTTGGCATGTATGCTTCAGAAGGATACCGCAAAGCTCAAAAGCATTACAGAGGTCTGCACGAACAAGAGTAAGATCGATGGAGTATTTAACTGTGTCAGTGACTGGGGATCCTGCAGATACAGTGCAGCAGAACAGTTTACCGGTCTTGTGTATGATAAGCTGACAGGAACAACGACTTACGCAAAATGGGCAACCAGCCAGATGAACTATATGTTAGGCGATAACCCGAATAAACGGTGCTATATCGTAGGCTATAATGAGAACTCCAGTGAATATCCGCACCACAGAGCGGCATCCAGATCGACAGATTCAAAGATCATAAACAGTGATCATTATACGTTGCTTGGAGCATTGGTAGGCGGACCTGGTTCAAAAGGAACTTATAAAGACGACCAGGGAGATTATCATTGCAATGAAGTAGCACTTGATTATAATGCCGGACTGGTTGGTGCGGCGGCAGGACTTTATCTGCTTCATAAGAATGATGAAACTGTATATTTATCCTATGCTAAGAAGAATGCAACGAATTACAGTACAAAGACAGCATCTGCTACAGAGCTTGGTGCTGTAGGCGTGAAGACTTATTACGGAACAAATTCCGGTGGTGATACAGAGGAAGAAGTAAAGGCAACAGCTATCAAACTGGATAGCCTGATCGTAGAATTAACAGAAGGACTTGATATTACGATCCGTGCAACGGTTACTCCAAAGACTGCGGAACAGAAGGTAACATGGAAATCTGAAAATGAGAAGGTAGCGACCGTTTCAGAAACAGGAAAGGTAACTGCGGTCGGAGCAGGTGAGACAACTGTGACAGCGACAACGACAGATGGAACAAATCTCACAGCAAGCTGCAGGGTGACAGTAAAGGCTGCACCAAAGGCAGAATTTGTTACAGATCAGACAGCTTTAACCTGTGATCCTGTTATTTATGGATATGAAGCAGGATCGACAGCATCATTTGTATTAGAGAATGAGGGAAATGATACAGGATTTGTAACGATAGCGTTAGAAAAAGGCACAGACAGCCCATTTGAAATATCCGGCGATACATCGATAAAGGTTGCAGCGTCAGATAAGACAACAGTGGGTATCGCATTAAAGACAGGTAAGGATGCAGGCTCTTACAGAGACAATCTGTTGATAGAGGCAGATAATGGACAGTCCTTTAAGATCCCGGTATCTGCAACGGTTGAGAAATGTCCGGTAACGGGTATTACATTCCCGACAGCAGGAGTGATCGTGGCAGGACAAACACTGGCAGATTCTAAGCTGACCGGTGGAGATGAGACCTATGGAACATTTGCATGGGCAGATGCAGCAGCGAAACCGGAACGAGGAACGTATCAGGGACAGGTGGTGTTGACCCTTCGTTCCGAGGCGAAGAAGAATTATGCATTTGACCGGATTACAGGGTATGATGCGGCAGCAGGCACGATCACACAGAATGTGACCGTAATAGTCAGCAGAGCAGGACTTCCGGCTATCACGTTCCCAGAGGCTTCTGATCTGGTATATGGACAGACACTTTCAGATTCTGTGCTGACAGGTGGTTCTGCAGAGTACGGAACATTTGCATGGAGCACCCCGGATGTGAAGATGGGTGAACAGGAAGTAGCAAATGGAACCAATCAGTATGAAGTTGTATTTACATGGAGTGATGCAAGCAAGAAGCAGTATCAGATCGAGGATACAGATGAGGATGCTGCATATAAGAAAATGGTTTCTGTAAAGGTACAGAAGGCAGAACAGACAGCGGTTCCGGATAGTGTGGCACTTCTTGCAAGAACAAAGGATACGATCCGGATCTCCGGTCAGGCGGGTGTCCGGTATTCAGTGGATGGAACAACGTGGAAGCAGGCAGCTTCCAATGGAGAGACAATTGAATTTGCCGGATTACGAAGCTTTACAAAGTATACAGTTTCAGGCAGATATGCAGAAACTGCAACTGCATATGCAGGAAAAGCAGTGGAATTGCTTACGGTATATACACTTGTTCAGGATCCGTATACGATCGATATAGCAAAGATTGCGGACAAAGAATATCAGGATGCATTACGGACAGATGATGGCAGAACAACAGTCAGCTATACGGAACCGGTTTTCACACTTACGAAAGATGGCAGGGACTATGTGATCACAGGAAAGAATAAGGAGCTTGTTATTAAGGCAGGTGGAGCAACAAAGATCACATTGGATCAGGCGGAGGTTGGAGCCGTTGCGATCACCGGAAATGCTGGTGGTAAGACGGAGATCGAGAGAAAAGGAACGATAACGATCGCAGGTAATGTCGAGACAGATGGCGGACTTGTGATCAATGGTGACGGAACGCTTACGGTTTCCGGTAAGATATCTGCGACCGGTGACATAACGATCAAAGGCGGAAAGGTATCGGTTGATGGAGGAGTCTTAGCAGGCGGCACAGTTCTGATCCGGGATACAGAGCTTGTCGCAGGTACAGATGAGACAGGAACGGCGATCAAAGCAGATACTGTACGGATCGAGGATTCCAAGGTAACGGTCGGAGCGAATCAGGATACGAAGAATCCACCGATCAAATCAGACAATATTATTCTGGTCGGAGACAATACAGTAGCTTCCTCTTCAGGTTCAAAGGATATCTTTTCGTCGAAACCAAAGGATGAAAATGGAGATGAGATCCCGGATACGATCCTGATCGAGAAGATCACGTTAAACAAGACCAGCGTGGTATTAAATATTGGTGATACAGAACGGATCGCAGTAGCGGCCGTTATACCGGCAAATGCAACACTGAAGACATTTGACTGGAAGAGCAGCAACGAGAAAGTAGCAAGTGTATCACAGACCGGTGAAGTGAAGGGAGTAAGTGCCGGAACTGCAGTTATTATGGTAACAGCGAAGGACGGAAGTGGTGTTACAGGCTCCTGCACCGTTACGGTAAAGAAGAAAGAAACTGTAACACCGACACCAACACCGAATCCGGAAAAGCCAACGACCGAGAAACCTACGATCGAAAAGCCGACGACCGAGAAACCAACAACCGAAGAACCCAAGAAGACGGTCAAACCGGCAAAGGTCAAGATCCAGGCAGCAACCAAAAAGATCGCTCCGGGCAAGAAACTGGCCTTAAAGGCAACGGTTACACCTAAGAAAGCAACAAATAAGAAAGTAAAATGGACGATCCGTAAATCGGATAAGAAGTATGCTTCTATCAACAGCAAGGGTGTTCTGACAGTCAAGAAAGTTGCCAAGGGTAAGACGATCAAGGTAACCGCAACAGCAGTCGGTAACAGTAAGGTGAAAGCAACTTATACTGTTAAAGTCATGAAAAAGGCAGTTAAGAAGGTTACGATCACATCAAAGAAAAAGACTGTGAAGAAAGTAACGATCAAGAAGAAACAGTCCGTAACCTTAAAAGCAAATCTGACTCCGACAAAGGGAATCAGTAAAGAGGTGACCTGGACCTCCGGTAATCCGAAGATTGCAAAGGTAACAGCCAATGGTAAGGTAACCGGAAAGAAGAAGGGAACGGTTAAGATCACGGCAAAAGCAAAGGACGGAAGCGGTAAGAAAGCAACCATTACCCTTAAAGTAAAATAATCTTTTCCATTTGTAGCAGGTGGAAACAGACAATACGATGGCGGAAGAATGATCAGATCCTGTAAAATATAAAAAACAGATTTGATAGATGCTTCCGCCGTCTTGTGTTTTGAAAACGGGTATGCTATAATGTGGACGCTTGCAGGTTGATTTCAGTATGTCTGGATAAAAGCATCGGAAAAAGAAAGCCTGCATAAGTCAAAAGAGTAAATAAAACAGAAGGAGAGTGCCATATGGAATTGATATACAGAAGTACAAGAAATGCAAATGAAACAGCGACCGCATCAGAAGCAATATTAAAGGGTCTTGCAAATGAAGGAGGATTATTTGTTCCTGACAGTATTCCTGCTCTTGATGTCAGCCTTACAGATCTGGCGCAGATGAACTATCAGCAGGTTGCTTATGAAGTAATGAAGCTGATGTTTACAGATTTTACAGAAGAAGAGTTAAAGCATTGTATCAATTCAGCATATGACAAGAAGTTTGATACACCGGAGATCGCACCACTCGTACATAAAGCAGGTGCATATTATCTGGAATTATTCCATGGCTCAACAATCGCATTTAAGGATATGGCATTATCCATTCTTCCTTATCTGCTTACAACATCCGCAAAGAAGAATCATGTAAAGAACGAGATCGTTATTCTGACAGCTACTTCCGGTGATACAGGAAAGGCAGCACTTGCAGGATTTGCAGATGTACCGGGAACAAAGATCATCGTATTTTATCCAAAGCATGGTGTAAGCCCGATCCAGGAGAAGCAGATGGTAACCCAGAAGGGTGAAAACACATTTGTCGTAGGAATTACAGGCAACTTCGATGACGCACAGACAGGTGTTAAGAAGATGTTCTCAGATGAGAAGCTTGCTTCATACATGGACGAGAAAGGATATCAGTTCTCATCCGCCAATTCAATCAATATCGGACGTCTGGTTCCGCAGATGGTTTATTATGTATATGCATATACAAGACTGGTTAAGGACGGTACGATCAAGGCCGGCGACAAGATCAATGTTGTTGTACCAACCGGTAACTTTGGAAATATCCTTGCAGCATATTATGCAAAAGAAATGGGACTTCCGATCGCGAAGTTCGTATGTGCATCAAATGACAACAAGGTATTATATGATTTCTTTACAACAGGTACTTATGACAGAAATCGTGAATTTATCTTAACAACATCACCATCTATGGATATCCTGATCTCAAGCAACTTAGAGAGACTGATCTACAAGATCGCAGGAAATGATGCAGAGAAGAATGCAGCACTGATGAAGCAGTTAAGCACAGAAGGTGTATATACGATCACAGATGAGATGAAAGCAAAGCTTGCTGAATTTGCGGGCGGTTATGCAACAGAAGCAGAAACCTCGGCAACGATCAAGAAAGTATATGAGTCGGATTCTTATATCATGGATACACATACAGCAGTAGCAGCAACCGTATATGACAAGTATGTAAAAGAAACAGGAGATAAGACTCCTACGGTTATCGCTTCTACAGCAAGCCCATACAAGTTTACAAGAAGCGTTATGGAATCTATCGATGAAGCTTATGCAGCAAAGAGTGACTTTGAATTAGTTGACGAGCTCTGCAAGTTATCCGGTGTAAAGGTTCCACAGGCGATTGAGGACATCCGTACAGCTCCTGTTCTTCACGACACAGTATGTGACAAAGAAGAAATGGAGAGCGTCGTAAAGAAGTTCTTAAACATCTAAAAACAGATGCCGGTCAGATATGACAGACAATACAGAAACAGAATAACTGACAGTTCATTAATACCATCCTGTCACTAAACAAA
Source organism: Clostridium sp. AF15-41 (assembly GCF_003604095.1). Taxonomy (NCBI): domain Bacteria; kingdom Bacillati; phylum Bacillota; class Clostridia; order Eubacteriales; family Clostridiaceae; genus Clostridium; species Clostridium sp. AF15-41. The sequence continues at coordinate 162,958 of NZ_QTMQ01000005.1, forward strand.
ACTAGGAAAACACGCGCATGAAGGGCATTTTCCTATATGCGCGTTTTTTACATAGGAATGTTATATTGCACAGCTGTCAGCTTGTACGATGTAATCGCCCGACTTGTTTCGTTTCTATTCGACCTGCACGCCTATTTGTCAGCAGTCGCCCAAACTCACCCATACGGGTTCAAACATGGGCTTGGTGCTGACAGCTAGTGCAGGTCTCATAACGGGACTACACAAATGTCGATGCTTATTACACCGTACAAGCTGACAACTGTGTAATATAACATTCGAAAATAAAAGAAAGAGGAAGATATGTACAGTTTAAAGACAAATTCAAGTTTTGACAGCGCGCATTTCCTTGCGGGCTATGAGGGTAAATGCAGAAATCTGCACGGACACCGCTGGACGGTTGAAGTTGAAGTCGGCGGCGAGAAGCTGATGCAGGACGGACAGACCAGAGGCATGGTTGTAGATTTTGGAGATCTGAAAAAGGATCTCAGAGAGAAAACAGAAGAGATGGATCATTGCCTGATCATGGAGAAAGGTACATTGAAGGAAAAGACGATGGAAGCACTGGCAGAAGAACAGTTCCGTATCATCGAGCTTCCGATGCGTCCGACAGCAGAGAATCTGGCAAAGTATTTTTATGAATATATGGCAGATAAGGGATATCAGGTGATTCGTACCACAGTTTATGAGACCCCGACCAATGCAGCGACGTATATGGCATAATAGCAGAAGAAAAACTATATAGCGTAAAATAATATAAGACAAAAAAGACTTAGAATAAATAACAGGCAAGATCAAGGATGTCATAATAGATAAATGACATCGAAGGATATCATATACAAAAAGTAAGAAGGAAATAGAAATGGCAAAATTTAAAGTAGCGGAACGATTTGTCAGCATCAACGGTGAATCCGTAAAAGCCGGAGAATTGGCAGTATTTATTCGTTTTACAGGTTGCAATCTGAATTGCAGTTACTGTGATACCAAATGGGCAAATGAAGCAGATGCCCCATACGAAGAACTGACGGATGAAGAAATCTATGACTATATCAAACGAACCGGAGTCAGAAACGTGACATTAACCGGTGGAGAACCATTGATCCAGAAGGATATCGATAAGCTGCTCCTGATGCTGGCGATGGATGAGGAGCTTCAGGTAGAAGTAGAGACAAACGGAAGTGTTGATATCGCAGAGTTTAAAGCACTGACAGACCGGGTAGCATTTACACTTGATTATAAGCTTCCGGGAAGCGGAATGGAAAGTAATATGTGCTTTTCAAATTATAACTACATTGATAAGAAGGATGCGGTAAAGTTCGTATCCGGCTCGATCAAGGATCTGGAAACAGCAAGAGACATTATTCATGAATGGGCATTGGATATCAAATCAAACGTCTATATCAGTCCGGTATACGGTAAGATCAATCCGGAGGATATCGTTGATTTTATGATCGAGAATGAAATGAATGGTATAAAATTACAGTTACAGCTTCATAAGTATATCTGGGATCCGGAGATGCGCGGAGTGTAAAACGGATGAAACCGCAGATATCGATATTAACATATTATTTGGATAATAGATTAAGAGTAATAAGAGAATGGAGTAGAAATGGCAATTGATAAAGAAGCAATAAAGGAGCATATACGTGGAATCCTTGTAGCACTTGGTGATGACCCTGACCGGGAAGGCTTAAAAGAGACACCGGACCGTGTTGCGCGAATGTATGAAGAAGTATTTGAGGGAATGAATTATACCAACGATGAGATTGCTGAGATGTTTGGCAAGACATTCAAAGAGGAAGATGCAGCACATACAAGTGATATGGTATTCGTAAAGGATATCGAGGTGTTTAGCTACTGCGAACATCATATGGCATTGATGTATGATATGAAGGTGTCAGTGGCATACATCCCACATGGCAGGGTCTTGGGACTCAGCAAGATCGCACGGATCGCAGACATGGTAGCGAAGCGGTTGCAGCTTCAGGAGCGGATCGGATCCGATATCGCATATGTGGTTGGAAAGGCAGCAGGCTCACCGGATGTAGCCGTACTGATCGAGGCAAATCATAGCTGCATGACAGCAAGGGGCATTAAGAAGCCGGGAACGAAGACCTATACAACGACGTTCCGTGGTGCATTTGAGAATGATGTGAATTTACAGAATAAAGTATTGATGATGAACCGATAGGAGGATATGAAAGATGCAGAATTTGAAGAACAGAGATGAAGCAGTTGTTGTATTCAGTGGTGGACAGGACAGTACGACCTGTTTGTTATGGGCACTTAAGAAGTATAAAAAAGTATACGCAGTATCATTTGACTATGGACAAAAGCATATAAAAGAATTAGAATGTGCAAAGAAGATTGCTGAAAAATTTGGAGTAGAGCATCATATTCTGGATATGAGTCTGTTGAATCAGCTTGCACCAAATTCATTGACAAGAAGTGAGATGAAGGTAGACGAGAATGCACCGGAGGTCGGTACACCGAATACATTTGTAGATGGAAGAAATATGGTATTTCTGACATTTGTAGCGATCTATGCGAAGCAGAAGGGCGTCAGCGACATTATAACCGGTGTCAGCCAGAGTGATTTCTCCGGCTATCCTGACTGCAGAGATATTTTCATCAAATCATTGAATACAACACTGAATCTTGCGATGGACTATGAATTCGATATCATCACACCATTGATGTGGATCGATAAGATGGAGACCTGGAAGCTGGCAGATGAACTCGGCGGACTCGATGTTATCAGAGATATGACCCTTACCTGTTATAATGGTATTCCGGGCGAAGGATGCGGTCACTGTCCATCCTGTAAGCTCAGAAAAAAGGGATATGATCTCTACATGGAATATAAAAAGAATCACAATGCATAAAGCATAAACCGGACGGGAACAGAGCAATCGGATAAATGCGTTCCTGTAAACAGTAATGAGGTATGATTATGAAAAAAATGCTGTTTATTGTAAATCCCAAAGCGGGACGAACAACTTTGAAGAATTGTCTTATAGATGTCATAGATATCTTTTGCAAGAAAGACTATGAAGTCAGAATTTATCTGACACAGGGAGTCGGTGATGCTGCCCGTGTCGTAAAAGAAGAAGGAGAGAACTACGATGTGATCGTATGTGCCGGAGGTGACGGAACTCTTGGTAATACGGTTACAGGATTTATGGAATGTGGACTGAATCGGCCGCTGGGGTATATCCCATGTGGCTCGACAAATGATTATGCCAGAAGCCTTGAGATTCCGAAGGAAGCAATCGAGGCAGCGGAACAGCTTGTCGCGGCCGCACCTTTTTCGGTAGATGTCGGAGAACTGAATAAGAATTATTTTGTCTATGTTGCGGCGTTTGGCATTTTTTCGGATACATCTTATGCAACCTCTCAGAATATGAAGAATATTTTAGGACATGCTGCATATGTATTACAGGGTATGAAGAGTCTTGTAAATGTTCCGACATATAATCTGAAGATTGAATTTAATAACCAGACATATACCGGTGAGTTCATGTTCGGTATGATATCGAATTCAGTATCGGTTGGTGGATATAAGAGTCTGACCAGCCATGGAGTTGAATTCGACGATGGCTTGTTCGAAGGAGTTCTGATCCGTAAGATCCAGAATTTTGCAGATCTCCAGAGAATCATCAATTCGCTGCTCCTTGGAAATACAAATGAGACGAATATGGTGACATTCCGTACGAATCGTGTTGTGATCGAGAGCGAAGAGCCGATCGCATGGACCTTGGATGGTGAATATGGTGGAGAATATACCAGATCAGAGATATCGGTTCACAGACGGGCAATCGCTCTACTGGTATCACCGGAAGAAGAAAAAGAAGAAGTTAAGTAGTTCAAACTGAGTTGAAAGAAAGAGGTTTACAGTTATGGGTAAATATTTTGGAACAGATGGATTCAGAGGTGAAGCAAATAAGGATCTTACTGTACAGCACAGCTTCAAGGTCGGACGTTATCTTGGCTATTATTATGGCAAGAAGAATCCGGAAGGCAAGGCAAAGGTGGTTATCGGTAAGGATACCAGACGTTCAAGTTATATGTTTGAATATGCGCTGGTCGCAGGCTTAACGGCAAGTGGTGCAGATGTATATCTGATGCATGTAACACCGACACCGAGTGTTTCCTATATTGTCAGAACCGATGGTTTTGACTGTGGAATCATGATCTCGGCAAGCCATAATCCATACTATGATAATGGTATCAAGATCATCAATGGCATGGGTTACAAATTAGAGGCTGCGGTTGAAGAAGAGATTGAGCGTTATATCGATGGTGAGATTCCGGAGATTCCGCTGGCTACAAAAGAAAATATCGGATGCACGGTTGATTACTCCATGGGAAGAAATCGTTACATGGGATATCTGATGACGATCCCTACCCGATCCTTTAAGAATATGAGAGTAGGACTGGACTGCGCGAATGGTGCAGCCTATCAGGTTGCAAAGGCAGTATTTGATGCACTCGGAGCAAAGACCTATGTGATCAATAATGATCCGGACGGAACCAATATCAATACAAATTGTGGATCTACCCACATTGAGGGACTGCAGAAGTTCGTAGTAGAAAAAGGACTGGACGTAGGATTTGCTTATGACGGTGATGCAGATCGTTGTCTGTGCGTTGATGATAAGGGCGAGTTAGTAGACGGAGATAAGATCCTGTATGTCTGCGGACGTTATATGAAGGAACGCGGAGAACTGAATAAGAATACGATCGTAACAACGATCATGTCAAACCTTGGCTTATATAAAGCATTGGATAAGAAGGGAATCTCCTATGATAAGACAGCAGTCGGTGACAAATATGTATTTGAATCCATGATGGAGCATGGATATTCTATCGGCGGCGAACAGTCAGGACATATCATCTTCTCCAAATATGCAACGACCGGAGATGGTGTATTGACGTCTTTGAAGATCATGGAAGTTATTCTGGAACGCAAATGTAAATTATCAGAGTGCTTCAAGAGCCTGACAATCTTCCCGCAGCTTCTGGTAAATGTAAAGGTGTCCAGTAAGGATGCGGTTATGAATGATCCGGATGTGCAGGCATTAAATCAGAAGATCGCAGAGGAGCTTGGTTCTGACGGAAGACTTCTTCTTCGCCAGAGCGGAACAGAACCGCTTATCCGTGTTATGGTAGAAGCAGAGAGTGATGAACTCTGCAACAAATATGTATATCAGATGGTAGATCTGATCAAAGAGAAAGGTTATGCAATATAGAGAAAATGGCTGTTAATTTCCGGAATAATTTTTCACATTCCAACATTGACAGAAAAACAGAAAACGTATAAAGTCTTAGTGCGTTAAAAAATAAAATACGAGAGGCAAAACATGAACGAGAATATAAGATCCCATTATTTTGAGAATGATGACAAGATGCATGAAGAATGTGGTGTTTTCGGAATGTATGATTTTGACAACAATGATGTTGCAACCTCCATTTATTATGGATTGTTTGCATTGCAGCATCGAGGACAGGAGAGCTGTGGTATCGCAGTATCAGACACGGAAGGTCCCAAGGGGAAGGTAAGCTCCATGAAGGGCATGGGTCTGGTAAATGAGGTGTACACACCGGAATCCTTTGAGAAATTAAAAGGAAATATCGGTGTCGGACATGTCAGATATTCAACTGCCGGCGCGAGTACGATAGAAAATGCTCAGCCATTAGTCTTAAACTATGTAAAAGGTACACTTGGTCTTGCACACAACGGTAATCTGATCAATGCGCCGGAGCTTCGTAAGGAACTGGCACTTACGGGTGCGATCTTCCAGACGACGATCGACTCCGAGGTTATTGCTTATCATATCGCAAGAGAACGTGTGAACAGTGCAAGTGCCGAGGAAGCAGTTATGAAAGCACTCAGAAAAGTGAAGGGATCTTATTCACTTGTAGTAATGAGTCCAAGAAAGCTGATCGGAGCCAGAGATCCGTTTGGATTCCGCCCGCTCTGTATCGGAAAACGTGATAATGCCTATATTCTTGCATCGGAAAGCTGTGCCCTTGATACGATCGGTGCAGAATTTATCCGTGATGTAGAGCCCGGAGAGGTCGTAACGATCTCACCGGAGTATGGTATTCAGTCCTATAAGGATATGTGTCAGGAGAAGCATGCAAGATGTATCTTTGAATATATCTATTTTGCCCGTCCGGATTCCGTATTTGACGGAATGGGAATCTATGAATCCCGACTGATCGCGGGAAGATGTCTTGCAAAGGACAGTCCGGTAGATGCAGATATGGTTGTAGGTGTTCCGGAATCGGGAAATGCAGCAGCTCAGGGATATTCACTGGAATCCGGCATTCCATACGGAACGGCATTTGTCAAGAATGGCTATGTCGGCAGAACATTCATTAAGCCACAGCAGAGCCAGAGAGAGTCCAGTGTCCGCGTGAAGTTAAATGTATTAAAAGAAGCGGTAAAGGGCAAGCGTATCATCATGATCGATGATTCCATTGTCAGAGGTACAACCTCAGACCGTATCGTAGGAATGCTTCGCGAGGCTGGCGCAAAGGAAGTTCATGTAAGGATTAGTTCGCCTCCGTTCTTATATCCTTGTTATTTTGGAACGGATATCCCGGACAGAGAGCAGTTGATCGCATATAACCGTTCGGTTGATGAGATCTGCAAGATCATTGGCGCCGATTCCCTTGCTTATCTTCGCAAGGAGCGGCTGGTAGAGATCTCCGGTGGAAGACAGTACTGCCACGGCTGCTTTACAGGGGAATATCCGATGGAGCCACCAAAGGAAGATATCCGCGGAGAACATGAGAATTTCAAACGCGGTGAAGATTCAAAAGTAAAATAAAGAAATACAGGAGAGGTAAAAATGAGTACAGACAGATACACAAGCCCATTCTGCGAGAGATATGCAAGTAAAGAAATGCAGTATATTTTCTCTCCGGATAAGAAGTTTAAGACATGGAGAAAATTATGGATCGCCCTTGCAGAAACGGAGTATGAACTCGGCCTTTCTGAAAACGGCAAGCCGGTTATCTCACAGGAGCAGATCGATGAGTTAAAGGCACATGCAGAGGACATCAATTATGATGTAGCAAAAGAGCGTGAGAAGATGGTTCGTCATGATGTTATGAGCCATGTATATGCATACGGCGTTCAGTGCCCAAAGGCTGCCGGCATCATCCATCTGGGAGCAACAAGCTGCTATGTTGGTGATAACACAGATGTTATCGTTATGACAGAGGCTATGAAGCTTGTCAGAAAGAAATTATTAAATGTGATCAACGAACTGTCCAAGTTCGCTATGGAATATAAAGATCTGCCGACACTGGCATTTACCCATTTCCAGCCTGCACAGCCAACAACTGTTGGTAAGCGTGCAACCTTATGGCTTCAGGAACTGATGTTGGATCTGTCTGATCTGGATTACATGATCGGTCAGCAGAAGCTCCTGGGATGTAAGGGAACAACAGGAACACAGGCAAGCTTCTTAGAGCTCTTTAACGGAGATCATGAGAAGGTTCGCCAGATCGATAAGAAGATCGCAGAGAAGATGGGATTTGAAGCATGCTATCCTGTATCCGGACAGACTTATTCCCGTAAGGTAGATTCCAGAGTCTTAAATGTACTTTCCGGTATTGCGCAGAGTGCACATAAGTTCTCAAATGATATCCGTCTGTTACAGCACTTAAAAGAGATCGAGGAGCCATTTGAAAAGAACCAGATCGGTTCATCAGCAATGGCATATAAGAGAAATCCGATGAGAAGTGAGAGAATTGCATCTTTATCAAACTACGTTATGGCTGATGCATTAAATCCTGCATTTACAGCAGCAACACAGTGGTTTGAGAGAACGCTGGATGATTCCGCAAACAAGCGTGTATCTGTTCCGGAAGCATTCCTTGCAATCGACGGTATCTTAGACCTGTACCTGAATGTTGTAGATGGTCTGGTTGTATATGATAAGGTTATCTATCAGAGATTCATGAAGGAGATTCCGTTTATGGCAACTGAGAATATCATGATGGATGCTGTAAAACGTGGCGGTAACCGTCAGGAGCTGCATGAGCTTATCCGTGAATACTCCATGCAGGCAGGCGCAACTGTAAAGAAAGAGGGCAAGGAAAATAACCTTGTTGATCTGATCGCAGCAGATCCTGCATTCGGCATGACCAAGGAAGAGATCGAAGCCATCCTTGAGCCAAAGAACTTTGTCGGACGCGCACCGGAGCAGACCGAGGAATTCATCACAGAGGTTGTAAAGCCGGTACTTGATGCAAATAAAGACATACTTGGCATGACCGCTGAGATCAACGTATAAAAGTTAAATATCACATGAATCAATTAGGGATGTATATCCCCCTGTAATGACGTGTTGTGGTTTCTATTCAGTGCACATACCTGATTCGTAAATGCTCTTGTGCTAACTTGCCTTCGGCTCAAACAAGCACTCGCATTTACTGGTAATGTGCACTTCATAACGAAATCCTCACAATGTCATTACAAGGGGATATGCATCCCTGATTAATTCATGTGATATTTTGTTATAGCGTTATAATCAATATAGCTCAGAAGTTCATTAACAGTTAAAGGTTTACTGTAAAGGTAGCCTATCTGTCATCCGATAATTGGTCCTTCACCTGTTTCTCCGGCATCCCTCTATGATGACATTGTGAGGATTTCGTCGTGCGATGCACATTACCAGTACATACGAGTGTATGTCTGAGCCCGAAGGGCGAGTTTACACAGGAGTATGTACGAATCAGGTATGTGCATCAAACAGAAACCGCAACACGTTATCATAGAGGGATGCCGGAGAAACAGGTGAAGGACCAATTATCGGATGACAGGAAAGCTACAGCAATTCCATCAACTTCATAGCGGCGATGCTCATGCCACGCCTGCGGTCACTGATGATGCACATGTTCCGCTTGGGGATGTGCTTCTTGAAATTTAACCGAAAGATCTCATCACGGTCAATATAGTCACCGGCAAAGTCAGCCACGATCGATCCGATCCCAAGGTTTCTCTTTGCAAACTGTGCGATCATATCACTGGTTGCAAGCTCGAATTCAGGGGTCAGCGTGACACCTTCATTTGCAAGAAACTGATCTACATAGGCTCTTGTGCTGGTGTCATTTTCCAGACAGATGATCGGAAGCTTTTGCAGATCCGGATAGTCGAGAACTTTACCTTTCAGGTCGTTGAATCTTGGACCGGCTATAAAGATATCTTCGATCTCCCGTGCGTTTCGAATCTCCATGTTCGGATTCTGTGGGAGAGGAGTTGTAACGATACCGAAGTCAATGTTATTTGCAAATAAGTGGTCGATCGTACTTGGGGTCGGAGCATTTGTTACATGTACCTTGATGCCGGGATAGAGCTGGTGGAAGCGTTCGAGATACGGAAGCAGATAGAACTGGAGTGTCATATCACTGGCTCCGATCCGGATCTCGCCGGTTTCCAAGTGCATCAATCTGGCAAGCTGCTGTTCGCCCATGGAGATTGCCTCGTATCCTTCGGCTACATGTTTGTAGAGAAGTTCGCCTGCACCTGTCAGGGATACACCTTTTTTCGTCCGGATGAACAGGTTGATACCGATTGCCTGTTCTAAAGATTTGACCGCCTGACTGACAGCGGGCTGGGATACGCACAGCTCTTTAGCAGCAGCAGAGATGCTTGCTGTCTTTGCCACATAATAGAAGATCTTATAATATTCATAATTAATATTCATAGTCGAAACTCCCAGTTAATTTTATTACAGATAATTGTAAAAACGTTATTAAGGTCATGCATATGCATATATCGGGTACATGTATATCAAATGATGTATACACGATATCAAATATAGAAATGCAGTTATGCTAATTGTTGTATTTAAAGTGTAAACCGAACCTGTGTATTTGTAAAGAATAAATATAAGTACAACTTATGTTATATATAATTAATATCGATTTTACTTATAATACATACATGCTATAATATAAAAGTAATTGAGTTCAATTTCGGAAGATATTTCCGGGAAAATGCCATGAAAGCGAGGATAAAAATATGGTAAGAGCGGTTGTCGGAGCCAACTGGGGCGACGAAGGAAAAGGTAAAATAACAGATATGCTGGCGGAAACATCTGATATTATTGTCAGATTTCAGGGTGGTGCAAATGCAGGTCACACAATTGTAAATGACTATGGTAAATTTGCATTGCATACACTTCCGTCCGGTTGTTTCTATGATCATACAACAAGTGTTATCGGAAATGGTGTAGCATTAAATATCCCGGTTCTGTTCAAAGAGCTGAACAGCATCGTAGAAAAGGGAGTCCCAATGCCAAAGATCCTGATCTCAGACAGAGCACAGATGGTTATGCCATATCACATTCTGTTTGATGAGTACGAGGAGGAGAGACTGGCCGGTAAGTCATTCGGATCTACAAAGTCAGGTATCGCACCATTCTATTCAGACAAATATGCAAAGATCGGTTTCCAGGTAAGCGAACTGTTTGACACAGAGGAAGAATTGAAGGATAAGATCAGCAGAGTTATCGCATCCAAGAATGTTCTGCTTGAGTATCTGTATAAGAAGCCGCTTCTTACAGTAGATGAAGTATATGAAACATTGATGGAGTACAAGGCTATCGTAGAGCCATATGTATGTGATGTATCCGCATATCTTCATGAGGCGATCAAAGCAGGCAAGACAATTCTGTTAGAAGGTCAGCTTGGAACATTAAAGGACCCGGATCATGGTATTTATCCTATGGTTACATCATCGTCCACACTGGCTGCTTATGGTGCGATCGGTGCCGGTATCCCTCCATATGAGATCAAGCAGATCGTAACAGTAGTAAAGGCATATTCAAGTGCTGTAGGCGCCGGTGAATTCGTCAGCGAGATCTTCGGAGATGAAGCAGATGAGTTAAGACGTCGTGGTGGTGACGGCGGTGAGTACGGTGCAACAACCGGACGTCCAAGACGTATGGGATGGTTCGACTGTGTAGCTTCCAAGTATGGCTGCCGTATGCAGGGAACAACAGATGTAGCATTTACCGTACTTGATGTACTGGGTTATCTGGATGAGATTCCTGTATGTGTCGGATACGATATCGATGGTGAAGTAACAACAGACTTCCCTACAACAGCTAAGTTAAAGAAAGCAAAGCCTGTATATGAGGTTCTGCCGGGATGGAAGACAGATATCCGTGGTATCAAGAACTACGAAGATCTTCCGGAGAACTGCAGAAACTACATTGAGTTCATTGAGAAACATATCGGATATCCGATCACTATGGTTTCAAACGGACCAAAGAGAACCGACATTATCTACAGAAATAAATAATAAATAAGAAATAAAAAGAAAAACCATACCGACAGCATATATATTTGGGTGGATAGGTAAATCACATAAAAAATATATATGCTGCCGGTATGGTTTTTTGATTATATGGAAAAAACTGTATTAGAATATATTATGCAAGGTTCTTTTGACAACGCTTCAGCATCGCCGGGGTCTCCTGACCGAACTTGCGGCGAAGACGTTTTACAACATAGATATAGGCAGGAATCAGGAAGATATCTGCAAATATCCATGCGAGCGGACTGCCGAGTGCTACAAAGACATAACCGAATTTTGGTACCAGGATAAAGCCTGCGATCGTACGGGCAACCATTTCACAGATACCTGCGATAACGGCAAATGCGGAGTAGCCGAGTCCCTGAATCATAAACCGGACGATATTTACAAGGGCAAGCAGGATGTAAGCTCCTGAGTTGCCAAGCAGGAAATAATATACAAGCTTGATGATCTCTGTTTCTTCTGCATCCAGGAAAAGCAGTGCCAGATTCTTGCCGAATAACAGGATAAATACAAATGCAAGAATCGCATAGACAATACCGAGTTTGATACATGCCTTTAAGCCGGCATCCACACGATCCATTTTCTTAGCACCGACATTTTGTCCGCCGTAGGTTGCCATTGTCGATCCCATGGCATCAAATGGACAGCAGAGGAACATGGAAATCTTTGTTCCGGCGGATACGGCAGCGATAACGGATTCACCCATCGAATTAACTGCAGCCTGAAGAATAACACTGCCGATCGCTGTGATCGAGTACTGAAGCCCCATCGGAACACCCATACCGCATAAGGTCAGACAGTGGCGCATACTAAATGCCCAGTCCTGTTTTGTAAAATGAAGATATCCGAGCTTCTTACACATATAGATCAGACAGCCGACACCGGAGATTGCCTGTGCAACAACGGTTGCAACAGCAGCACCGGCGACACCCATCGGACGAACTAACAGGATATCCAGTACGATATTTAACAGGGAGGATGCGATCAGACAGACAACAGGGGTTACACTGTCGCCGAGAGAACGCAGGATACCGGAAACCATATTATAAAGGAAGGTTGCAGGTATTCCCATAAATATAATAAATATGTAGATAAATGCCTGATCCAGGATGCTGTCCGGTGTCTTCATCCAGATCAGAATATTTCTGGTAAGAATTCCGACTGCAACTGTCATAACGGCAGCGAAGAAGATCGAAGCCCAGACACAGTTTGTAATGTACTTCTTCATATTATCAGTGTCCTTTGCTCCAAAGGCCTGAGCAACCGGGATGGCAAAACCATTGCAGATACCGATGCAGAAACCGAGTATCATAAAGTTGATCGATCCGGTTGAGCCGACGGCTGCAAGTGCATCGACACCCAGAAATTTACCAACGATGATCGTATCGACCATGTTATAAAATTGCTGGAATAAAAGCCCAAATAATAATGGCAGTCCAAAGTTCAAGATCAGTTTCATAGGATTGCCTTCAGTCAGATCCTTGGAACCGTTAATTTTTTTCAGTAAGTTTTTCAATGATTTTACCTCCTTGTGTTAGTTTAGTCATTGCGGGGTGTTGGCTGGAGCCATATGACTTGCCAATACAGGGACATTTGAGTCCGCCGGTACTTGATGGCGCAAAGGCGGCATCTTAGTACCGCTGCAGGACGAAACGAGCGGAAGCGTTCCCTGTTGGCAATGTCTGTATGGCTCCGGCCAACACCCCGCAACGACTTCCATATTCTAAATGCATACTGGATATTACTTCTTTTTATAAGAAAAATCAATCTGGTAAAAATCATGTTTTTTGTCGATGGTTTTAGTACAAAATGTCATGTTTACTCCGGCTTGCTTTTTATGACTGTAGAAAATATAATAGAGAACAGAAAATATACAGAAAGAACGAGGAAAACACATGCAGCATACCGTAAAGAAAAACAGAGCAACCAGAATTGCATACCGGATGGTGGGTGTCTTTTTTGTTGCTATCGGAGCAGCATTTATTCTGTTAATGATCAAAACACATGGCAGTACCGGCGGACGGATATTCAAGCTGGCATTTGGACTTGCACTTGCGGCATATGGATTGATGCTTGTGAAATCTTCATTTCGCAAATCGGCATTTGATCTGACCTATCGTTTTGAAGACGATGAACTGGTAATAGAAAAGGGAAGGAAATCCTATCATACACCATACGATAAGATTACAAATGTGAATCTGGTCATCCCTGATCCACATTTGCCATATTACATATTAAAGATAGATATAGGAAAAGAGCAATTCGTACTGCCGTTCAGCGGGAAACGTGAGAAGTGCGATGCAATCTATTATCATTTATTAAAGAAGATGGGAATTTATCAGGAAAGTGAGACAGAAAGAAGGTAAATCATGAAAGAAAAAATCCTTGCGCTGCTTCGAACGAGCAGTGATTATATATCCGGTCAGGCAATCTGTGAGAAATTAGGTGTCTCGAGAACCGCTGTCTGGAAAAATATCAATGCCTTAAAGGCAGAAGGTTATATTATAGATGCAGTAAATAATAAAGGCTATCGTCTGGTCGGAGAGCCGGATATCGTTACGAAAGAGAAGATAGAGGCAGCACTCACGACATCGGTGATCGGAAGAGAACTGTATTATTATGATGAGACGGATTCCACAAATATACGGGCAAAGCTTGCAGGAGAGACAGATGGAACACACGGAGCGTTGTTTGTTGCAAATGAACAGAATGCAGGACGAGGAAGAAGGGGAAGGGCATGGAGCACCCCGAAGGGAACCAGCATAGCCATGACATTTCTGCTCCGTCCGGATGTGCCGATCGAGAATGTATCCAGACTTACGATCCTGTCGGCACTCGCAACGGCGCGTGCTCTTGCAGATACAGCGGGCTTGCAGGCACAGATCAAATGGCCGAATGATGTTGTAGTCGGCGGCAAGAAGATCTGTGGCATTCTTACAGAGATGAGTTCGGAAGGTATGGATATCAAATATGCAGTTGTAGGTATCGGCATCAATGTATCCATGATGGAATTTCCGGAAGAACTGGCAGACAAGGCGACGTCGATCAAGCTGGAAAACGGAACCGGCTGTGACAGAAGCAAACTGGTCGCTAGTGTGGCAAATCATTTTGAAGAGCTGTATGACGCATTTGTCAAATGTCAGGATCTTCAGTTTATGCTGGATGAATATAATTCCATCCTTGTGAACAAGGATGAACAGGTCTATGTGATCGAAGGATATAACCGGACAGAATACACAGCCCTCGGACTTGCACCAAATGGAGGACTTCGTGTGAAGGATAAAGATGGACAGGAGTCGATCATTATATCCGGGGAAGTGTCCGTGCGCGGAATTTACGGATATGTATAAAAAACTTTCAAAAAACTGGAAATAGCAGCATTTTTCATGTATAATTCTAGGCGTGTATAAAAACAGGTAAGTAATTAGAACTATAATAAAAGAACATGGAGGAACGAGCAAGATGGAAAAAATTCAAATGACTACCCCTTTAGTAGAGATGGATGGAGACGAGATGACCAGAATTCTCTGGAAGATGATCAAGGATGAACTGATCTATCCATTTATCGATCTGAAATCCGAGTATTACGATCTGGGACTTGAATATAGAAATGAGACAAATGATCAGGTAACATTTGATTCCGCATATGCAACACAGAAGTATGGCGTTGCTGTTAAATGTGCAACGATCACACCAAATGCTGCACGTATGACAGAGTATGATCTGAAGGAAATGTGGAAGAGCCCAAATGGAACAATCCGTGCGATCCTCGACGGAACTGTATTCCGTACGCCGATCATCGTAAAGGGCATTGAGCCATGTGTAAAGAACTGGAAGGCTCCTATCACAATCGCAAGACATGCATATGGTGATGTATATAAGAACGTAGAGATCAAGGTTCCGGGTGCCGGTAAGGCTGAGTTGGTATTCACAGGTGCAGATGGTACAGTGATCAAAGAGACGATCCATGAATTCGACGGACCGGGTGTGATCCAGGGACAGCACAACATCAACAAGTCAATCGAAAGCTTTGCAAGATGCTGCTTCAACTATGCGCTGGATATCAAGCAGACAATCTGGTTTGCAACCAAGGATACGATCTCAAAGAAATACGACCATACATTCAAAGATATCTTCCAGGAGATCTTTGATAAAGAATACAAAGAGAAATTCGATGCAGCAGGTATTGAATATTTCTATACACTGATCGACGATGCTGTAGCAAGAGTTATGAAATCCCAGGGTGGATTCATCTGGGCATGCAAGAACTACGATGGTGACGTAATGAGTGATATGATCTCATCTGCATTTGGTTCACTGGCCATGATGACATCTGTACTGGTTTCCCCGGATGGAAAGTATGAGTACGAAGCTGCACACGGAACAGTTCAGAGACACTACTACAAGCACTTAAAGGGTGAAGAAACATCCACAAACTCTGTTGCAACAATCTTTGCATGGACAGGCGCACTCAGAAAACGTGGTGAACTGGATGGCATCGACGCTCTGGTTGATTTCGCAAACAAGCTTGAGAAAGCAACGATCGCAACGATCGAATCCGGAAAGATGACAAAGGATCTTGCACTTATCACAACCCTTGAGAATCCAACTGTATTAAACAGCGAGAACTTCATCAAGGCAATTCGTGAGACCTTAGAGGGCATGTTATAAAAGGACGCAACAATTGTCCATTTAATAAATGATGACATAAAAATGGAAGAATGATTACATATTATTACGCAAGACGCTTTCGCTCTATCTTCATGTAGCGGTTCTAAGTTCACTGCATTCAGCAGTTCACTAAGTACCGACATTCAGACAGGCTTGCTTCATAATAGTAATTCATTCTTCCATTTTTTGTCATAAATGAAATATTTTGAATGGACAATTGTTGCTGAACAGCAGGACGACTTCATTTGGACATAGACTTGCAAACAACGGAGTTATGTGGTACACTCTAACTAATTTTGTGGTACTATAAATAATAGTAGGCAATTGCGAAAACAATAGTCTGAATGTTGTTTGGATACTTTGACTTACTAATACAGGGGCATTTGAGGTCGCCGGTCCTTAGATGGCGCATAAGCGGCATCTTAGTACCGCTGCAGACCGAAACGAGCGAAAGCGTCCCCTGATTGGTAAGGTCAAAAGTATCCAAACATAGTAAAGAGTAGTATTGCAATTGCCTAATAAAACCCAGACAAGGAGACATACCATGGTTATTACAGACGAAACAATCGATTATGTAGGTATTCTGGCGAAGCTTGAGCTTTCCGATGAGGAGAAGGAGCAGGCAAAGAAAGATATGTCAGATATGCTTGACTATGTAAGTAAGTTAAACGAACTGGACACTGAGAATGTGGAAGCAATGAGCCATACATTTTCTTATAATAATGTATTCCGTGAAGATGAAGTAACAAATGGCGACGACAGAGAGAATATGCTGTCAAATGCACCGGAGCAGAAAGATGGCTGCTATAAGGTGCCAAGAACATTTGATTAGGAGGTAACGGACATTGGATATGATGAGTATGACAGCAGTAGAGCTTGGAAAGAAGATCAAGGCCGGAGAGATCTCCGTTATGGAAGCAACCAAAGCCTGCATCGAGAATATAAAGACATACGACAAAGAATATAACTGTTTTATCACCGTAGATGAAGAAGGTGCATTCAAACAGGCAGAAGAAATACAGAAGAAGATCGACAGCGGCGAGCTGACAGGCCCGTTGGCAGGTGTACCGATCGCAATCAAGGATAATATGTGTCAGAATGGTGTACTTACCACCTGCGCATCCAAGATCTTATCAAACTTCGTACCGACCTATACATCAGATGCTGTTGTGAAATTAATGGAAGCAGGAGCCGTGATCGTAGGCAAGACAAATATGGATGAGTTCGCAATGGGAAGTACAACCGAGACTTCTTATTATGGCGAGACAAAGAATCCATGGGATACAAATAAAGTTCCGGGTGGTTCTTCCGGCGGATCAGCAGCCGCTGTTGCAGCAGAAGAAGTACCGTGTGCACTCGGTTCCGATACCGGTGGATCGATCCGTCAGCCGGCAGCATTCTGTGGTGTAACAGGAATCAAGCCAACTTACGGCAGAGTATCCAGATACGGTCTGGTTGCATATGGTTCATCTCTTGACCAGATCGGACCACTTGCAAAGGATGTAACAGACTGTGCAACGATATTAGAGATCATTTCCCGGTATGATAAGAAAGATTCTACATCTGTAGAACGTACGGATAATGATTTTACAAGCGCATTAAAGGACGATGTAAAAGGTATGCGCATCGGACTTCCAAAGGACTATTTCACAGAAGGACTGGATCCTGAGATCAAGGATGCTGTGTACCATGTAGCTGAAGTATTAAAAGAAAAAGGTGCGATCGTGGAAGAATTTGACCTTGGTATGGTAGAATATGCAATTCCTGCATATTATATCATTGCATCCGCAGAGGCAAGCTCGAATCTGGAACGTTTCGACGGCGTAAAATACGGCTATCGTACAGCAGAGTACACAGACCTTCACAACATGTATAAGAAGACACGTTCCGAAGGCTTCGGCGCAGAAGTAAAGAGACGTATCATGTTAGGTTCCTTTACCCTGTCATCCGGTTACTATGATGCATACTATGTAAAAGCACTTAAGGTAAAAGCCCTGATCAAACAGGCTTATGATAAAGCATTTGCAAAATACGATATCATCCTCGGTCCGGTTGCACCTACAACTGCACTGACCATGGGTGAATCCTTATCCGATCCGATCAAGATGTATCTGGGCGATGTATACACCGTTCCGGTCAACCTTGCAGGACTTCCGGGTATTTCCCTTCCATGCGGATACGACAAAGACGGTATGCCGATCGGTGTCCAGATGGTAGGAGATGCATTTAACGAGAAAGCAATCATTCAGGCGGCATATGCATTTGAGCAGACAAGAGAGTACAAGCAGCCTGCCGCTGTAGCAGAAAGGGGTCTGTAAGATGAGTAAAGTATACGAAACCGTGATCGGTCTGGAGGTTCATGTAGAGCTTGCGACAAAGACGAAGATATTCTGCGGCTGCAGTACCGCATTTGGTGGTGCACCGAATACACATACATGTCCGGTATGTACCGGTATGCCGGGTTCCCTTCCGGTACTGAATAAAGGGGTAGTAGAAAAAGCAGTTGCTGTCGGTCTTGCAACCAACTGTACGATCACACAGAACTGTAAATTTGACCGTAAGAATTATTTCTATCCGGATAATCCACAGAATTACCAGATCTCTCAGCTGTACTACCCGATCTGCAGAAACGGAAAGGTAGAGATCGAAGTAGAGGGCAAGAAGAAATTCGTAAGGATCCATGAGATCCACATGGAAGAGGATGCAGGTAAACTGGTACATGATCCATATACAGACAGTTCACTGGTGGATTTCAATCGTTCCGGTGTGCCTCTGATCGAGATTGTATCTGAGCCGGATATGCGTTCTGCGGAAGAAGTAATTGCTTATCTTGAGAAATTACGTCTGATCATCCAGTATCTCGGAGCATCAGACTGTAAGTTAAATGAAGGTTCGATGCGTGCCGATGTCAACCTGTCTGTTCGTGAAGTCGGAGCAGAAGAATTCGGAACAAGAACAGAGACAAAGAACCTGAACTCATTCAAGGCTATCGCCCATGCGATCGAGAATGAGAGAGAACGTCAGATCGATCTGATCGAAGCAGGCGAAAAGGTTGTACAGGAGACCAGAAGATGGGATGATACCAAGGAATATTCATATCCTATGCGTTCCAAAGAGGATGCACAGGATTATCGTTATTTCCCTGATCCTGACCTTGTACCGGTACAGATCAGTGACGAGTGGATGGAGGAGATCCGAAGCCGTCAGCCGGAATTCCGGGATGAGAAGAAGATCCGGTATAAAGAAGAGTATGATATCCCGGACTATGATATAGATATCATTACAAATACAAAGAAGATGGCAGACCTTTTCGAGGAGACGATCGCTCTCGGAGCAAATCCGAAGAAGGTATCCAACTGGCTGATGGGAGAGACCATGCGTCTGATGAAAGAACATTCCATCGATGCAGATGAGTTGTCATTCAGCGCAGAGCACCTTGCAAAGCTGATACAGATGGTAGATGCGAAAGCCATCAACAGCAATGTCGCAAAGGAAGTATTCGAGAAGATATTTACAGATGATATCGAACCGGAAAGCTATGTAAAAGAACATGGACTTGCCACCGTAAATGATGAGGGTGCACTCCGTAAGGTTGTAGAAGAAGTAATTGCCAATAATCCAAAGGCGATCGAAGACTTCCGTGGCGGAAAAGAAAAAGCACTTGGCGCATTGGTCGGACAGACCATGAAAGCAATGAAGGGCAAGGCAGATCCGGCATCCGTAAACCAGATGCTCCGTGAGCTGTTAAAATAATCGATACCAATAGAAAAAAATGAAGAGAAAGCAGGTGGCATATCCACCTGATGACCACCTCTCATGGTGGGATGGAGATTGATATGGAAGAAACCAGACATGTGAGAAAGAGAGACATTTACAAACGTATTATCACATTTTCGGAAGGCGTGCTTCTGTTAGCTGCGGAAGTACTGCTGTTTGCGAGAATGTGGTATACCGAATATGCAGATAATACTCAGGCTATCCAGATTCCGTTCTGGAACAAAGGTAACTGGGCGGTAATCGGTATGTATGCGATTATCATTTATCTGTTTACGAAGCTGTATGGTGGTTATAAAGTAGGATTCCTCCGGGTGATGGATGTTCTCTTTTCACAAATATTATCATTGGTCTGTGCAAATATCGTAGGTTATATCGAGCTGTGTATCATTGCCCGTAATTATCTGCCGGCACTGAACATGATCGAGCTTACATTCTTAGAGATCATAGTTATATTTATATGGGTATTTGTCTGCAGGATGATGTACCGCAAGTTCTATCCACCGAGACATTTACTGCTTGTTTATGGATATAAGACACCGACCGAATTCATTGATAAGATTAATGCCAGAAAAGACAAATACATCATTGCTGACCGTATTCATGTCAGTGAAGGTGAGAAAGCATTAAAAGAAAAAATCTTACAGTACGATGGCGTTATCCTTTGTGAGACAAAGGCATATATCAGAAACGAACTGGTAAAATACTGCTTCGAGCATTCAATCCGTTCGTATGTGGTACCGAAGTTATCGGATATCATTATCTTAGGAGCAGAACCAATCCATTTGTTTGATACACCGTTATTATTATCCAGAAACCAGGGACTGACAGGAGAAGATATGATCTTCAAGCGTCTGATGGATATTATCGTATCTCTGATCATGATCATTATCTTTTCACCGTTTATGATCCTGATCGCACTTGCGATCAAGCTCTATGACAGAGGCCCTGTATTCTATAAACAGGATCGTCTGACATTAAATGGCAGGGTGTTCAAGATCATGAAATTCAGAAGTATGCGGATGGACTCCGAGGAACATGGCGCACAGCTTGCAAGAAAGCATGATGACAGAATCACACCGGTTGGCCGTGTGATCCGTGCCACACACTTAGACGAGCTGCCACAGCTCTTTAATATCTTAAAGGGTGATATGTCAGTCGTAGGCCCTAGACCGGAACGTCCGGAGATCGCAGCACAGTACAGGGAGACTTTCCCGGAATTCGACTATCGTCTGAAGATGAAGGCCGGACTTACCGGATATGCGCAGGTTTACGGTAAATATAACACCACACCGAGAGATAAGGTGAAGCTTGACCTGACATATTATGAGCAGTATTCCTTATGGCTGGATCTGAAGCTGATCCTGCTGACCTTCAAGATCTTATTCCAGAAGGAAAACACGGAAGGAATCGATGCAAATCAGACGACAGCGATCCGTGAAGACAAGACAAAGAAAACAGGCATCAAGCATCCACATGATGAAGCCGAGGATGCCTTCTATAGTGTAGAGGAAAAGAAATAAATGAAACCAGAAGTATCCGTGATCATTCCGGCATATAATTGCAGCAGAACAATTAAACAGGCAATCGATTCCGCACTTTGTCAGGATGTGATATCAGAGATCATAGTGATCGACGACTGTTCACCGGAGGATCTGACGGAGTGCCTGGCAGAATATAAAAGCAATCCACAGGTTAGACTATATAAGAATGAAACCAATCTTGGCGTAGCAGCAACGAGAAATAAAGGTGTGCAGCTTGCAGAGGGCGAATATGTAGCATTCTTAGATTCCGATGATATCTGGCGGTCGGGAAAGCTCTCAAAACAGCTTGCTGTTATGAAGAAGACCGGAGTGGTATTATCCTCAACTGCCAGAGAACTGATGGAAGAGGACGGAACCCATACCGGGCGGATCTTGCCGGTACCGGAGAAGATCACTTATAAAGGTATGTTATATGGAAATGTGATCAACTGCTCATCCGTAGTGATGAAGCGGGAGGTGGCAGCAGAGTTCCCGATGGGGGATGATGATGCTCACGAGGATTATATCTGCTGGCTGCAGATCCTTAAGAAATACGGGGAGGCAGCAGGCATCAATGAACCGTTACTGCTTTACCGGATGGTGAAGAACAGTAAATCAGGTTCCAAATTACATTCTGCAAAGATGACGTATCAGGTATACCGGAAGATGGGATTTGGAACAGTGAAGTCACTTGGATATTTTGCAGGATATGCGATACATGGAGTAAAGAAGTATTTTCTTTAAATAAAAAGAAACGGAGCAGGGAGATGGCAGAGGAAATCAAGAGAGGTCCGGGAAGACCGACCGATAAACGGAAAGACACAATTCTGAGACTAAGAATCGACACAGATACACATGAACTGCTTTCAAAGTATGCAAAGCAAAAAGGTGTATCCATGTCGGAAATCGTCAGAGAGGCAGTCTACGGTATCGTAAAACAGGCGAACATAGAAGAATAAGACTGTCAGACAGGAGAACGTTGACCATGGAAACAAATAAGGAAGGGGATGTGACACTATCTGTCGTCATGCCCGCCTATAATGAAGGAACACATATAACAGATAATCTGCTTGAAACCAGCAGGGTGTTGTCCGGTTTCGTCAAACGGTATGAGATCATAGCAGTTGACGACGGAAGTGCAGATAATACCGCAGAGTGTATCCGCCGGGCAGAAATGCAGGATACCCATATCAGGGGGATCTCGTATCAGCCGAATGGTGGAAAAGGACATGCCATCCGGACAGGAATCGCAGCAGCAGAGGGACGATACATCGCATTTCTGGATTCCGATCTGGAACTGCCACCGATCCTGCTGAAACGATTCTTAAAAGATATGAAGGAGCAGAACGCCGATATCGTGATCGGTTCCAAGCTGCATCCGGAATCGAAGCTCCATTATCCGATGCTGCGTAAGATTATGAGCTATGGATATTATCTGATGTTAAAGATGATGTTCCATCTGAACACTCACGATACACAGACCGGTATCAAGTTATTCAAAAAAGAAGTGATCAAACCAATCGTCAGCCAGATGCAGGCAGAAGGATATGCATTTGATATTGAGATCCTTGTCATGGCAGCAAAAGATGGCAGAAAGATCTGCGAAGCTCCGATCGAGCTGAACTACAGCCGGGATGACAGCAGGGGCGGAAGAAGGATTGGATTAAAGGATGTAGCAAAGGTGTTCAACGAAACCGTAGAGGTGAAAAGAAGGATGCACACACACGGACGTTAATGACTGCGGATATATTGTATTCCGCAAAACGCTTCCGCTCTATCTTTGACGTAGCGGTACATAAGGCTGCAAAATACGCAGCCTAAGTACCGACGCAAAGAGAGGTTTGCTACATACAATATATCCGCAGTCATTAACTGGCTATGTAAAGCAGATATTGTATTCCGCAAAGCGCGGTTTGTTGCATACAATGTATCTATAGTTATTAACTGACAGTGTAAAACAAGATAACGTAAATGCCACGAGTATGAGGTTTTGCTATATATTATGAAGCAAACCTATCTGAGCGTCGGTACTTAGGCTGCGTCCTTTGCAGCCTTATGTACCGCTACGTCGAAGATAGAGCGGAAGCGTTTTGCGGAATAATAGTATAGTTAACCTCATACATAGTGGCGACATAGAAATGTGAGGGAAAATATATGACATATGAAAACGCTTTGGAAATTTTGAAAAAGTACGGACAGGAGCATGTGCTCGCCTATTATGATGAACTAAATGAAGAAGAAAAGCAGAGCCTGCTGTTACAGATCGACGAGATAGACTTCTCGATGTTTGATGTGTTAAAAGAAAAAGGCACAGCCGGAAAGACCGGCTCGATCACACCGACAGCGGCATTAGCGCTTGATACGATCAAAGAATACGAATTCGCTTATAAGGTACTTGGCGAGACGGCGATCCAGAAAGGACAGCTCGCTCTTGTTATGCTTGCCGGAGGTCAGGGAACCAGACTTGGATTTGATGGGCCGAAGGGCACATACAATATCGGACTGACGAGAGATCTCTATATCTTCGAATGTCAGGTGAAGACGATCCTGACTGTTGTGAAGACACTTGGACGATGGATCCATCTCTATATCATGACCAGTGATAAGAACTACGATGCAACGACATCTTTCTTTGCAGAACATAAGTATTTCGGTTATAAAGAGCAATATATTCATTTCTTTAAACAGGAGCTTGTACCATCGGTAGACTTCGATGGAAAGATCCTGATGGAATCACCGTCTAAGATCGTCCTTTCCCCAAATGGAAACGGTGGCTGGTTCTCATCCATGAAACGGGCAGGACTGGTAGAACAGCTTGATAAAGAAGGCATCCGGTATATCAATGTATTTGCAGTGGATAATGTATTACAGAAGATTGCAGATCCGGTATTCCTTGGCTCAATGATGATGGAGGATTACCAGTCGGCGGCAAAAGTTGTAAAGAAAGCAGATCCATATGAACGGGTAGGCGTGCTGTGTAAGAAAGACAATAAGCCTTATATAGTAGAATATTATGAATTGTCAGATGAGATGCGGCATGAGAAAACGGTCATGGGCGATTATGCTTATAATTATGGGGTGATCTTAAATTATATCTTCCCGGTTAATCAGTTGAAGTTGCTGCTGAAACAGAAAATGCCACTTCATACGGCAAAGAAGGTTATTCCTTATATGAATGAGAATCGGGAACTGGTGAAACCAACGGAGCCAAATGGTTATAAGTTTGAAACCCTTGCGCTTGATATGCTTCAGTTTATGAATGACTGTCTGCCATTCGAGGTTGTCAGAGATTATGAATTTGCACCGATCAAGAATGCAGAGGGCGTGGATTCACCGGAAACAGCGAGAGAATTGCTCAAGAAGAACGGATATAAGTTGTAGAACTGTGTCGAATACTTTGGAAAAATTGCCTAAAATAACAGTATTATTTCCGGAAATTTCTACACTCAACTTAAACGTAGAAAATTGACATTTAATAAGAATTGAATTATAGTTGTTAATGGTTAAGAAGCGTTAAGGATTTCTAAAACATTAACAACTATATTTATATAGTTCGACTTGATAAAGATACATGATGAACACATTTATGAGGGAAATGAGGGAATAGAATGTATAGAAAAGAGCCGCAGGGCTGGTTAAAACATCTGGATTTTACAGTGCTGAATCTGATAGCACTGCATGCATCTTATTGTATGGCGTATTTTATACGGATGGGAACAGAAAATCCGTATCATAGTAAGTTATATCGGACAATAGCCGTACTTCTGACATTATTTCAATTATTGGTTACCATAGTATGTCATATATATAAAGGCGTGCTGCAACGAGGACGTTTCCGTGAAGCAATCGCATCCGTGAAGCAGTCTTTGCTGGTTGTACTTCTGGCAGTATTCGTTCTGTTTATGATGAAAATGGGTGCGACTTACTCCAGAAAGGTTATGGCTTTATTTGGCATGATTTATCTGGTCATAGGTTATGTGGTCACGCTTCTCTGGAAGGAATATATACGAAGACATCGCGTGGCAAAGAAATCCATTGTAATCGTGACAGTCAAAGAATACCTGAATGCGTTACTTGCAGAGATGGGTACAGAGTATTATAATCTGTACCGGATTGCAGGTATCGTATTGTTAGATGCTACAGATGAGGAAGCAGGACAGTATAATACAGAATTTGCCGAAATGGGAATGGATATACATAGTTATTCGGATGAAGTACTAGATAAGATAATTCATGGATGGGTAGATGAGGTCTATGTGAATATACCATTTGAGAAGCATATTCCGGAGAATCTTCTGGGACAGCTCGCAGATATGGGAATCACGGTTCATGTGCGTGTGCGTGTACCGGCAGAGCTCTCCGATTATCAGTATGTATTCGATAAACAGCTCGGCCATCATGTACTGACCGTCAGCACTACATATATAACGATGTATCAGGCATTTGTAAAGAGGGCAATCGATATCCTTGGTGGAATCGTGGGATGTATCTTTACAGGTATCCTTACGATCATCCTTGCACCATGTATCTATATCGCATCACCGGGACCGATCTTCTTCTCCCAGTACCGTATCGGTAAGAATGGAAAGAAGTTCAAGATCTATAAGTTCCGAAGCATGTATATGGATGCGGAAGAACGAAAAGCAGAGTTGATGGAGCAGAATCAGGTCAAGGATGGCATGATGTTCAAGATGGAATATGATCCGCGAATCATCGGCTGCAAGAAGCTGCCGGATGGTACGATCAAGAAGGGCATCGGAAATCGAATCCGAGACTGGTCACTCGATGAATTTCCACAGTTCTTCAATGTGTTAAAGGGTGATATGAGTCTGATCGGAACCAGACCGCCAACAGAGGATGAATGGGAGAAATATTCCGCCCATCACAGAGGACGTATGGCGATCAAACCGGGTATCACAGGCCTCTGGCAGGTCAGCGGAAGAAGTAATATCACGGATTTCGATGAGGTTGTAAGATTAGACCGGAAGTATATCGATGAATGGAGTCTTGTAAACGACATCAAGATATTGTTCAAGACAGTGGGTGTTGTGTTGAAAGGCGAAGGGTCGATGTGATATAGATGTGTAGATTGATTTTTATGTAAAAGATTGATTTTTATGTAAAAGATTGATCTACACATTTTTAAAAATAAAGTATTGAATCGCAAAAAAGATATAAAAAGGTAGATTATATTCAAGGATGATTGCTTATGTATGAAGAAAAAGGGAATAAGGATAAAATTAAAATAATGCATGTAGCACAAGCTGCAGGTGGAGTAGATCGTTATTTAAGAACATTACTGAAATATCTTGATAAAGAAAAATTTGAGAACATCGTCGTTTTATCACAGAATTTCAAAAAAGATGATTATAAGGATATAGCGGATACTTTCGTTTCGATAAAAATGGAACGAGCCATTGGAAAACATGATATTGAAGCTATTAGACAATTAAGAAAATTGATAAAAAAATACACTCCAGACATTGTATATGCCCATTCAAGTAAGGCTGGAGCGATTGCTAGAATTGCTAATATTGGTATGAAGAATTACTGTATTTATAATCCGCATGGTTGGGCATTTAATATGCAAGTAGCTAAAAAAAAGCAGAGTTTATATACTTTTATAGAAAAGGTAGAGGCACCGTTTTGTAATAAAATTGTGTGTATTTCCAATGCGGAAAAAAAATCAGCATTGGATAAAAAAATTTGTAGTGAAAAAAAATTACAAGTTATTTTTAATGGAATAGATATTGAAGCATATAAGCAATCAAATGAATATTTTATACGGAGAGAAAACTTAAATATTCCAGAAGATGCTTTTGTAATAGGAATGGTGGGGCGAATTAGTAAACAAAAAGCTCCGGATATATTTGTAGAAGCAGCAAAAAAGATTAAAGAAGAAATAAAAAATGCGTACTTTATAATTGTGGGTGGCGGAGATATGGAAAATGAAATTAAGGCGTATATATCAGCACATAATATGCAGAACTGCTTCCACATTACAGGGTGGGTAGAGAATCCAATGGAGTATGTAAAATTATTCGATGTAGCTTGTCTTCTTTCTAGGTGGGAAGGATTCGGGCTGGTTTTACCTGAATATATGTTGGCAGGAAAACCTATTGTTGCATCTAAAGTGGATGCAATACCAGATATTATTACAAGTGGTGAAAATGGTATTCTTGTTGAACCGGATAATTCAGAAGAAGTAAAAAACGAAATATTGAAACTTTACGAGAATAAGAATTTCAGAAAAAAATTGGTAATGCAAGGTTTGACTGATGTCAAAAAATTTGATGTTAAGCGTGTAGCTGCTGAACACCAAAGAATGTTTATGGATATAGTTAATGTGATTGATATGCAGTAAAAATGAAAGGTAAGATTTATTTATGATTATAATAAAGATATGGTTTCATATAATATCTACTTTGAAAAAAATATTTTACAAAATTATTTATGGAAGTAAGTTATCTACGGGAAAACATACTACTTGGAGACGTAATTTTTTGATAATGATAGCAAATGAAGGTAAAGTTTCAATAGGGGATAATTGCTTTTTTAATAATGACTGTACTATTGGAGCAAACAAGTTTATAGAAATAGGTGAGGGTACAATTTTCGGAGAAAATGTTAAAATTTACGATCACAATCATAAGTTTGCAGATTTAAAAAGAAGTATAAAAGAACAAGGATTTAGTAATGGTACTGTTTCAATAGGACGTCATTGTTGGATTGGAAGTAATGTTTGTATATTGAAAAATGCAGATATAGGAGATAATTGTGTAATAGGTGCAGGGTGTGTTATTTCAGGAAAGATTGAAGATAATACAATTGTGAAGATTGATTCACAGACTCAGTATCTTACAGAATCACTTCGATAGAAAGGAACAGGTTATGGTAAAAGTATCAGTGATAATGGGGGTATATAATTGCAAGGATAAGAAAATGCTTAAAAAAAGTATTAATTCAATAATTAATCAGACTTATTCAGATTGGGAATGCATAATTTGTAACGATGGCTCGACAGATAATACTTTAGAAGCATTAAATAATATTGCACAAGTAGATTCAAGAATCAAAATTATATCCTATGATAAAAATAAGGGATTAAATTACGCTTTAAATATGTGCTTGAAAGAGGCTCAAGGAACATATATTGCAAGACAAGATGATGATGATATATCATTAAAAGATAGGCTTAAAAAACAGGTTGATTTTTTAGACAAGCATCCAGAATATGCAATAGTTGGAACTTTGGCAGATGTATTTGATGATTCTGGAAAATGGGGAGAATATAATGTTGAAGAAAAGCCAACAAAAACTTCTTTTTATTGGAATAGTCCATTTATGCATCCCAATATTATGATGCGAAAGGAAGCATTAGATAATTGTCAAGGGTATAGAATTTCAAAAGAAACTAGAAGATGCGAAGATTTAGATTTATTTATGAGAATGTATGCTAAAGGATATAAGGGATATAATATTCAGGAAAAATTATATGAATATAGAATTGTAAATGATCCGAAGAAAAAATACCGCCCGATGAAATATAGAATAGATGAAGCAGTTGTACGATTTAAAGGATATAAGGCATTGCATATTTTAAATATAAAGGGAATGTTTTATGTTTTTAAGCCAATTATTATAGGTTTGATTCCACAGAAAATATTATATTATATTAAACAAAAACGATATTAAGGAAAATAATTATGGATAAAAAAATAAATGTTTTTTTTGGAAAATATAAATTAAATACTATTTTTGGCTTACTTTCCATAGGGATTGCTTTTTATGTGGCTATGTTTACAAAAGCAGGTACAGGCTACGAGTGGTATTTTTTGATACCAGGAGTATTTGGATTTTTACTTCTTATAGTGCGTCCCCTTAGTTTTACAGATACAGGAAGCATTGGACCATTAATTTTTAATTATACAATGGTCATTAAATATTCGATTTCACCTTTGATTTCATGTTTGGGAGGATACCATTCATGGCTTGGAAAATATCCAGGTGAAGACAATATAAATAAAGCTGTATTAATAACATTTTATGAAATGATTGTATTATTTTTTGAAAATGTATATTTGACTAAAAAATATAGAAGAAAGCAATTTAACAATGTTGAAATTTCAAAACCATTAAGAGGACGTGTAATACATTGCGTTATAATTGTATTGGGGTTTGCAGTTTTATTTGCGATGCCAAGTGCATTTATGGATTACAGATTTTTATTTGATCAAACAGATTTGGCTACAACTATAAGAGTTGATTTTGCTGGTTCAGGAATTTATAAAACTTTATTTACATTTGCTAGATACAGTTTAGTTTTGATAATAGTAGATTTCTTTTATAAACGAAACTTAAAGAAAGATAGTGCAATAAACATCATCGGGGCATTTATACCGACGTTACTTAATTGCTTATATGTATCAAATTTAAGTAGAATTGGAATATTTGCACCTCTACTGTCCTGTGCATTTTTAATTATTATTCTGTTTAACACTCCAAAAGCAAGGAAAACTATATTATATGGGATAGGTACTATTGGATTGCTTTTTATTAGTTATTTATCATTTGTTAAGTTTTTTGGTGAAGGGCGAGGAGACACTTCTAATGCAACAAGTTTGTTATGGTGGGGAGATACACTCAATATGTATTTTACTGGAATAAAAGAGACTGCAATTGGAATAAAGGCAAAAAGTCTTATTAATGATACATACGGTTTGAATAGAATTGCATTAATGTTTAACGATTGTTTTTCAAATGTTTCTTTTATCAGTAATCTTACTAACCATGATATTAATTCTAATAAACTTTATAATATAGTGTATTTTGGAAGTGATATATCCGTTAGTCAGATATGCCCTAATATATGCGAGGGAATTTATTATTTTGGTACTGTGTTGTCAGTTATTTGGCCGGCTGTGTTTGTATATTTAAGTCATTTGTTTTCATATAAAAGCCATGAAAAGGAATATATAGATTTAAAATTTATTTATATTTATTCTGCAATATATTGTGGAATGATATTAATGCTTAATTCTGCAATGATAGTATGTAATATAATAAATATTTCTGTATTATATGCAGTTGTTGCTTTTATTAATAGAAAGGTCAGAATTAGGGTGAGAAAAGGATGAAATTGTTATTTACTGTAAATACATATATACCAAAAAGAGATGGAGTTCAATTTGTTACGAAATATTTGGCAGAAGGATTAGTGAAAAAAGGTCATTCGGTAGATTTGATAACAAGGCAATGTAAAGAATTAACAGAAGTTGATGACGAGGTAATTAATGGTGTTCATGTAATTCGGTGGAATGCGAACACATATCATACGATGCATAAGGGAGATAAAGAAGGGTATCAAAAATTTATTCTTGAAAATGCGGTCAATTATGATTGTATGGTTGCTGTTGGAACCCAAACATCGTTTGTAGATTGGATGCTTCCAATTATTGATCAAGTGCAGTGCCGGAAAATATTATATTTACATTCTATTTGGGATTTTAAGTATCATAAAAATGATTTTGATAGTATAAATAATTTATGTAAAAAAGTATGGGCTAATGTTCGTTGGAAAATATATTATAATAAATGGGGAAAAGCATTTAAAAAATTTGATAATGTAATACAACTTCATCAATTTGATTATGCCTATACATATTTTAAAAATAAATATGATATAGAAAGTATTGTAATAGAGAATGCAGCTGAAGATTCGTTTTTTGATGAAATACTAGATCCTAGTATTGAATTACCAAATAAATACTTTTTAAATGTTTCAAATTATATGGATAGAAAAAATCAAATGCAAACATTGAAAAGTTTCTTAGAAGCAGAAATACCAAATGACATTGAACTGGTATTGATTGGGTCTGATAGAAATCCATATTATGATGGTTTGATAGGATATTATAATAAATATAAAATGCATAATGATGAATATAAAAAAGTGCATTTTTTATATAATGTACCTCGTCAACATATTTATACCTATGTAAAAAAAGCGTATGCATATATTATGACAAGTAAATGGGAAGCTTATCCCATTTCGTTAATTGAAGCAATGGCAGCTGGAGTTCCATGGATTTCTACAAATGTAGGAATTGTTAAGTATTTGCCAGGTGGATTCGTTGCTGATGAAATTTCTGATATTTCTTATTGGATAGAGTTTATTTCTACAAATGAAAAAGTATCTCAATCTTTGGGAAATGTTGGAAAAGTATATGCAAGTACGCAGTTTAAAATCAACAAAAAAGTTAATCAGTTAGAAAATGTTATTTTAAAGGCAGTTGAAAAGGAGAAGTAAAATGAAAACAGCTTTCTTGTGTCCATATTTTGGAAAATTCCCGAAACACATTCAGTTATGGTTGAACTCTTGTGGAACAAACAAGGATACAACATTTTTTATATTTACGGATGATAAACAACAGTTAGATTATCCGGATAATTTTGTCGTAAATTATACTACATTTGAAGAATTGAAGGCTGATTTTCAGAAGAAATTTGATTTTGAGATTTGTTTACCGGGTATATATAAATTGGGAGATTATAAGCCACTTTATGGTTATCTGTTTGAAGAACTTATAAAGGACTATGATGCATGGGGATATTTAGATGTACCGGATGAAATATGTGGTAAAGTATCAGATTTTGTAAATGAAGAGGCTTTTTCAAAGTCTGATAAATTAATGGCTAGAGGACATATGACAATTTTTAGAAATACTCCTGAAGTTAATAGACGTTTTATGGCAGATACAGGTGAGAATTTTGATTATAAAGATATTTTTTCTTCCGATCACTTTTACAATTTTGAAGAAATTGCAAAAGGAAGTATTAACTGGATATATAGAAAAAATAATTGGCCTGTAAACTTATTAGATGATGCTGTAGCCGATGTATCCGGACTATTTTTTGATTTTAGAAGAAGTTGTGTTTCTGAAAAACTGGAGTATTATCGTCCATCAAAGGCTCCGTCAATATATGCGAGAGAAGATGGAAAAATATATGGATATTTTCTGGAAAAAGGAAAAGTAGTAAAAAGGGAATATCTATATGTTCATTTCAAAAGAAGAAAAATGGATATTAATTTACCACTTGAATCTGATAGATATTTAATAGTTCCTACCGGATTTGAACCATATCAGAATGTTACTCCGAACGTTATAAAACAATATGCGAAAAAGAAATTATTTTATAATGTTTTTGGTGAAGAAGTGAAAAAGAGCATTTCGAGGAAACTTGGTAAGACTAATGGGAGATAACATAATAGATGGATAATAAATCAAAAAGATTAATTAATAATACAATTATTTTTTTTATTGGAAGCCTGGGATCTAAATTTATTCAGTTTTTTTTAGTTCCATTATATACATATGCTTTAACAACGGAACAATATGGAGTAACGGAAATTGTTTTGACGGCTTCAAACGTTTTGATGCCAGTTTTTTCTGTTTCGATAGCAGATGGATTATTGCGTTTTGGCTTGGATAAAAAATTAAAAAAAGAAGATGTATTAAAAAATTCAATGTTAATTGTCTTGGTTGGAACGATATTATCCATAATTTTGGCACCGTTATTCCAGTTATATAGTGGATTAAATCATTGGATAATATACTTTTTATTAATTTTGAATTTAAGAATTTATCGAGATATATTTGCGATTAATTTGAAAATACATAATAAGAATATGTATTTCGCTTTAGACAGTATTATATACACTTTTGTGTTATGTGCGTTTAGTGTATTGTTTCTAACAATATTAAAAATGGGAATTGTAGGATATTTTATATCTTATATAGTGGCCAATATAATATCCATTATTTATTTGAATATTGTCGGAACTCCTATTCGAGATTTGTTAAAAGGAAAAATAAATAAGGTTTTACTGCATGATTTAATAGTGTATTCTATACCGATGATTGCTAATGGAATTGCATGGTGGGTCATAACAGCATCAGATCGTTTTATACTACAATATTTTAAAGGAGAGGCGAGTGTGGGAATTTATTCTGTTGCATCTAAAATTCCTACATTAATATCGACTTTTAGTGGAGTATTTATGCAAGCATGGATTATATCTGCGGTTACGGAATTTGATGAAGAACGAGAAAAACAATTCTATTCCAAGGTATTTCATAAATATTATGTTGCCATGTTTGCAGCTGCAACATGTTTAATATCTGTAGTCAGAATATTTATGCATTTTTATGTTAGTCCAGATTTTCAAATTGCTTGGGAATATACACCATTACTAATTAGTGGAGCAATATATTCAGGAATGTTTGCATTTTATGTAGGAATATATGCAGCGGCTAAAAATAGTAAAAACGTTACTATTACAACTGTTATAGGAGCAACAATTAATATCGCTTTGAACTGTATTCTTATACCTTATATTGGAATACAGGGAGCAGTAATTGCAACTTATATTGCATGGATGATTACAACAATGATCCGAATAATAGACACGAAAAAAATTTTGAACTTTTTCATAGATTATAAGCGCCTTTTCTTGCTTATGATCATTAATTTAGTACATTGTATATGTATTATAAAAATGGAAAGTATACATTCGATTTTTATATCAGTAATAGTTATTGTCAGTATATATATTATTGAACATTCAATGATTAATGAAATTTTAGTACAGGAAAAGAATAATCTATTAAAAAAATTAAAGAGGAAGTAATATGAATAAAAAAATAAAGCAAAAGTATAGAAAAATATTAAGAGGGAGAATAGATAAAAAAAATCGAAGCTTATTGAAAAATCAAGATATTACTATAATCTCTGCGAATTGTGTTGGGGGGGTTATTTACCATGATTTAGGGTTAGCATTCAATTCCCCAACGATTAATCTATTTTTTAGTGCTTCTGATTTTGTAAAATTTGTTTCAAATTTTAAACATTATTTACAATGTGAACTAGTAGAGACATGTAGCGAATTTGATTATCCTTGTGCTTTATGTGATGACATTGTATTACATATGGTTCATTACCATTCATTTGAAGAAGGAAAGATGAAGTGGGAAGAAAGGATTGGAAGAATTAATTATAACAACTTATATTTTATTATGGTTGATAGAGATGGATGTGAAGAGAAAGATATTGTAGCATTTGATAATATACCATATAAACATAAGGCATTTTTAACTTATAAAGAGCGCCCGGAAATAAAATGTGCAGTATATGTTCCGGAGTCAAGTGATGGAGAACAAATTAGAGATTTATGTCAATATAAATCCAGGTTTACAGGGAAACGTTGGCTGGATCAATTTGATTATGTTACTTTTTTAAATGACAAATAGATTTATAGGAGAGATTAGATTATGTATGATTATTTAGTAGTTGGATCTGGATTGTATGGTGCGATTTTTGCACATGAAGCGAAAAAAAACAATAAAAGTGTCCTTGTTCTTGAAAAGCGCCCCGATATTGCAGGAAATGTTTATACAGAGAAAATAGAAGGAATCAATGTTCATAAGTATGGGGCACATATTTTTCATACAAACAATGAGAACGTTTGGAATTATGTTAGAAAATTTGCTGAGTTTAATCGTTTTACAAATAGTCCTGTTGCAAATTATAAAGGTGAATTATATTCGATGCCATTTAATATGTATACGTTTAATAAGATGTGGGGAGTTGTAACTCCAGAGGAGGCTGCAAATAAAATTGCGGAACAAAGAAAAGAGATTACTGGCGAACCTCAAAATTTAGAAGAACAGGCAATTTCCCTTGTAGGTAGAGATATTTATGAAAAGCTGGTAAAAGGATATACCGAGAAGCAATGGGGACGTGATTGTAAAGATTTACCAGCATTTATTATTAAACGTTTACCGGTTCGATTGACTTTTGATAATAATTATTTCAATGCTTTATATCAGGGAATTCCGATAGGTGGATATACCAAAATGGTAAAAAATATGCTGAATGGTATTGAAGTACGCCTGGACACAAATTATCTGAGTGACCGATTAAAATATAATAGTTTGGCAAAGAAAATTGTGTATACAGGTGCAATAGATGAATATTTTGATTACCAGTTTGGAAATCTTGAATATCGTTCAGTAAGATTTGAAAATGAAATTTTAGACATTCCTAATTTTCAGGGAAATGCAGCAGTAAATTATACTGATAAAGAAACACCTTGGACACGTATTATTGAACATAAGTGGTTTGAATTTGGAAAAGATGAAGAGGGAAATGACATACCAAAGACAGTGATAAGTCGTGAATACTCTTCTGAATGGAAAGTCGGTGATGAACCATATTATCCAGTAAATGATGAGAAGAATAGTAACTTATATAAAAAATATAAGGAATTAGCACTTCAAGAAAAAAATGTTATTTTTGGTGGAAGACTTGGTGAATATAAATATTATGATATGGATAAAACTATAGAGGCGGCATTAGATAGATGTAGAAATGAATTTGGGGAATAAGAACGAACTGGACGGTGAAGATATGAAAATAAAAGTAGATGTAATCACATTACATGCAGTTCAAAATTACGGATCAGTGCTACAAGCATTGGCTACGCAAAAGCTCCTTGAAAAACATGGATGTGAAGTTCGGATTATTAACTACATTAGAGAAAATGTAAAATACGAGAATTTATTGGAAACAAGAAGTAATGGTAATTTCCTAAAGAAAATCATATTGTATCCGAATATTAAACGATGGAAAAAAGTTTTTGAAGGCTTTTGTAATGAATATTTAAATTTAACAGAAAAAAGCTATACGACAGATCAAGATTTTGAAGAATATCCGTTGGAGGCAGATATTTTTTGTACAGGCAGTGATCAGGTATGGAACTCTAAATGGAATTTGGGAATTATTTTACCATTGTATTTAAGTTTTGTTCCTGCTGATAGATTTAAATTTGCTTTAGCTGCTAGTTTTGGACAAGAGAAATTGTCACAAGAAGAAATTGAAGCCACACAAAAATATATAGATGAGTATAATTTTATTTCAGTAAGAGAGAAATCCGGAAAGAAGATTATTGAAGAGCAGTATAAATATTCACATGCCGAGCATGTACTAGATCCTACATTAACGCTTACTGGAGATGAATGGAGATCGTTTGCAAACAATAAAAAGAAAACGGAAAATTATATTCTGATTTATAATTTAAATAGAAGCAAAGAATTTGATGATTATGCCAGAAAACTATCGAAAAAAACAGGATTAAAATTGGTACGTCTTTGTAATAGATATGATCAATTTTATCGACCAGGGAAAAGTATTATAATTCCAGAAATTATAGATTTTATAAAACTTATTGATAATGCAAGGTATGTATTAACTGATTCGTTTCATGCAACAGCGTTTTCTATGAATATGAATACAGAACCAATTTGTATTTATCCAAATGAATTTGGTGGAAGAATAGAAAGTTTTTTACAGCTTACCAATTCAATGCAACGGCATGTAAAAGATTATCAAGATTTTGATGTGGTCAATAGAAAAGTTGACTTTGAGTATGTGAATAAGATTATGAATTCTGAACGGAAAAAAGTTGATGATTTTATAACAACTGTTATAGCTTCATATAAGCAAACTAGATAAAAAAGAAGGAGAGCAATACATATGTATACTGATTTAAAATCATATCAATTGATTATTTCATTATTAAAACAATATGGAATAACTCATTGTGTTTTATCTGCAGGAAGCAGGAATGTACCATTTGTCCATTCGATAGAAGAAGATCCGGAGTTTCATTGTTATTCTGTTGTAGACGAGAGAAGTGCGGGGTATTTTGCATTAGGCTTAGCTCAAGAATTAAATGAACCCGTTGTTATTTCCTGTACATCTTCTACGGCAACTTGTAATTACTGGCCACCTGTGGCAGAGGCTTTCTATCAGGGAGTGCCTATCGTAGTTTTAACAAGTGATAGAGATCCAGCAATGTTAGGACAATGGGAAGATCAGATGATTGACCAGGTGGGAATGTATGATCGACATGTAAGAAAATCCGTAAATCTTCCAATAATTAATAGTAGAGATGATGAAATTTATTGCCAGCGACTGATTAATGAAGCTTTATTGGAACTAAACCACCATGGAACAGGACCAGTACATATTAATATACCTTCAAAAACTTATAATAATTCTTTCCCATTAAAAGAGTTGCCGAAGGCACAGAAAATAAATAGAATTGGTATAGAAGATTCTAAAGATGTGTGGGAAGAAAAAATTGAAAAATTGAAATCAGCTAAAAGAATTTTAGTGACATGCGGTCAGAATAGTTATGTTTCAAGCAAATTAAATGATGAATTAAAAAAATTCTTTGAAAGATATAATTGTGCAATTTCCTTAGATTATATGTCTAATTTGGATATAGAAGAGGGGATTAATACAACTGTTTGTATGGATGGAAGATATATTATTCCTAAGAAGGTCAAGGAACTTTTACCGGACATAGTTATTTCATTTGGAGGTCAAATATTCTCTAGTATAAAAGAGGAATTACAATTATTTGAAGGTAAATTTGAACACTGGCTTGTTCAAGAAGATGGAAGAGTAATAGATGCATATAAAAGTTTGACGGATATTTTTGAATGTAAGCCAGAATATTTCTTTGGTAAATGTAACGAAATGGCTGAGAGCAAGATAAATGATCGTATATATTTTTCGGAATTCAAAGGATATGCGGACAATATAAAAATTCCAGAATTTCCATGGTCGCATGTTTATGCAATCAAAGAAGTTGTGGAAAAAATACCTTCAAATTCGGTGTTACATTTAAGTATTAATGATAGTATCCGAATTACTAATTTTTTTAAACTGAATTCAGGAATTAAGGTATATGCTAATATAGGTACTCATGGAATAGATGGTTGTTTATCATCTTTTTTAGGACAGGCGGCTGCCACAGACAGACCAAGCTATTTGGTGATTGGTGATTTGGCTTTCTTTTATGATATGAATGCTCTACGATTAAAACATATCAAGAATAACGTCCATATTTTATTGATTAATAATGAAGGTGGTTCTGAATTTTATTTTAACAAAATTTGGAGAAATGAAGCAAGTGATCTTCATACAACAGCACGTCATAAAACGAAAGCCGAATTATGGGTTAAATCAAATGATTTTATTTATTTAAGAGCAACAGATAAAGATAGCCTTGAAGAATCTTTAAAGATATTCATGAATGAAGATAATGAAAAACCTGTATTTTTAGAGGTGTTCACTGAGATGAAACATGATTCACAGGTGATTTATGACTTTTTTGATTTAAGTAGACCTAAAGATGCACAATCTGAAGTTTTAAGAAAGAGCAAAGATTTTCTTAAGTCAACTATTGGTCAAGAAAAAGCGAATAAAATTAAGGCTATATTAAAAAAGAAATAATATTTGTTCACTTGGAGGATTTGATATGGCAGGGATATTGAGCAGTTTAAAACGAAAAATTAAGACGATTACATTTAAAAAAATTCCGGTAGAGATTCCTACGGTATATGGAAATTTATTAGATGGAAGAGTTGCTCTTATTACAGGTGGAACAACTGGCATTGGTTTTGAAATCGCAAAGGCGTTTATACATAATGGAGCTTCTGTAATTATTACAGGAAGAAATGAAGAACGAATAAATAGTGCTGTTTCACAATTAAAAAAAGAAATAAAGGAAAACAAAATAATTATTATGGGTGAAGTACTGGATAATAGTAACATTTCAAAGATGGAACAGAGTTGGAATGATATTTTAAAGCTTATCGGAAATGACAGAATAGATATTCTAGTTAATAATGCTGGCGTAATCAGCAAAACTCATTTTGGAAATACGGATGAAGCTGATTATGATTCGGTTATGAATACTAATTTAAAGGGAACATATTTCTTATCTGAAATGGTATCTAAATATATGATAGAAAATGGGATTAAGGGAAATATTTTGAATATATCTTCCTCATCGGCACTAAGACCTGCTGTTTCTGCATACAGTATGGCTAAGTGGGCAATACATGGATTAACTCTAGGAATGGCAAAAAAATTAAGCCAATATGGAATAGTTGTTAATTCGATTGCACCAGGACCAACAGCAACAAGGATGTTACAATCAGATGGTATTGTAAATATTAATAGAATGTCTTCTCCATCGGAAAGATATGCGACACCATCTGAAATTGCTAACTTGGCAGTGGTAATGGTAAGTGATATGGGAAAGATGGTTAATGGGGACACAATGTATGCGACGGGGGGATGTGCATTGTTGACATTAGATGATTATGATTGATTATGAAGAAAACCACTGTTAGTAGAATATGTTTAGTTAGCTTAATGATTTTGATGTTTATTTTTTTCAAATCAAAATGAAGAAATATCTTACAAAGTTAATACTATTACATAGTCTATATATTATCGAATACGATAATATATAGACTGAGCTAGCAATGTTGCCAATAATTTTTGAAAAATATATACATATTATTTATTGGAAAATATAAATTATATAAGAAAAAAAGGATTATATTCATTTATGATTTGTTATGTTGATGTGGCGTTTGATTAAAAATGAGATGTTAGATACGAGTAAAGACATGTGAATTTTTGCATTATAGAATGTAGATGATCTTATATAATATTTATAACATATGAAAGATTTACGGAAGAAAGATAGAGTGAGGGATGATTATGCAGCAGAAATTGCCTGGTAATAAAGATAGAAAACCATTGGTCATTTCACTTGCATTTGTTCTGATTACTTTATGTATATTGTTCTACCTGACATTCCAGACCCCGGATGATACGGTTGCCCTTTCGGAAAGGGTGGGACATTTGTCTGTCGTGGAAGTTTTTCTTAATTGGGTAGGTGCATTTGTGGATTGGTCAGTACGTCAGTGGGCACATGTATTTGAATTCCTGATCATTGGCATCTGTGTTAGTATTTTTTATGCATGTGCAACGAAGAAAATCTGGCTGATGCTGGTTTTGGCATTATTAACTTGCATGTGTATATCATTGTGCGATCAGTCAGTTCGGCTATTCATTGCCGGACGACATTTTGATTCCTTTGATTTGGTATTGGATGCATTGGGATATGTGAGTGCTATTGTGATTGTGAGCATATGCAGGGGGATATGTAGATTGGTGGTTAATAGAAGATAAATGGGATAGAGCTGGAATGGCGGAACCTTGGATGGAAAAGGGGAGGCTGGGCTGGTTTTTTTATTTGATTGAAAGGTGACATGGTTTTGTGCCTAGGAATGTTGACTTTGCGTATAAATAGGGGTAGAATCAAAATATAAATAATCGAATAGAGGGGGGATTTCTTTTATGCCTTTTTGGAGGCAGATCTAATTAAAATCCATGAGATGAAAAAATAGAGAAATAAAATATAAATAATTGTTAGAGGTTGTATTGTTTATTTAAGAGTTTGAGTTTATGGAAAATTAGTAGTTTTTTATGATACAAGAAGATAATAAGGCTGTATGAAGAAGATTATATATGCTTATTCAAGAGAAAATACAAGACAGATAATAATAGAGAAATTATTGACAATTGGCTGGGGGGGGCAAGTCATATGGAAGATGCTGCGCTTGTATGTAAAGTGTATTGATAAAGGAGAAGTATGGATGAATTGGCGATCTATTTTAGAAGAAGTTATTTCTGGAAGTCTATTGATTATTATTGGAGGAATATTAGGGTGGTTTGGAGGACTGTTTAAAGGGAAAAAAATATCAAGTAAAGCTGTTGAACGAAAGTCGGAGGTTTATCAGCCGCTATTAGATGAACTTAACAAGTATTCAAACATGAATTGGGGAATTACGAGGGTCATAAAAACCCCTTTTCTAAATGAGGTTGTAAGTAATTCCTATAAATATGCTTTGGATGAAGAAATACAAATGAAGTGTGAACATCTATATGAAACAGTTTATAGTTATAATAGTATAAATATAAAGAGAATTGCACATTCAATAATAGTGGATATTTTTGAAGAAGGTTATACCCAGATTTATGGTGGAATTGTAGATGGTGTGGTAACACATAGTAATGAGTGGGGAGATGAATGGGAAGAGAAAATTATTGCTGAACCAGTGCAGGAGATACGAAGAAGCAATTTTGATAAAGAGATAGAGAGTTTGTTGTTTAATGAGGGTATGTATTCAGAAGCAGTATGTGTTGATTATGAGAATAATCTGTATGAACCAGTTTATGGTGAATTAAAGCGCATTTACCAGTACTCATTGAATATAGTGATTAATGGTCAGAAATATAAAAAGCCAAGTCCTAAGATAGAAATGAATATGTCGCCTGAGGAGTATATAGCATATAATTATGACTTTTTCTCTTTATATAATAAAAATTCAGAAGTAAAGAAAAAATATGAGTTGCGGGAAGAAATAATATATTCCTGTCAGGCTATTGTACAGGATTTGAAAGATGCAATAGAAAAGATAGTTAATAAATATGAAAAGGAAGATATCTAGTAAAGCATAATTTATTTGACTATATTGATAAGGAATAAATGAGTGGATTTTTATAAGGAGAAAGAGAATAATAAACAAATGAAAAGGCATATCAATAATCCATATAAAGTTAATTGGATGTTATACAGTTTGATCGGTGGCATATCCGTGTTGATAATGATTGTTGCAGTTATTTGGAATAATTGTACTCATGATGTTATTTCGGATGTAGTTAAGAATCTTGCATTTGGCTGTGTGGCATCTACTATTGTCGCATTGTTGATTGAAATAGGAAATGTAAAAGAAAAGAATGAAAAAG
Organism: Clostridium sp. AF15-41; assembly: GCF_003604095.1. Classification (NCBI taxonomy): domain Bacteria; kingdom Bacillati; phylum Bacillota; class Clostridia; order Eubacteriales; family Clostridiaceae; genus Clostridium; species Clostridium sp. AF15-41. The sequence continues at coordinate 205,006 of NZ_QTMQ01000005.1, forward strand.
CTAATAGTATATATGATGCAGTATTCCGCGAATTACAATTCCGTATACTGGATTTTGTGCGAGTTTGGTCTCGGTTATGTAGTGTGGCTTTTAAAGACATAGACTATTATCAGGAAAAGCATACATGGTTAGAATGGTATGAGATTACGAAAAACAATTTTTTTGAATGTGATGAAAACAGGCGAGATGAATTGATGATTTTTTTTAATGATCAAATACTTTATACCCTCGATAATATTGATAAAACGCTTAAACAGATAGATGAACAGCAATATATTCTCAATATAAATAATGTATATAATGAGAGTATGAAGAACATACTTGGAGATTATACATTTGAGGTCTATGGTGCAAAATTAACTCTGGAAAAGGATTATAACAAATGTGATTTCTGGAAATCATTTGATGCTATAACTAAGGATTTCCAGAAATATATATATAATTGGATAGATATAAGGTATTACAATTACTGCAGATTTAAGCCATATGGCTTTTATGATGATAAAGCAGAGGTAATACGTGCGGTGCTTGAGAGTGAGAAAGGAAAGGATAAGGAGTAAGTTTACCATTGACTGATATGTGGGATAGCAGTTGGAAAGCTTGTTGAGAAGATCGAAAGATTTTTACGCAGGAAAGACGCTGAAGAACATAATAACACAAACAAAAACGACCGCCGTTAGTCCTGGCAAGATTAGAACGGGGTCGTTTTTGGCTTTTAATTAATCTATAGGGCTAGCCGTCTATCAGTAGCACCTTTTTATAAGCTGACGATATCATAAACAGAAGTTGATTTCAAGAGTCATCTTACCGGTCTCAGACCTCACAAGTTTATCGAAAGCTGATTACTATTAAAAGTATCGTCGATAGTTAAGTTATTAGGTATCTTTACGAAGAATGTCGAGATATTCGATATAGGAATATATCTTCGTCTTTCCAGATTTATCTGTTTGCTCCAAAATTCCATCACCAATTAAAATAGAAACAACCTTTGACACAGTATTGTACGACATTTCAAGGGCCGTAGCAGTTTTCTGAATATCAATGATAGGATTTGATTCCAAATAGGAAAATACTTTAAGAACGCTGGTACGCTGCCTTTTTGTTAGAGCATCAAATAATTTTATGTTTTTATCGTGTAATGCAGTAAGCTGGTCGATTGTATGGATTGCATCCTCCGCAGAATCTGCGAAAGCTTGAAGGAAAAAAGAAATCCATTGCTCATAATCGCCGGTACGTCGTACTTGTGTCATGCGGTCATAGTATTCGATACGATTCATCTTGAGGTAATAAGAAATATAAAGTGCCGGAGTAGACAGAATTCCCTTTTCCATTAGAAAGAGTGTGATAAGGAGCCGTCCGACACGTCCATTACCATCAAGGAAGGGGTGCGTGGTCTCAAACTGATAGTGAATTAGAGCAGCTTGAATCAAAGGGTCAAGAGTATCATCACTATTGATATACTTTTCGAGATCAGACATGGCAGTTAACATGTCGTCCGGGTTTGGTGGAATATAGCGAGCGTTTCTAAGTGTGCTGCCCTGTCCGCCAATCCAGTTTTGCGAATAGCGGAACTCACCCGGATTCTTTTCTTGTCCACGCACGCTTTCCAATAGAACAGCGTGAGTCTCTTTGATTAGACGATTGCACAGAGGTAGCGTTTTTAGTCGTTCAAGAGCAAATTCGGTCGCACGAATATAGTTGATAACATCAGAAACATCTCGATTTGTGTTGTTATCAATAAGTGGATTTAAGATATCCTCAAGGGTACATTGCGTACCTTCAATCTGTGAGGAAAGAAGAGCTTCTTTACGGACGTACATGGAAACGAAAAGCCCCATGTTTGGTATACGAGAGGACAGCCCTTCAAGAGTTGCTATTTTCTTGTTTGCATCAATAAGTTTCGTGAGAAGCTCACCAGACACCTCAATAGGAGGATTCGGTGGAAGCGGAGCTGGTCGAAAAGATTCATAAGCCATTTCGCCTGATAGATTGCTCACGAGTGTTCCTGCTCGGTTTGTCATGATTGTCTCCTTTCTTCCGAAAAACGAAAATTGAAATTTCTAGGTTGATTTTAACATAAAAATTTCAGAAAAACAACTTGTTATGAAAATACGATATAAAAGAAAATTCAGAAAAATGACTTTTTGTGAAAATGTTCGAGCGAAATCATCATGGAAATTTCAAGTTTAGCATTTCATGTTTTAAATTTTTCCTGAATGTTTCAATGCAAATCGGGGCATTTTTATGTCCAAAAGGAGAGGAAATCCACATAGCATTACCATTGAAATTGGCAGTGATACCACAAAGGTTCTCGTCATTAGATAGATGCGATTATTCCAGCGATGGTATTTCACATGTAGATGAAGAGTAAAATCTATGCAAGAGTTAATTCTACAGATGTAGAATTAACTCTTGCCAGGTAGAATTAAAAAATACATTTAACCCCGGATCTTTCTCGTTTTAGAAAATACTTGCATAGTAAGAACATTTGTTCCACAATGTTTATGGGTGCTATCCTTAGGTTAAGGTGGATGAAAGTCTGTTGTAACCTATTGAGATGGTAGGCGGCTGGCCCTTTTGCGAAAAGGAGGGACTGTTACAAAAGCCCTCCGGACAGGAAAGGAGGGTGGTACGATTATGATGATGGAGTACATAAGTTTGGCAGGATTTATTCTTACCATCTTTATAGCCGGAATTGCAGTTGGAAAACTTGTTGAGAAGATCGAAAGATTTCTATACAGGAAAGAAGCTGAAGAACATGATGACACAAACAAAAACGACCGCCGTTAGTTTTCGTAGGACTTGGCGATCGTTTATTGCTAAATAACTAAGAGGCTAGCCGTCTATCGGTAGCACCTCTTATAGTTTGATGATATCATAAACAGTAGTTGATTTCAAGTGTTAACGGAAAGGTTGATAACAGGACGATTTGATCTTTCAGAAGCCTGCTGATCCGGGTTGATTGTTCTTGTATGAAAGGGAAAGAAGATTCAGGAGTTGATTATATGAAGATTTTTCAAGCAATTGGAGATGAATTGAGTTACAAGGATATTTTGCAATTAGATGGTGCATATTCAGTTGCACATATTAATTATGGGGAATCACCGCTTTTTAATAATATTGATGGCAGGAATATTGCAAAAAATTCAAGAAAGAACAGTCTTTCTTCTAGGGGACATATTGATGATGTTCTTGGCAGTTTGGATGCCTTTAATGGAACAGAGCAGGGGTATAAGAAGGCAGATAGAATTGAATTATGGAAGTTTTATTGGTTGGAATATATAAATGCATTTGACCAGCTTACCCATGTATTACCTAAGTCCGTGGTTACCGTTTATATAGGGAGACAAGCTATTGAATTGGGCTTTAAATATTTGTTGGTACAAAAAAATGTGGTAGAAAAAGATTTGAAAACACATAATTTGAAAGAGTTGGCAGATTTGTTATGGTCAAAGTATTCAATTAATGAAAAATATATGGAATATGTAACCTCTTTTTGCGACTCTTATTGTAGAATGATCGAAGGCGAAAATCTGGAATATTTTAGATATCCGGAGTATAATAAAAGCGCGTATTTTGCCGGCAATCAGCTGGATATAAAATGGCTGTCATATAACTTTGCATTGATAATATTGAAACTGCTGCATTTGGCTGGCTTAGATGATATCTACGAATGATGATGGAGTGCTGGATTGAACGGTACAGCATGATATAGGATTATGAAAATGGATAATCGAGTTTGGTGAGATTTAGAGTTTTGTGTAAAAAAGATTTTTTGAGGGAGAAAAGAGATGAATGAGATAATTACATGGTGTAATCAGAATGAAGGATTTCTGTCTTTTGTTCTTTCTGTAGTAACAATTGTTATAAGTATAATCGCAATTACAACTTCGTTTAAGGTTGCAAAGCTGCCATATAGAATTAAACTGAAAGTTATGCCTGTGGCATATAAATCTCCTGATGGTTTAATGGTTGATTTGGTGATCTATAACCAGGGCAATATCGAGACTGGTATTGACCATATTTCTATAGCGGATAATAAAAAATTAGTGCTTGGAATGTATAGGGGAGATAAGGTATTTATTAAACCCGGGTATACGCAGAAATGCAGAATTGAGATATTTGACAGGATCGAATATATTGAAGAAAATACGATTGATCTGAATAATAAGATTGTTATAACGATTCATGATTCGTATGGCAATGAATATGTATTCAAAAATGGCTTCCCGGTGGGGTAGGGATATTGTAGAAGATTATGTGAAAGGATGATGCAGAATGAGAACTTTTGATGATATGCTTTCTAAACAGTTGCAGGATGAAGAATTTAGAATAGAATATGAAACTATTCAGTCAGAGTTGGATGTTATAAGAGCGATCGTAGATGCGAGAACTTCACAGAATGCGACGCTAGAAAAAACTTGTTGAATGTACCGGGATTAATCAGGCGGGTATCAGTAAAATTGAGAAGGGTACAAGGAATCCTTCCGTTAATCTATTAAAAAGATTAGCCGAGGGCATGGGAATGACTCTTAAGATTGAGTTTGTGTCTAAACAGTAGATGTGATTATGGAATCTTGATCAGAAGATAATGAAATTAAGCTGGAATGGGTAGATTCTTGGTTTGGCAAGGAACTACCCATTCCAGCTTTTTTATTTTATTATGATTGAAAGAAATCATGATTTTTATGTCGAAGAATGTTGACTTTGCGTATAAATGGGACTAATATATAAAATATAAATAATCAAATAGGGGGGAGTTCTTTTATGTCTATTTTGGGGCAGATCTATTTAAAATCCATGAAGTGAAGAATTGAATAAGGAAAGAAATCAACTGATATAAGTCTAGAGAGGATATTTAGAATAATAATGGTAGATTGATTTTTAAATTAAATTTAACAGAGAAATATATGTGAATTTTGTTATTAAAAAAGGTTTTAGTTGGCTATAAAGATATATGTACAGTTGTAGTATTGAACAGAGTAAGGATAGATTAATAAATGAATAGAATAAATAAGATAAAAGTAACGATGGATTTAGAAAATACTGAAAGAAATACAGTTTACCTAATACATGAATATTGGGATGATTGGTTTACGTATGAAACAGAATATAGAGTAGTATATTATGATAACAAGTTGGAGAAATATGAGATAGGATTTGTGAAAATTGGACAGAGAAATCAATCAGAGAGAGTCCCTGATTTACCAGAAGAATGTGCAAGTTTTTCAGAAAAATTTTTTTCTTTAGGGATAAACGAAACTTATTATGAAGCACTAAAAAAGATGCCTATTAGAGAAGAATTATTGATTAAAATGAATGATATAGCTTATGATATAGATTTATTTGAAGAAGTAAAACAGTATAATGTTACGACGGTTTCTTTGTTAAGAGATATTACAAGCACTACAGTTAGAGGACAGTTTAATCGAATGGCTAATGGAGGTGCAAGATTAACAGATTATAATTTTACATATATAGTGCCATCTAAATTTGCAGGAGAAAATAGAAAGCTATTATTTTCGGTCGAGTGTGAAGTGAAACCACCATCTAATATTCATGTTTTAATAGGCAAGAATGGTACAGGTAAGACAACAATTTTGAAAAGAATGCTTTATGCGGTAGAAAGATGTGGAACACCTGAGCAAGTGGGTAAAATGGAAGGCGATTCATTTGCTAATGTGGTATTTGTTTCTTTTAGTGCATTTGATATGTCTATTAGTTCAGATGATTTATCAGAATTTGAGCTTGATATTCCATATACTTTTGTAGGGCTGGTTGAAAAGGAACATATAAAAAGTGGAAAGGTATTGGCAGAGGATTTTTCGAAAAGTTTATATAAAATTATCAAAGGAACGAAAAAAAGCTTATGGAACAAAGCAATTGAGGTGTTAGAATCTGATTCTACTTTTATAGAACTAAATGTGCGGGAATGGTCAAATTATAAAGGGCAACATTATATTGAAACAGATTTGAGTGAAAAAGAAATTGAATCTAGAGAGAGTGAAGAAAAAATAACATTTGAAAAAAATATAATTGCTCAATTTAAAAGATTAAGTTCAGGACACAAAGTTATTTTATTAACAATTGTAAAACTTATAGAGTTAGTGGAAGAAAAGACACTTGTGCTTTTAGATGAGCCGGAAGAGCATCTTCATCCTCCACTTGTTGCTGCGTTTATAAGGAGTCTATCGGATTTGTTAATTTATCGAAATGGTGTAGGTATTATAGCGACACATTCACCAGTGATTGTTCAGGAAGTTCCTAAAAGATGTGTTTGGATTTTGCGAAGATCTGGGAATGAATTAGTGGCAGAAAGACCATGTATTGAAACATTTGGTGAAAATGTAGGTGAATTAACAAGTGAAATATTTGGTTATGAAGTTACTAATTCCGGGTTTCACAAAATGTTAAAAGAAGTATCAGAAAAAAAGAGTACGTATAGAAGTGCAGAAAAAGAATTTAATAGTGAATTGGGAAAAGAGGCTAGAAGTATCCTTAAATCATATATGTACGAAAAGGATAAACAATAAAAATGATTAAATTGAATAAACCGCAAATAAAACAAAAAGATATTGTTGATGATTGTATTGACAATATGAGAGAAAGTATAAAACAGAAAAGATTAAGTGAGTCAAAAAATGAAATAATAACAGTTAGTGAACAATATGATATTCTAGCAGAAAGTGGTAGTTTATTAAAAATGGCATCAAAAGAAAAAACGGAATCAGGAGCAAGTAAGGAGGACTTAATTTATTTATATAATAATAAATTTGCGAAAAAAGGACAATTAGCAAGAAAATATTATGATGAAATTATATTATCAGCACCCAATGGTAAATGTCCGCAGTGTGGATTACGTCAAGTTAAAACATTAGATCATTATTTGCCCAAAAGTAAATATCCGTTATTAGCAATAACACCGTATAATTTAATTCCTTGTTGTTCGGATTGCAATAGAGATAAGTTAGATGGTTTATTTGATTCTCGAGAAAAAGAAACAATGCATCCTTATTATGATGACTTTGATGATGAAGTGTGGTTAAAGGCGACATTAATTGAAGAAGATCCATTAGCATTCAATTTTTTTGTTTTTAAGCCAGATATTTGGACGAAATTAAAATATGATCGAGCGCAAAATCATTTTGAAGTATTTAAACTAAATGATTTATATAAAGCATGGGCAGTGGACAGCATTATTACAGATTTAGGGGGGATATATCGATTATTTCAAAATTGTGGCGAAGAAATTGCTAGAGAAGAAATATCGTATAGAATTTTAGATGTGCGTAAAATAAATAAGAATTCATGGAAAGCTGCTTATTATGAAGCTATAAATATAAGTGAATGGTTTTGGAAACAGTATTTGCCTAATTATAGAATAAACTTATAAGAAAAGGAAATGTAGGGAAGTATTTAAATAATAGGAAGTCATGGAGCACTGCTTATCCTGTGTTACATACACTCTGTATCTTTTAAATTTTGCGAGCCAGTCTGTATTGTCTAATAAAGACAATATGAAAAATAAATAGTTAAGTAAACAATACATGTTTTTATTCCTCCTTGTAACTTTATACATGCATCAACTACACAGTAAATATGTTATTAAAATCAAAAAAAAATAATTTTTTGCAAAAAAAACATGAAAATATTTAAAAATGGGACATGAAAAATAAGTAATTGACAATGCGTACATTCTGTTCTACAATAAAAGAACAAACATTCGAACATGGGTGGGGATTCTATTTAGAATATTCGTAATCACGAATCATATATCCGTAAATATGTATGAAAAATGAAAAAGGCAATATACTATTAGAATTCAAGGCAATTTGTTACTGGAGATAAAGTTTTACTTGATAATATTACTTATAAGTAATATTATATTAAGGAAGGGTGCAGGATGTGGAACTGGAGAAGATAAATATAGATGGAGTTAATGATACTTATGCATTGTCTGTTATAAAAAAGGAATTTAAGGATGCAGTGAATGAGCCATGGAAAGAGGTGGAACCGTGGCAGGGATATCAGAAAAAGTTACTACAGGATCTGGCTGTATTAGATTTGTCTAAAGAGAAAGCTATTGATTTGCCGCAATTTGAAAAATTATCCGGTGAGGAGAATTTGTATTGTATTCATCGACCAAGATCTAGGAAGAATATTCGTATTATATATACTATTTATGATGATTGTATTATTTTATTAATTGCATTTTTAGAGAAGAATTCAGGGGATTATCAGAGGGCGATAAGGACAGCGAAGAAAAGATTGAAATGGCTGGAAAGTGATTATGATTGAAATATGGAGGAATATGAGTCATGGGAATAGCAGAGAAGATAGCAAAGGCAAAACCAACCAGCTGGGTAGTGGATGGTTTGTCGAGAACAGAAATAAAATCAACTGTTGAATTAGCCAGAATTTCTGCAACGATTGAGAGAAAACGACTTGATAAAGAAATGACACAAAAGGAGTTTGCTGCTTTTATGGGAGTCACTCAGGGAATGGTGTCAAAGTGGGAGAGCAGAGATTATAATTTCACGATTCGTTCTTTGAATGAGATTTGTGAAAAACTGGAGCTGGATTTACGTGTTGAATTGGAAGACAGATATCCGGTGAACGATTATACATTGATCCAATTGGATCAGAAGCGGTTCATTCCTCATGATTTAAATGATGGATGGAAAGAGTATTTAAAGGATAAGGGGGCTATCGCATAAAATGGAATTGAATTGTATTGTTGATGGAATAGAGATGGTTGGAACTGTAATTAAAGATCTTTCTGTAAAAAATAATATTGTTGATATAGGGAAAGATGCAAGAAAGAGCTTTGGACTAAATATAAATGAGCCAACATTTGAAAAAATTGAAAATGCAGTAATTGCACAGGTTGCCATTCATTTTCAAATAGAAATAGAACAGGAAGAAAATAAATGTAGCATAGAACTTGTATTGGAAGGGGCTTTTTTATCGAGAAATTGTTTGAATGAAGATGCATTTAAACAACTTGTAATCCTAAATGGAGTTGCAGCATTGATAGGAATTGCACGAGGTAAGATTGAAACTTTGTCAGCAGGTATATTTAATAAAGGAAAGATTGTAATTCCGTTTATAAATGTAATGGATTATTACAAAAGCTTAGCTGAAGATAGTGCAAAATAAATATATAGGAAATCTGGATCATTTAAGGAAGATGAGATTTCTGGTATAAAAGGAACTAATTCAAATTAAATGAATATGGTAGTGAGGATAATTTGTATGGGACAGACATATGATAAAGAATTTGTTGAAATATTACGGAAATATGCAAAAGAAGAATTAAAAAAGCAACCAGACTGTAAAGTAGTAAGTTCATTTTTTCATAGGTGCGACCATGTTTATTCTAGAGGCTTTCATTATGAACAATATGAAAATGCAGAAGTTTTTTTTCAAAAATGTTTTGCACGGGTTTTGGAAAATGCAGATAGACTTCCCGAAATAGAAGAGAAAAAGGTAGTTGACTGTTTGAGAGAATATTTATATAAGAAATATAATAAAAGATATGAGAAATTTTCTAAGATAAAAATTAGACAATGTGATATGGAAATGATATTGGGGGATAATAAAAAAATAATCGGAATATTTACGAAAACTCAATATAATGGTTCGGAATATTTTTCAGATAGGCTGATTAGTTTAACAAAACTTACATATACATATTGGTCAATAGGGCATTTGATAGAAGAAGGTTATGTTGTTGCAAATGAAAGCATAAATTATGATAAAATAAACAATCGAATTATGCTTTCAGGAGTTAGATATAGAAAAAAAGACAATCAAGATGTTATACAGTATCTTCGGGAATTTTATAACAAATTTTCTACTGGTTCGAAATATGAACCTGAAGTTATAGATAATTATCTTAAATATTTGTCCGGACTAAATGAAGAAAATATGATGAAAACTCCTCTTTTGTTACGAGAAGTACGGCTAAGAAAAAATGAAGAGGTATATCATCAGGGACGATTGGATTTTTTGATATTAAATTATCATACGGGTGAGAGATTAGGGATTGAGATATCGCCTAGTTCAACGCATGCAGATATGGGGAAAGAAAAGTATTTGGATTATAGAAAGAAGATGAGAGATTTCTATAATCTATATGATTTGAAAACATTGGAATATACAGAAAACGATATATTGACAGAAGAAAATATTCAAATAGAGATAGAAAATGCTTTGCATATCAAAGAATTGAAGAAAGAAAAGACTTCAACTGAAGTTGTAGAGGAATATACTGCAAAGAAAGATTTTGAAATATTTTATTTGGAATCTCAGGAAACTATTCAGGAATTTAGAAAGATTCTTACGCAGTATGGCATAAAAGATGAATCGGACACTAATTGGAATGATTTGATAATGAAAAATTCATTAATTAATCAAATAGTTGAGAATCTTTGTCGTGAGATGAAAAAGACAATTAAAGGTAAGACAATTAGAAGTATAACTGGAAAATTTGTTAGAACTTTCTTTTATCATTATAATATATA
>NZ_QTMQ01000006.1:0-3083 GCF_003604095.1 Clostridium sp. AF15-41
GTCGCAAGACTTTCTGTATGAAATTCTGAAGGTACATGAAAAGTAAATATTTCATCTACCTGTCAAGTGTCCCAATTTAGGACACTTAAGCAGTATAGGGGATTGGTCAAATGGTATGATAGGGGTCTCCAAAACCTTTGGTGGGAGTTCGATTCTCTCATCCCCTGCTATTAGGAATAGCCTTGAAAGTCGCATAAATGCTGGCTTTTAGGCTATTTTTTGTTTTGCGAAAAAAGTTGTTTCACAGTGTTTCAAAGGGCTTGAAATCAAAAAAAAGTGTGGCAAAAGTGTGGTAAATATGTGGCAATTATTGGCATAGATTAAAATGGAGAATAAAGCGTATTGTAAATAAGACTTCCACACGTCACATATTATATAGATCACTTAATAGAGCAGTAGGACAATTACTCAACACCATAGAAACTGCTAATACAAAAGAAAGTATCTTACTACAATTCCTTTTCATTCTCTTGTTCCTCCTTCTTCTTCAAAAATCACCTTAAAATTTAAAAATTATTTCTTTTTCACATGACTTTTGATTCCTCCTTTGCTTAGTTTCCCTTATATACAATGAAAAGAGCCAGTTACTTTTACATAACTGACTCTCATAAAGGTTTATACTATTTAGTTGTTAACTTACTTTGTAGCACCGCATGAACATTTATATGTGTAATAACCTGGAGAAATTGTCTCTTCTGGATGATCTATATACTTTACTATATCTACATCTTTAGTAGCATAAGATGAATGACATACAGAATCGACATGATAATTATAATAATCATAGTCCCCTGCATGACCAGTTAAATAGAAGTCTTCTCCACAACCATTGCATACAACATGTTTTTCTGTTGTATGAACTTCTTCTCTCCATGCTGGCTTCACTTTAGCTTCATGCCATGTACCTACCCAATTATGCTGATGCTCTTTTTTTGTTGCTCCACATAATGAACACTTATAGCCGGTTACTTCCCAATAACCTGCTTTATCTGTTACTGTTACTTCCTGATCTTTGTATGTTGCGTCATGATGTACTGTTTTGGTTACTGGAACATCGTCAAAATAATATGAACAACCACCTTGACAAGATCTAGTGTGTACACTAATAAAATCACCCTCTTGAGTGTAACCTGCTGCGGTAAAGTCCATACCACATCCTGCACAAAACAAATGATATTCTGTATCGGTTACCTTCTCATTCCAAGCATCCTTAACAAGCACTTTCTTAGTCTCTTTATGGGTTACCGGTTTATGCCACTTCTTAACTTCTTTCCACTTATGACTGCATGTTACCTTTATATTACAAACAAATGGAAAATCATATGTATGTAATGTGAAAATAAAATGTGCTAAACATACATGGAAAAAGGTTACGAAACATCATGATGCGGTAACACATAAGGAAAGTGTTAAGATTAAGGATGCTTGGGATGAGAAGGTAACCACTGAAGTAAAGCATTGGTTTTGTGGAGGGTGCGACATGGATTTTACTGCAGCAGGTTATTCCCCATCCGATGATTATATTTCCACACATACTCTTAGTTGTCAAGGAGGGGGTTCTTCATATTATTTTCAATATGTCCCAGTAACAGAAACAGTACATCATGACGCCGTTTATGAGGATCAAACAATAATCGATAAAGAAGCATGGGATGAGTATTTATACACAGAATGTACTACATGCGGTGCAAGACAGTAAATAGGCAACAACTAAATAATATAAACCTTTATGAGAGTCAGTTATGTAAAAGTAACTGACTCTTTTCATTGTATATAAGGGAAATTAAGCAAAGGAGGAGTCAAAAGTCATGTGAAAAAAAAGAAATAATTTTTAAATTTTATGGTGATTTTTGAAGAAGAAGGAGGAACAAGAGAATGAAAAGGAATTGTAGTTTATTTTACGGTTATTTACTTTTATAAAGAATACAATTATGGTATAATAATACCATTATAAAGTAGGAGGTGGGTATTATGCCACAGATTATACCAATTAAGGAATTAAAGAATACAGCAGAGATATCAGATATGTGTCACAAGTCTGAAGAACCAATTTATGTTACAAAAAATGGATATGGTGATATGGTTATTATGAGTATGGAGAATTACGAAAATACTATGAATCGAATAGCGATGTATCATGATATAGAAATTTCAGAACAGCAGATAAGAAAAGGTCAAGTAAGGGATGCAAGAATCTCGCTTCAAGAAACGAGGGGAAAGTATGGCTTATAATTTGAGAATAACAAAACATGCAGAGAAACTGTTAGATAGACTTGTTTATTATTTGCTTTATCGACTTAAGAATGAACAGGCTGCCAGACACTTGTTGGATAGTATCAATGATATATATGAAAGATTGGAAGAAAACCCATTGCAGTTTCCACGATGCAGAGATAACTTTCTTGATCAAAAAGGATACCATGAGGTGGTTGTGCCACAGATGAATTATGTGGTTGTATTTAGTATTGATGGAAATGTTGTGAATGTTCTAGGTTTTTTTCATCGACTTGAGAACTATTCACACAAAATATAAATAGCAGAACTTGTGAACAAAAAGGTTTCAAAAGCATGGTTGACCAGATAGTTAGTTTCTGATAAGAAAGATTAGATTATTGAACAATAATTAGCATTGACTTGCACAGGGAGTGCGGAAGTATAATTTATATAAGCGGGGATATACTGAGCATATATCAGCAGATGATTGACACATATTTGTTAGAAGAAAGGGTGGTTATTATGATGTCATTATCAAATGCAGCGGATGGATTTTGTTCAACGATCGCGTGGAACTGTGCAGATAAAGCATTATTTGGAGATTGTCAGCTTGATACAGGGGACGAAGTTCAGGTAGTATCATCATTTTTCGGAAATGTGATTGTCCGGGTACACGGGAGATGTCTTGCGATTAACAAGGATGCGGCAGAACGGATCAAGATGTGCCAACCGGATGTACAGTAAGAGATAAAATTTTTATAACTGTTCTTGAAGTCGTGGGCAAATGTTTTATTGTGTAAACGTTAAATGAAAATGAGTTGGTTGAAATAATAAATAATATATATTATTATTTATATATCAATTATTTG
>NZ_QTMQ01000006.1:3093-137404 GCF_003604095.1 Clostridium sp. AF15-41
ATATATATTATTATTTATATATCAATTATTTGGAGGGAGACATTTACAAATGAAAAAAAGAAAAAGAAGTATTATTTTATTATGTGCATTATTGATCGTTGCACTTATACTGCCATGTAGTGGAAGCGAGGCAGCATCTAAGCTTACTAAAAAGCAAAAGGCAACATACAAGAAGTGTTTGGATAAATATTTTTATAAGACAAATTGGCCATCTTGGTGGACTTCGTATGTAAATGATACAAAGGAACATACGGAGATAGCATTTGCGGATATTAATAATGATGGAAAAAAAGAACTTTTGGTTTACAGTGCAGCAGGAGCTTCCTGGCAGTGGAGGGCAGCATATAAGACAAATGGGAAACCTTTAAAGTTTAAATATTATTATAAAGGAAAGCTTAGAAGCAAAAGTACAAAGAGTGACCAACATGGTATATATACACGTATAACAAAAATGTCTGATAAAGCATTTGTAGATGAATTTGGTGGACATATGGGCTTATATGTAAAAACATATTTTAAAAAGACCAAATCGGGTGGAACAGAGGTCGCGAAATATAGCACACGGATGGATCCGGTAACGTATAAAACAATAAACGAGTATTATGTAAATGGTAAGAGAACAACAAAAAGAGCTTATCAGAAAAAAGTAAAATCATTAGGAAAGTTTAAAAAAATTACATATCAGAATTATAATGATGTCTGGTAAAGTGGGAATATATTTAATATGAATACAAACGCCTGTCATTGGATTGAATAAGAACCAATGACAGGCGTTTGTATTACCTGTGCGAGGACAATAAGCTAAAGTCTGTATTTATACAATGTGCTCTGATAATTGCCCACGATATAAATATTATTTTGTAATAAAGGTGCTGTAGATTGCTTTGATGGCTGTCTCGAAGTCACGGTTTTCAACACCGATGATGATGTTAAGCTCAGAAGAACCCTGATCGATCATCTTGATATTGATGCCCTTGTTTGCGAGAGCAGTGAAAAGCTTGCCTGCTGTACCGCTGGCTGACTTCATACCACGACCTACAACCGCGATCAGTGCAAGACCGGATTCAATCTCAACAGAATCCGGTTCTGCCAGACGATGGATAGCAGATACAACGCTCTGTTCCTTATCGATGAATTCGTCTGCATGAACAACGATGGTCATAGTATCAATACCGGATGGCATATGCTCAAAGGAGATGTTGTTTTCCTCAAATGCCTGAAGAACTTTACGACCGAAGCCGATCTCTGAATTCATCATTGCTTTTGTAATGAAGATTGTACAGAAATCTTTCTTTCCGGCAATACCGGTTACGACATAATCCTGCTTCTGGCAGGTACTTTCAACAATCCATGTTCCTGCATCTTCCGGTGCATTTGTATTCTTGATATTGATAGGAATACCACAGCTTCTTACAGGGAAGATTGCATCTTCGTGGAGAACGGAAGCACCCATGTAGGATAACTCACGAAGCTCGCGGTATGTGATATATTTTATCGGCTTTGGATCCGGAACGATTCTTGGGTCAGCTACAAGGAAACCGGATACATCTGTCCAGTTCTCATATACATCTGCGCGGCTGGCTCTTGCAACGATAGAACCTGTTACATCGGAACCACCACGAGAGAAGGTCTTAACATTTCCATCTTTACCCATTCCGTAGAAGCCGGGGATAACGGCACGTTCATTTTGAGCGAGACGCTCGGTCAGACGCTTGTATGTCTTATAATCATTCAGATTTCCTTCTTCGTTGAAGAAGATGACTTCTGCCGAATCGATAAATGGAATACCAAGGTAAGCTGCCATGACTTTACCGTTTAAGTATTCACCTCTGGATGCAGCATAATCGCTCTGAGGATTCTCGGCGAGGTTCTTTTTGATCTCCGCAAAATCGTCATCCAGACTGAAATCCTTCAGCTCAAGACCTGTGATGATCTCATCATATCTTGCTTTGATCGCCTTTAATTCTTCGTCAACATCATTGCCTTCGCTGGCGGTCTGATATGCATGAAGTAACATATCGGTTACCTTAGTATCTCCATCAAATCTTTTTCCCGGAGCAGAAGGAACAACATATACACGGCTATCATCTGCATGGATGATTTTACCGACCTTCTTGAACTGCTCTGCACTTGCAAGGGAACTTCCACCAAATTTAACAACTTTCTTCATAATAAACTCCTGCATTTTTATTTTTATTTACAAATTATCTCTATCTTAATATTATTGTGCCGATTAGACAAGGAAAAAATGTGATTTTTTTGAATTTTGAATGATCGAATAAAAACCTCTTGTATAATGGTTTTGTTTTAGGCAAAATGTTGAACCTTTTCAGAAATAATCAGAGATTTTTGATAGATGAAATATAAGAATATGGATTTTACATGTAAATTGTGCAAAATGACTGAAACAGATGAAAAAATTCGTTATTCCAAAATGTGAAAAAACGTTGTACTTCCTTGAATTTGCTTGTTTTCTATACTAAAATGGCAGTCGAAAAGGTAGCATAATGCCCAAACGGCTAGAAGATTGAGGTGATAATGTGATTGATTATTATAAGTGTCAGTATCATTTTAACGCCAGTCATAGCTTTGATGGAAATAAAGAACAGGTACACAGTCATACATTCACGATGATACTGTATATTCGTAATCATTCCGGCCGAGATATGGATTTTAAACGGCTTGACAGAATGATTGAGATTTTTCTCGGCAGATATGAGGGCATGTATCTGAATGAACTTCCCTGTTTTGCCGGGAATGCAAGTATAGAGGCAATCGGAGATTATTTTTACGAACAATTAAAGATAAAATTATCGGAATTGAATGCGGAGCTGATGCAGCTTGATATAGGGGATACACCGCTTGGGGTGTATCAGGTATGTGATCGCATTTTGTTACCGACGGTTAATGAGAAACGGAGCAGAGAAAATCTGGAGGCAATCTTGTTCTATAAGAAACAGATGCCTGACCAGAAAAAATAGATAGGGACTCATTCGGATAAGATGGGTCTTTTTTGTGTGGAATGTCATAAAACAGACAGAAAGAAGGCATGTATGATGAGACATAAGAAAATCTGTAAAAAACTAATAACTGTAGGGATAGTGGTATTATTGATTGCTGTTTCCTGTATGCCAATGACAGGAATGAGGAGTCAGGCAGCAACGTTTGAGGATAATGGAAATACAGTGGATATATATACGGATAATAATTATTTGTGTATCCGTTATAATGGGAGCTGGTCAGGATATCTGAATGAGCGCTTTGACCTGTCGGCAGACGGAGTGTCACTGGATCGATTGAATGCGATCATATTGAATAATGAAAATAATGGAGACGGAAGTTCATTTTCAGTAAAGGATGCATGGAGTTCGGAAATCAGTGCGGCTTCCGGAACAGTTACAAATACCGGGAAAAAACAATATTACGGATATGAATTTATGACATGGAAGATTCAGGTTCCACTTGATACTTATGAGGCTTTTAATCTTGATACGCTGAAGGTAACATATAAAGGGCAGAGCACGGAAGTTACGATTGGAACAAAGAATACTACGGAAGAAGCTTCTACAGAAAATACGGAAGAAATTACATCTGCTACAGAGAAGGACTCAACGGAAGAAATTCTGACGACCGAAGATACAACTGAAACTGAAAAAAATGATACAACAGAGATATCCGGTACGGAATCAGAAGACAGCAGTGCAACAATTCCTGAGACTACATCGGAGGATAACAATAATGCAAGCACTACCGGAGAAATGACGGACGAGGCAACAACAGAAACAACAGGCGGAATCCATGTAGGCGGCAATATCCAGATTGATGGATATTATGATGATTGGGAAGGAAGACCGAAGACGGAGATTACATATTCCAGTAATAACAAACAGTGTAATCATTATGGTCAGCTTGCATTAGACGGGGATACTTTATATGGCCATTTTAAGATGAATGAATTATATACCTCCGGTATGCAGCTTCAGATCTGGTATCTGACGATCAACGGCAAGACATTTGCCATGCAGATCCAGCCGGAAAAGAACGGAAATATCGACTGGAGTACGCAGGTTCCGAGATCAGAAGGAATCCATACCAACTTGAAAGCTTTTATCGGATATGGAAATAATAATGAATGTGACAGTAAAGTAGCATATACAGTGTATGATGCAGAACATAAGGATAATACGCCGGGAGATGAGGTTGAATTCTCGCTCAGTCTGAAACGTCTGGCAGAATTAACAGGTATTCCTGCGGATGAGATGGGAACTATCACGATCCAGAATCCGAATATCGGAGGTCAGGGTGTGTCGATTGCCGGATCTTCTACAGGACCGGTCGTAGGTGTGTTGATCGCTCTGTTACTGGCAGCAGGCTATGTTGCAAAGAAAAGAAAGGATAAAAGGTAGAGGATGAACTGGCTGGTATTTGTCTGTCTTCTTGGTTGGATCTATATATTAACAGTATTATATCGGGCAAAATTGAATTTCTGGTATTATATCTGCGGAAGTGTGGGATTGTTTATTTTCAGTCTGATACTGATAGAACCGTATGTCGTAGTTCCGCTTCAAAAGGCCGTCTCTGCTGTTGCCGGTGTGATCGGTGGGCTGACGTATCTCTATGATTCTTATTTTCAGCAGGGGATTCTGTTTATCCAGAATGGCGGGACTAGCCTGTCCTTATATATTGATTTTGAGTGTTCCGGTGTGATCGAGATGCTGGCGTTTCTTGCGCTGCTCTGGTTCTTCCCGGTCTATGACAAATATGAGAGAGTGGTTGTAAGTATGATCGGAGTGATGGCGATCTTCCTTGCAAATGTGCTTCGGATCTTCTTTATCTGCCTGCTAGTTCATATATGGGGCATCGATATGTATTTCTTTGCACATACGATATTTGCCAGAATCCTTTTCTATGGATGTACAGTATTCCTGTATTTCTATGTATTTACGAAACCACAGATTGTCAGACAGAAGGTAGGTGCATTCCGTTATGACAGCAATTAAAAATATGCTTATGTCTTCCGTGATCTTCTGGGTGGCATGGATCATCATTCCGTTGATCATGGAAGTGATTCCGACGGTCGGGAACTTTATCATCCTGTTAAAACGCAGGATCATGAAGAAGAAATATAAGCCATTATCCCATTATCCGGAGGTATCTCTGATCGTTCCGGTCTACAATTCGGCAGAAACCCTGTATGCCTGTGTGCAGTCGATCTATCAATCGAATTACCCGAAGGATAAGATATTTGTTCTGCTTGTCAATAATATGAGTCAGGATAACAGCTTTGAGATATACAGCAAATGTCAGAAGGATTTCCCGAATCTCTCGATCAATTGGATGAATTCGAAGCAGGGAAAATCCAAAGCCCTTAATCTGGCATTGTTTAACTGCCAGGGTAAATATATTATCCATATTGACAGTGATGGAATGTTAGAACCGGATGCTATCAGAAATATTGTAACAATGTTTGAGAATGAACCGGAAGTTCACAGCCTGACCGGAACAGTACTGACGAATCCGGAGTTGATCGATCAGACGAATCGGTGCGCTTTACGGTTACTGCAGAAGATGGAGTTTGGTGAATATTGTCAGGCATTTCTATCCGGCCGTAATTTCCAGTCGGAGCTGAACAGTATCTTTACTCTGTCGGGTGCTTTTTCGGCGTTCCGTAAATCTGCGATCATGAAGACGCAGTTATATAATACGGATACTCTGTGCGAGGATACTCATGTAACTTTTCAGGTACGGTTTCAGATGAAGAAGCGTGTGGCACTTTGTCCGAATGCGATCTTTTTTGTAGATCCGATCGAGAGCTTAAATAAACTATATGTTCAAAGACAGCGGTGGCAGAGCGGTGAACTGGAAGTGCTTCATATGTTCCGAAAGGACAAGATGAACATTGGCAGGAGTTTCTTTAAAGATTTCGTCATGCGGATCCTTGTGTATGATCATACGTTTGCGTTTCCTCGAATGATCTGGTATTTTGCGATTATCTGTCTGGCATTTATCAATTATCCGATGAAGCTTATTGTGACATCACTCGTATTCTTATTCTTTTTATACAGTATGGCCAACTTCCTGTTGTATATCTGTATTATTCTTTTTTTAAAGGATTTTCCATATTTGAGAAAATATTATGCAAGGAAATGGTATCTGATCTTTTTACTTCCGCTGTTTAATTTTATTGTATTCTGGTTCCGGTTTGCAGGAATTATTAATTCAACCAGAAAAACAAGAACATGGCGGACAAGAGACCTGCATGAAGAATGGAATGACTTTAAACAGGTCGTGATGCATGATTTTGCAGGAGCACACTGGGTGCTGGAGAAGATCAGAGATGAGGTAAATACCAGTGAATAAAGAGAAAAAACAATCATGGATAAAAAAATTATATACATCACCGAATCATAGGATTTTTTCAATATCCGCAACCGTGATCCTGTTTATTATGATATTTATGGGATGTATCTGTTATGAGTTATTACAGAATCGGGAAGCAGTTATACAGGCATATGAGGATGATCAGGAGGACTATCTACAGTTATTAGCCTACAACATTCAGTCAGTCCAGAAGTCAGGAAAAGATGCAGAGGTTCTTGCTTTTTTACAAGAGAAGACAGTTTCCGCAGGAGAACGGTTCTTTGTATATACAAGAGGTTCGGAAGTGCTGTGGGCCAAGAATGAGAATACAACGAATGCATTAGGTAAATATTCAGAGATCACAGAATTCTGGAAGATGATACAAGAACAGGATGTTGTAGTGAATACAGTCAGATGGACGGTCGGACAGGAAGAATGTACGATCAGTGTGGTGTCTGATATGGATAGTATTCTGGAACGGACATCTACAATAAAGCATGGATATTATGTTGTAATTGCAACAGGACTGGTAAGTGTCGTTCTGCTCAGTCTGTTGATTGCATTGTTGGAATCATGGAACAAGGCAGAGAAAAATCTGAAGGGTACGAAAAAAGAACTGGACAAACGTAACAGGAAGCTTGAAAAGGTGACGAGTAATGCCGGAAATATGGGGTTTGAAAAGACTTCAGATGACGAGGTAGCAAAGAATATCTATGTGCAGAATCAATATAACAGTTCACATGAATTCTATGATAATAATTTTCTTCGTATTATGCTTCAGAAATCGGATGATGAAGCGTTAAAACCGATCCATTATATGTTTATTCATCTGGATATGCTGGATCGTTATTACAGCAGACAGGAGATCTTTCATTTTATGAGAAAGATTCGTTCCGGACTTTATCAAAATGAGATCATGGGTGAGGTGAAGAAAGGCTTTTTTGTTATTCTGATTTACAGGCTGGATGAACAGCAGGCAAAAGACAGGGCGGATGAGATTTACCGGTACTGTATCAGAAAGTCCGAGAATGCATATCGCTCGATACGATATGACTTAATTGATGTTGGAGTGAAAAAGCCGTTGGATGTGTACGATGCTTATACCAGAAAGCAGGAGGAGGCGTAGCAGAATGAGATATCAACAGTATAAATTCAAATTTTATATGGATGCCAGACATGCTATCTATATCGGTGGAAAATTAGGCGAAGTACATCCGCATACCTGGGAGATAGTTCTGCATGTGGTAAAGGGAAAGGAGAACTTTGAACCATTTCATGTACTTGAAAAGGCGGTTGAGGAATTTCTGGAACCTTTTCAGAATAATTATCTGAATGATATAAAGCCGTTTGATATATTAAATCCAACGATCGAAAACGTATGCCTTTATTTTAAAGAAAAATTGCAGGAGATATTAAATGCAATGGGATGGATTTTCCTGATGATCGAGATGAGTGAGACACCGGGAAGAACATATGTGATCAGTATGCTGGATGAGCAGGAGATGGAGCAGAATCAGACGGTGCAGACGCTTACAGACCTGATTTTAGATGAGATAAAACATATTGGAGAGTAAGAGATATGACAGACAGTCACAAGAGAATCCGGAAAAACTGCATATGTATAAGCATTCTGTTACTTGCAGGTGCAGGGCTTGCACTGTATCTTGTGCTGTCAGGATATGAGCCGTCCGGTGGTGATATCTGGGGACATCTCTATAAGTCGCAGGAAATGTATGAGAGCCTGAAAAAAGGAAACGTCTTTCCGTTGTTCTCCCCATACTGGTATAACGGAATCCAGCTTTTCAGATATTGGGGACCGCTCTCTTATTATATTATGGCGGGACTGATGTTTCTTACAGGGGGCGATCTTCTTCTGGCTTACAGGCTGCTTGCCTTTGTTATATTCGTAGTTGGTGGACTTCCGTGGATTCTCTGGGGGATCCATGAGAACCGCAGAGTGATTGGAACCTTCTTCGGACTGCTCTGGTTCTTTATGCCGGAGCATATCAGGATTTATTTTACAGCGGGAAATCTGCCACAGATGGTGACGACGATGCTTGTACCATATGTGATCTGGTTCTTATGGCTCTATGTAAGAAAAAAGAACAATCGTGCAGCTGTCGGATTGTTTGTCTGTATGACATTGATGAGTTTTACGCATCTAATGGTTACTGCGATCATGGGTGTATCTGCATTTTTATATTTGCTGATCGATCAGATATGGAATAAGGATACTAGAAGAAAAATATTTGCTCTTATCTATATGATCTGTGGAATCCTGGCAGCGGGTATATGGGTGATTCCTTCTTTAAAAGGCGGGCTTGTGACGTCGGAGAGTGGAGATGGAAGTGTTATGTCAACCTTGATCTATCCCCTTGCGACTTCATTAAATCCATTTAAACGTCTGAGTGCAGGAAATGACAGCTTTTATTTCGGACTGGCAGCAGTACTGATCGCGATAGCCGGGATCCTGCTTGCAACAGGCGGAAAGAAAGCCGGTTTTGTATTTTTACTGGTTATGCTTGCCTGTACAACGCCTGCTGCATATAAGATATTGGTAAAGCTTCCGTTCAGCCAGTTGTTCTGGATGACCCGGTTTGCGCCGATGACCTATGGTTTTTTCTTCAGTGCATGTCTGGAATGGGTTCGTCTGAAGAAAAAATATTGTGTGCTTCTGGCTGCGCTTTTGTGTGTAGACAGCATATCATGTATGAATCTGGATTTTTACAGCGTTGCTACATCAGATGAAACGAAAATGGAGATGCATCAGCTCGCGGAACTGACAGACCAGCGGACGGCTGTCATTGATAAGAGCTCTTACGGTTCTTATCCATCCTATGGAATCAGTGGCAGCAGTCATACGATGTACACGTATGGCTGGGCATGGCAGGGTGCTGAGACAGGAGATAATATTGTTCTGTTAAATGAAGCACTTGACCGAAAATACTATCGTTTTCTGTTTGATCGGGCAGTAGAGCTTGGAGCTGATACGGTTCTGATACGGAAGATTGATCTTGAGAAACAGGACATTACAATCTCTGATATTGAGCAGGATGCTGCAGCTAGCGGTTATTCTATGGTGCTGGAAACGACGACAGCGTATATTTATAAACGGGAGACACCGGAGAACTTTGGAACGGTCACCGGATACTATGGGCTTGCAATCGGAAAATATGCAAATGAAATGACCCTGCTTTATCCGGCCTTTGTGGCAGGAAGCTCGGATGTGATCGAGGATTATTCAGTGGAAGAACTGAGCAGGTATGATACTTTGTTCTTAACCGGATTTGAATATAGGAATCAGAGTAAGGCAGAAGCGATACTTACGGACGTGGCGGCAGCAGGTACCAGAGTTGTGATCGACAGTACTCATGTTCCGGCTAATAAGAGCAATAAGCA
This sequence comes from Clostridium sp. AF15-41, assembly GCF_003604095.1. NCBI lineage: Bacteria > Bacillati > Bacillota > Clostridia > Eubacteriales > Clostridiaceae > Clostridium > Clostridium sp. AF15-41. The sequence goes on from NZ_QTMQ01000006.1 coordinate 12,853, forward strand.
GGAAATGTTTCTCGGAGTATTTGCACAGCAGATCCATTTTGATGAACGATATCCGGTCCTTTCTTATCAGAACAGCGAGATCCGAAGTGATGACTTTGCGGAGAAAGACAGGGATTTTAGTACAGCTTATATAACCGGAACCGATATCGATATCGGAACGTTTCAGATGGGTGAACAGAAGCTGACGTTTTTAGGTATGAAAGATGATCTGCCAAATGTATATTTCCTCGGACTGAATCTGATGTATGAAGCTGTTAATAGGAAGGATGCGGCACTGACCGATATCTTAAATGATGTGCTCGGGATATCAAATGAACAGCTTCCGGACAGAGAACTTGTACCGATCACGATATCATACACAGAAGATGGACTATCGATCGATGTTGATGCGGATTTTGATCAGGAAACAGGCGTCAATACGTCGATTGCGGCACAGGATATATTTACATCTGATCAGGAGATTTCCGAGCAGATGAATCTTCTTGTTGTGCATGAGAAGCACACAGAGATTTCCTTTGTATATCCTTTGTTTATACCGGGAATTATTATCACGATATCGGGATTTATATGCTTTATACTGTGTATAAGTATGGATGTACGCGACAGAAGAAAACCTGTTGTTAAACAGATCGGACAAGAGAGCATTGCAGGATAGACGGAATAAAAGAGTATTGTCGGACAGACTGACTGCTGATTGTGTATTTGCGTCTGTTATGGTAAAATGGGCGGAACAGGAATAATAACGGATGAATACTCCAATTATAAACAGGATGAAAATACAGAAAGGGAACGGTGTGTATGGAGCGAAATACGAAAAAAGTCAGTGATTCAATGGTAGAGCAGGTCTTTCAGGTACGGCCGGAACATTTAAATGGTGCCGGACGATTATTTGGCGGACAGTTAATGGCATGGATCGATGAGGTTGCAGGGCTTGTAGGGATCCGTCATTCAAATGGAGATGTGATCACAGCTTCGGTTGATAATCTGAAATTTATGCGAGGTGCTTATCTGAAGGATCTGATCGTATTAGTAGGCCGTATTACCTATGTCGGACATACCTCGATGGATGTCCGTGTGGATACTTATATCGAGGATCACAGAGGAATCCGGCGTTCAATCAATCGGGCGTATCTGACATTGGTGGCTGTCGATGAAAATGACAAACCAAGACCGGTTCCGGGACTGACACTTGAGAACGAAAGTGAACAAGCAGAATGGCTGGCAGGAGAGAAACGGAGAGAACTCAGAGGACAGAGACGTAAAGAAGGTTTTTAGATAAAGCCGGGGGTGTGAATATGGCAAATATATTAGACTATCTGGAATGGCGGGGTGATCTGCCGTTTGAGGCATCGGCTTTTAATGAGGTGGATGCAGTTGTATTTTCAAGATTTTCATATATACCGTTTGAGGGGATCGTGCCGGATGATTTTAGTCATACGGTCACGGTAGCGGAGGCTGCAGAGCGTTTCTTAGGGGATACGGAACGCATGACACAGGTGATTTATGAAGATGATCTGAAGCTGCTTGCTGCAATGGGAGCGAGCAGACGATTTGGTGATCTGCTCTTATGCGGTTATGAGAATCAGTTGGATGAAGAGATACAGAAGCAGTTTTCAGCAGTCACAGTAAAATTATTTGACGATGTAAGCTGCGTGGTATATCGAGGAACCGATAAAACAGTTGTCGGTTGGCGGGAGGATTGTAATATGGCATTTCTTTCACCGGTTCCGTCTCAGCGGGCAGCAGTCGAGTATCTGCGGCAGGCAGCAGAACAGATACCCGGAACATTCCTGCTGTGCGGACATTCCAAAGGCGGAAATCTTGCGATCTATGCAGCAGCAACCTGTGAACGTACTCTGCAGGATAGGATTCTGAAGGTATGCAGTATGGATGGCCCGGGATTTGAACCAAATGTGTTAGAGCTTGCCGGTTACAACCGAATGCTATCACGGATGATCACATACATACCACAGAATTCCGTAGTGGGAATGCTGCTTGAGCACAGAGAGAAATATGTTGTGATCCGAAGTATGCAGGAGGGCTTGATGCAGCATGATGTATATAGTTGGGAGGTTCTTGGACCATCCCTGATCCATGAGGATGGAATCACAGATGAATGCCGTGTATTAAATGCTTCTTTAAAAGAATGGATCGACAATATGGACTACGACCAGCGCAGACAGTTTGTAAATTCTCTGTTCGACCTGTTAGATGAATGCGATGCGAAGACCACGGATGATCTGCAAAATAACTGGTATAAGGATATCGGAAGAATCCTGACTTCAATCAAGAAGATGGACGAAGCCAGCCGAAAAGTTGTCAGCCAGACAATCCTGTCGCTATTAAAGATAACCAAGAAAAATGTCACAAATAAAGAAAACTAGAAAAGGTTATATAAAACAGACAAAAACTGAGAGAGAATAAGCAGAGACGGTAATATCAGCAGAAAGATACAGTGGATGAAAAGGAAAACAAAGAGAGGTAAAGAAATATGAAATTTTTTATTGATACTGCAAATGTAGATGACATCAGAAAAGCAAACGACATGGGAGTTATCTGTGGTGTAACAACCAACCCATCCCTGATCGCAAAAGAAGGCAGAGATTTTAATGAAGTTATCAAAGAGATCACAACGATCGTAGATGGCCCTATCAGTGGAGAAGTTAAGGCAACAACTGTAGATGCAGAAGGCATGATCAAAGAAGGCAGAGAGATCGCAGCGATCCATCCAAACATGGTTGTTAAGATCCCTATGACAGTAGAAGGCTTAAAGGCAGTTAAAGTATTATCAGCAGAAGGAATCAAGACAAATGTAACTCTGATCTTTACAGCAAATCAGGCACTTCTTGCAGCAAGAGCAGGCGCATCTTATGTATCTCCATTCCTTGGAAGACTGGATGATATCAGCACAACAGGTATCAACCTGATCGAAGATATCGTAACAATATTTGATAATTATGATTTAGACACAGAGATTATTGCAGCTTCTGTAAGAAATCCAATCCACGTTACAGACTGTGCTCTGGCAGGCGCACATATTGCAACTGTACCATACAAAGTAATCGAGCAGATGACAAAGCACCCATTAACAGATCAGGGTATTGCAAAATTTCAGGCAGATTATAAGGCAGTATTTGGCGAATAAGAGTTTTTTAGATTTATTGTAGATGTTTGAATAAAATGTTACAATAAGCTCGATTTTTACTTTACGGTACATTTGTCCTATAAAGTAAAAACGATAGGAAAGGTGGTGAGAGAGGAACTTGGCAGAGTATAGGAATAATTACCGCCAGAGAGAGAACAAATCTGTATATGGGGAACGAAATACTTATGAAAAAAAGAAAAATTACCGAAATGAAAATAACAGACAACAGAACTTGAGGCAGAAAATGTATTATGATAAGAGCCAGCAGGGAAATTCCGGCAGACAGATGAATGATTCAAAACTCAGACGTAAGATTATGGCGGATGATAATGTGAAGTTTATCTGTTCCAGAAATGAAGATGTGATCCATGATAAAAGCTGTATTCTTACAAGAAATATTAAAGACAATGATCTGAAGTATCTGGTAAATTATCCGAAGTGGATGAAACAGTGCCCAAAGTGTGCGATAGAAGCGTATCTCAGATATGGGGCAGAGGATTATGACAAATTGGCAGAATATGATGCGTTATTCCGACTTATGATGATGTCTGTAGAGATGATCCGGCATATGTATATTGATTGTGATATGAAGACAAGGATAAATGGGGATACGCTTACAATCCATCACAAAGAAGATACATGGAAGATCGTATATTTAGACAGTCCGGGAAATGTCAGACTTCTGCATAATAATTATCACATAGTGGATGAACACAGGGAATTTGAAAAAGGTTTTCATATCCAGAGCGAATTTACTTCTAATACAAAGATTAAATATGCTATCGAAAATATTGAAACATATTCGTGGAGCATGCATCGGGTGCATGAACGGGAAGCGATGTTGGAACAGAAAAAGAATGAAACAGGGAAAATGGGATTCTGGTCACGGGTAGCACGAGCATTTCGTTATGTGTTTCATAAGCAGGAAGATGATGAATCTAAAAATCAGACAGATGATAACAGAAAAGATGATCCAATCGATTTTCAGTTGGATTTTTCGGATTTTAATTTTGTAAATAAGTTCGGTTACCCGGATAATGGTACCAGATGCATCTATATCTGGAAAACAAAAAACGGGATATATCAATGGCAGATCGGAGAATATATATCAAAGAAACGACAGTTTGTGATCAAATTTTCAGATCAGACTTTTATAACGGACTGGCGAAAAGTAATTGCATGGAAATATGTATGGAAAGGTGACCTGAACTGGTCATATGGTGAAAAGAATGAGACGAACCCTGATCGTAATTGATATGCAGAATGATTTTATTGATGGTTCACTTGGGACAAAAGAAGCAAAAGTAATCGTAGAACCGGTCAAAAAGTTGATACAGGAATATAAAAACAGGGGAGATGAGGTGCTTTATACCAGAGATACCCATGGGGCAGATTATCTGCAGACGAATGAGGGGAAACATCTGCCGGTGGAACACTGTATAAAAGGAACAAACGGATGGGAGATCGCAGATGGAATATATGCAGATGGCTGTAAGATCATAGATAAGCCATCCTTTGGATATACAGGTTGGGATCGGTATGAATTTGAAGATGTCTGTCTGATCGGGCTTTGTACCGATATCTGTGTAGTTTCAAATGCTCTTATCATAAAGGCGTTATATCCGGAGATTCGCGTGGCAGTCGATGTCAGATGTACGGCAGGAGTTACGCCTGAATCAAAGGCGGCGGCATTCGAAACGATGAAGATGTGTCAGATCGAGCTGATCGGTGAAGAATAAGCAGGATAAAAAGATCAAAAGCAGTAAGAAAGGAATTAAGACATGCTTGGAATTATAGGGGCAATGGATGAAGAAGTTGCAAAGTTAAAAGAAAAAATGGAACAGGTGCATATTGTTGAGAAAGCCGGTATGCAGTTTTACAGAGGATCCTTGTGTGATCGCGAAGTAGTTATAGTAAAATGTGGTGTCGGTAAGGTTCATGCGGCGATGTGTACACAGGCAATGATCGATCTGTTTCCGGTAGATGGAATTGTAAATACCGGAATCGCAGGTTCATTAAATGCAGAGATCAATATCGGCGATATTGTATTAGCAAAGGATGCGTTAGAGCATGATATGGATGTCTCGGCACTGGGATATGGACCGGGAATCAATCCGGATTTAAAAGAAGATGAGAATATCTTCAAGACAGATGTCAAAATGCTGGAGATTGCTCTTGCCGCAGCAAAGCAGGCAGAGCTTTCCGTCAATATCTTTACCGGACGAGTAGTCAGTGGAGATCAGTTTATATCGAGTAAGGACAAGAAGAAATGGCTGGTTGATACATTTGACGGAACCTGTACGGAGATGGAGGGAGCATCAATCGGACATGTCGCAACCATGAATAAGGTTCCATATCTGGTTATTCGTGCGATCTCAGATAAAGCAGACGACAGTGCGGAAATGGATTATCCGTCTTTTGCGGCTATGGCAATCAATAATAGCGTAGCGCTTATGACCGAATTTATAAAATTATGCTAAAACCGACAGCAGAAAGCTTGAAGTAAAAATAAATAAGTGATGAATTATCATATAAAACAGGAGGAGACTGAAGAAACCATGGAAAAGATTAAAAGTTTTCAGATTAATCATTTATTATTAAATCCCGGAATTTATGTATCCAGAAAGGATAAGGCAGGGGATTCTGTTATTACCACATTTGATATCCGAATGACAAAGCCAAACTTTGAACCGGTCATGAATACGGCGGAGATTCATACGATCGAGCATCTCGCAGCTACTTATCTCAGAAATCATGAGGATTATAAGGACAAAGTAATTTATTTTGGACCGATGGGATGCAGAACCGGATTCTATCTGATTCTTGCAGGTGATTATAAGTCAGAGGATATCGTAGATTTGATGATTTCAATGTTTGAATTTATACGTCATTATCATGATCCGATTCCGGGTGCAAATCCGAGAGAATGTGGAAATTATCAGGACATGAATCTGAACATGGCAAATTACCTTGCAGAGAAGTTCTTAAAAGAGGTTCTTTATAATATAGGCGAAGATCGCCTGAACTATCCGGAGGGTTGACCTTTTTTTTTCAAAGTGATACGATAACAGATAAAGATTGCCGGAAGAGAGCGGCAACCCATAATAAGTTCATGAGTTATGGGAAAAAGAATAAAAATCGCGAGAGGTGTAAACGAATGAGTAAGAGTTTTGAAGATTTATTAGCCAAGGTTGCAAAATGCAGCAAGAAGACAGTTTCAGTAGCATGTGCTCAGGACAAGCCTGTTCTGGAAGCCGTTAAGGCAGCAAAGGAAAAGGGTATTGCAGATGCGATCCTCGTCGGTGATGAAGCTGAGATCAGAAAGATCGCTGCTGAACTTGATATGAATCTGGATGAGTATAAGATCATAAACGAACCGGATAGTATTCAGGCTGCACATAAGGCTGTTGAGCTGGTACATAATAATAAAGCAGATATGTATATGAAGGGTATCATTGATACAAAAAACTTCTTAAAGAGCGTTCTGGATAAGGAGGTAGGTTTAAGAACCGGTAAGCCTTTATCACATGTAGCAGTTTTTGAGGTTCCGGGTGTTGACAGATTATTATATCTTTCAGACGTAGCATTCATGACATATCCATCTCTTGAGGATAAAAAAGCAATTATTGAAAATACAGTAAAAGTTGTTCATGCTTGTGGTATTCCATGTCCAAAGGTTGCTCCGCTTGCGGCAGTTGAAGTTGTAAATCCTAAGATGCCTGTAACTGTAGATGCAGCAGAGCTTACAAAGATGAACGAGAATGGCGAGATAACAGGCTGTATCGTTGACGGACCATTATCACTTGACCTTGCGATCGATCCGGAAGCAGCTAAGCATAAAGGAGCAGAAGACCGTAAGATCGTTGGTGATGCAGATATCCTCTTATTCCCGGATATCCATGCAGGAAACCTCGTATATAAGTGCCTGACACATACAACAGCAAGTAAGAATGGTTGTATCCTGACAGGAACAAAGGCTCCTGTTATCCTGACATCCAGATCAGACAGCTTTGAAGTAAAGATGAATTCTATCGCTCTTGCAGCAGTTGTTGCAGAGGCGATCAAGAACGAGCAGTAATCAGACCGTTATGGTTACGGAATAAATATATAAGAATTTTGGAGGAAGAACATGTCATACAAAATTTTGATCATCAATCCGGGTTCAACATCTACAAAGATAGGTGTGTTTGAAGACGAGAATTTATTATTTGAAGAAACATTAAGACATACAACAGAGGAACTTGCAGGCTTTAACCTTATCGTTGAGCAGAAGGACTTCAGAAAGAAAGTTATCCTTGACATTCTTGCAGAGAAGAACTTTGACATCAAGACGTTAGATGTATGTGTAGGCCGTGGTGGTATGTTAAAGCCGATTCCGGGCGGTACATATCCTGTAAGTGATGAATTGTTAGAGGACTTAAAGATCGGTAAGCAGGGACAGCATGCATCCAACCTTGGTGGTATCCTTGCAAGAGAGATCGGCGATGAGTTGGGAATTCCATCTTACATTGTAGACCCAGTTGTTGTAGATGAGCTGATGCCATCCTCCCGTTTATCCGGTGTACCTGAGCTTCCAAGAAGAAGTGTATTCCATGCATTAAACCAGAAGGCAGTTGCAAAGAGATATGCAAAAGAGCATGGTAAGAAATATGAAGATCTGAATCTGATAGTTGTACACATGGGTGGTGGTGTATCTGTCGGTGCTCACTTAAACGGACGTATCGTTGATGTTAACAATGCATTGGATGGTGAAGGTGCATTTTCACCGGAGAGAGCAGGTGGAGTTCCATCAGGTGATCTTGTTAAGATGTGCTTTTCAGGAAAATATACACAGCAGGAAGTTACAAAGAAGCTTGTCGGTAACGGCGGATTTAATGCATATATCGGCAGCAATGATGCAAGAGATCTCGAGAAGCTCGTTCAGGAAGGTGATGAGCATGCAAAGCTTGTTCAGGACGCATTCCATCAGCAGGTAGCAAAGGATATCGGTGCTATGTCAACCGTACTTTGCGGCAAAGTAGATCAGATCATCTTAACAGGTGGTATCGCATATTCCAAGCATACATGTGCGGAACTGGAAAAGAGAGCCGGATTTATCGCTCCGTTTACAGTATATCCTGGTGAGGATGAACTTCTTGCACTTGCACAGGGCGCATTAAGAGTTATGAATGGCGAAGAAGAGCCGATGACATATTAATTTGATGCTTGATTGACATTTTGCCTGTGAACTGTAAAAATACAAAAATTGGCATAATAGTTTTTCTTATAATACACATAATAGAATCAAGACAACAAAGTCTTAAATAAATGTATTGGAGGAAATGTATTATGGCAAGTTCAAATTCAACAGGAACAAGCAAGATGAGTGTTCCGGAAGCTAAGGACGCTATGAACAAGTTCAAAATGGAGGTTGCTAAGGAAATTGGTGTAAACCTCAAGGATGGTTACAACGGTGACTTAACATCTGCTCAGAGCGGATCAATCGGTGGCGAGATGGTTCGTCAGATGATCAAGAGACAGGAAGAACAGATGTCAGGCAGATAAGCAGTAAAATAAGAGGAATCTTATAGCTTTTGCTTAGCAGGAAGGGGTTATTGTCGAAAAGACAATAACCTTTTTCTGCGTTATTATAGAAAATGGACTGGACATATATCCGGTATATATGGTATAATCGGATGATTGATGCGGGTATTTTTATGCCCACAATAAAAACGAAATGATAAATGGATGCTAAATAATGCCTTATATATTATTAAAAGATGATGGCATAAGGCATCATTTGCATAATTTTAAGGAGGAAATAAAAAAATGAGTTTAGCAGTAGAAAATCTGGAACACAGTATGGCAAAACTTACAATCACAGTACCGGCAGAGGAGTTTGGTAAGGCAATGACAACTGCCTACAATAAGCAGAAAGGTAAATTCAATGTACCTGGTTTCAGAAAGGGTCATGTACCACAGGCATTTATTGAGAAGATGTATGGACCTGCAGTATTTTATGAAGAGGCAGCTAATTCATTAATTAATGAGTATTATCCAAAGGAAGTAAGCGCATCAGATGTTGATGTTGTATCAAGACCAGTTATCGATGTAACTCAGATCGAAAAGGGCAAGGATTTCATCTTTACAGCAGAAGTAGCTGTTAAGCCTGAAGTTGAACTTGGAGATTATAAGGGACTCGAAGTAGAAAAGGCTGACGTAGAAGTAACAGATGATGAAGTTATGGCAGAGCTTTTAAAAGTTCAGAAAGAGAACTCAAGATATAACCCTGTAACAGACAGAGCTGCACAGATGGATGATGAAGTTACACTTGACTTCGAAGGATCTGTTGATGGTGTTCCTTTCGAAGGCGGTAAGGCTGAGAACTACAAGCTCGTTCTTGGTTCTCATTCATTCATTGATACATTCGAAGATCAGCTTGTTGGTAAGAACATCGATGAGGATGTAGAAGTAAATGTTACATTCCCGGAAGATTATCAGGCAGAAGATTTAGCAGGTAAGCCGGCAGTATTCAAATGCAAGATCAAAGAGATCAAGGCTGTAGAATTACCGGAGTTAGATGATGAATTTGCAAGTGAAGTTTCAGATTTTGAGACATTAGATGAATACAAAGAAGATATCAAGAGTAAGGCTGCTGAGAAGAAGCAGAAGGATGCTGAGAACGAGAAAGAAAACAAGCTGATCGAGAAAGTAATCGAGAATGCAAAGATGGACGTTGCAGATGCACAGGTTGCAGATGTACAGGAAAGAATCAAAGATGAGTTCGCTCAGAATCTTCAGTATCAGGGAATCAACCTTGAGCAGTATATGCAGATCTGCAATATTACAGAGGAAGCATTAATGGAGAGAATCAAACCGGACGCAGAGAAGAGAATCAAATCCCGTCTTGTTCTGGAAGCAATTGCTGCTGCTGAAAACATTGAGGTATCAGACGATGAAGTACACGAAGAACTGGAAGCTATGGCAAAACAGTATCAGATGAATGTAGAAGATATCGAAGGCTTCATGGGTGATGCAGAAAAGGATAGCATTAAAAAGGATCTTGCTGTTAAAAAGGCAGTTAAGGTTGTTGTAGATAACGCAAAGGAAGTTTAATCCATAATTTCTGATTGCGATATTTTGGAGGTGTAAATATGAGTTTAGTACCTTATGTCATTGAACAGACCAGCCGCGGTGAACGTTCATATGATATTTATTCAAGACTTCTGAAAGACAGAATTATCTTTCTGGGAGAAGAAGTAAATGATACATCAGCAAGTATAGTGATCGCACAGCTCCTGTTTCTGGAGTCCGAAGATCCATCCAAGGATATTTCATTGTATATCAACAGTCCGGGAGGTTCTGTAACAGCAGGACTTGGAATCTATGATACAATGCAGTACATCAAATGTGATGTATCTACAATCTGCTGTGGAATGGCAGCAAGTATGGGTGCATTCCTGCTTGCAGGTGGTGCAAAAGGTAAGAGATTTGCACTTCCAAATGCCGAGATCATGATCCATCAGCCATCCGGCGGATCACAGGGTCAAGCTACAGAGATTGAAATTGCTGCAAAGCATATTTTAAAGACAAAAGAGAAATTAAATAGAATGTTAAGCGAGAATACCGGAAAACCATATGAGACAATTGCTGCTGATACAGAGAGAGATAACTGGATGTCAGCAGAAGAAGCATGTGCATATGGTCTGATCGACAGTGTGATCGCAAAAAGATAGTATAAAGAGGTATTGGAATGGCAAATCGTAGTGAAGATAGAAAACTACTTAGATGTTCCTTCTGCAATAAGACGCAGGATCAGGTCAGAAAACTTATAGCAGGACCAAACGCTTATATTTGTGATGAATGTGTACAGATATGCGCAGAGATCGTTGATGAAGAACTGGAAGAAACAGGTGCTGAAGATTCCATTAATTTACTGAAACCAAAGGAGATCCGTGAATTTCTGGATCAGTATGTAATCGGTCAGGAAGAAGCAAAGAAGGTCTTATCTGTTGCGGTATACAATCATTACAAACGTATCATGGCAGATAAAGATTTTGACGTAGAGCTTCAAAAGAGTAATATTCTCATGGTAGGACCAACCGGTTCCGGTAAGACATATCTGGCACAGACGCTTGCAAAGATCCTGAATGTTCCGTTTGCCATTGCCGATGCAACTGCATTGACGGAGGCCGGATATGTTGGTGAAGATGTAGAAAATATTCTTCTGAAGCTGATCCAGGCAGCTGATTATGATGTAGAACGTGCAGAGCATGGAATTATCTATATTGATGAGATTGATAAGATCACGAAAAAGAGTGAGAATGTATCTATTACCAGGGATGTATCCGGTGAAGGGGTACAGCAGGCTTTGTTAAAGATCGTGGAGGGTACGGTTGCATCAGTACCACCTCAGGGCGGCAGAAAACATCCACATCAGGAATTTATACAGATTGATACATCGAATATTTTATTTATATGCGGTGGAGCATTTGATGGTCTGGAAAAGATCATTGATAACAGAATCGGTAAGAAAGCTATCGGCTTCAATGCTGAGGTTGTAGATAAGACAGAGCAGGATATTGGAGAACTTTTAAAGCAGGTAACTCCTCAAGACTTTGTAAAATATGGATTGATACCTGAATTTGTCGGACGTCTGCCAATCACGGTTACGCTGGATCTGTTGAATAAGGATGCACTTGTAAGAATCCTGACAGATACAAAGAGTGCGATCTGCAAGCAGTATAAAAAGTTATTTGAATTAGATGGCGTGGAATTGGAATTTGATAAAGATGCACTCTACGCTATAGCAGAAGAGGCGATGGAGAGAAAGACCGGAGCCAGAGGACTTCGTTCCATCATAGAGAAAGCAACGCTTGATCTTATGTATGAGATTCCGTCGGATGACAAAGTTGCAAAGTGCGTGATCACAAAAGAGGTTATAACGGATGGAGCACAACCAGAAATCACTTATTCTGATAATCCGGCTGAGAAAAAGCAGATAAAGAAGAAGCGTTCAGTAAAAAACAGTGATGAAATAGCTTAAACAGGGAGCCGGGATGTTATACATCCCGGTTTTTTGATATAAAGGAGATAAAAGTATGGATAATATCGTCTGGAACAGACCGATGATCGTTTTGAACAATATTGTTATTATGCCGGATACTTCCTCACATCTGGATGTGATCAGTAAGGAGTCCTGTGAAGCAGTTGCTAATGCGATGAAGGGTGATTGCAGTATCCTGTTGGTTACAGCGAAGGAAGTGAAGGAGAATGCCAAAGCTCCTGATCTGTATCCGATCGGTGTTACAGCAAAGATCAAGCAATATCTGAAGATGCCGAACAAAACAGTCCGAATTCTTATCGAGGCAGAAAAACGTGCCAGGATCGTATCATTTTACAAGGAAGACGGAGCATATAATGCGGATTTTGAATATATAGATACAGAAGAAACAAACCATCTGGATGCTGCAGAGGAAGAAACATTGAGCCGTATGCTCACGGATAAGCTCAGACAGGCATTTGCAAATGGCATGGGAACAAATAAGCTGTTATATAAAAGACTGCTTACGATCGATGATCTTGCAAAATTTGCCGATGGAGTGACAGAATTCATTCCTGCGCCATATACGAAGAAGCAGGAGATACTGGAAACCCTCGATGTAAAAGAACGTGTAATGAAGATTCTTCAGACGATGGATGAGGAGATGGAGATCTTAGCTATCCGCCAGGAGATTCAGGAGAAATTACAGGATTGTGTAAATAAGCACCAGAGAGAATATGTTCTCAGGGAACAGATGAAGGTTATAAAGAAAGAGCTTGGTGAGGATGATAATACAGAAAAAGCGGCAGATGAATACATGGAGCGTTTGCAGGAACTGACGGCTCCGGATGAGGTCAAAGAGAAGCTTACGAAAGAGATATCCAGACTTCGTGCATTACCACCGATGGCTGCGGAATCAGGCATTCTTATAAATTATATCGAGACTTTGCTCGACTATCCATGGGGTAAATCCTCAAAGGAGAACAATAATCTCGAAGAGGCAATTAAGATTCTGGAACGGGATCATTATGGATTGGAAGAAGTCAAGGAACGGATCATAGATTATCTGGCGGTTCATATTTTAAATGAAAAAGGGAATATGCCGATTCTGTGTCTGGTTGGACCACCGGGAACCGGTAAGACTTCGATCGCAAGATCGATTGCTACCGCGACAGGAAAAGAATATATACGTATGTCACTTGGCGGCGTTCGGGATGAAGCAGAGATCCGTGGGCACAGAAGAACTTATATCGGTGCTATGCCGGGCAGGATCGCACAGTCTATCGCAAAAACAAAGACAGAGAATCCTTTGGTATTGCTTGATGAGGTAGATAAGGTAAGCAGCGACTACAAGGGAGATGTATCATCTGCCCTGTTAGAAGTTCTGGACAGTGAACAGAATAATAAATTTTACGATCATTATTTTGAAGTACCGATCGATCTGAGCAAGGTATTATTTATCGCAACAGCAAATGATGCATCCCTGATCCCCGGACCGTTAGCCGATCGTATGGAGATGATCGAGATTAGCGGATACACGGAAAATGAGAAGTTCAACATTGCGAAGCTGTATTTGGTCAATAAGGCGATCGAGAGAAACGGACTGACCAAGAAGCAGTTCAAGATCAATGGATCAGCGATCAAATACATCATCCGTCATTACACCAGAGAAGCAGGTGTGCGTGATCTGGAGCGGAATATCGACAAGATATGCAGAAAAGCCTGCAGAATGATCCTTACAGAACAGGTGGAGACTGTAAAGGTAACAAAGGACATGATACCGCAGCTTCTCGGAACCGAGAAGTATATGGATGACAGCTACGATTTGACCAATAAGGTAGGCTCTGTGCGAGGTCTTGCATGGACAGCTGTAGGTGGTGTAACACTTAATATAGAAGTGAATATTATGCCCGGAAATGGCAGTATACAACTTACCGGTAAATTAGGTGATGTTATGAAAGAGTCGGCTGTTACAGGTTTATCGTATATCCGTACGATGAAGGAATCAGAGACACTTGGTGAAGATTATTTTGAAAAGCATGATATTCACATTCATATTCCGGAAGGAGCAGTTCCAAAGGATGGCCCTTCGGCGGGAATCACGATGGCAACCGCCATTTATTCTGCGATATTTAATAAGCCGGTAAGGGGAGATCTTGCGATGACAGGAGAGATCACCCTGAGAGGAAGCGTACTTCCGATCGGTGGTTTAAAAGAAAAGCTTTTGGCAGCAAAAACGATCGGTATTAAGAAGGTGTTGATCCCTGAGATGAACCGCAGAGATCTTAACGATATCAGTACAGAGATCACAGACGGACTAGATATTACCTGTGTGAAAACAATGGAACAGGTGCTGAACCTCGCACTTGCAAAAGGAGAAAAGAAATGATAATTAAGAGTGCTGAACTTGAAACAGTATGTGGAATTACAAGTACACTTCCGGAGACAGAGATGCCGGAGATTGCATTTGCCGGTAAGTCCAATGTAGGGAAATCCTCACTGATCAACGGTTTATTAAATCGTAAGTCACTTGCCAGAACATCGTCACAGCCCGGTAAGACACAGACGATCAATTATTATAATATTAATCATGATCTGTATTTTGTCGATCTTCCCGGATATGGCTATGCACAGGTATCCGTAGAGATCCGTGCAAAATGGGGTAAGATGGTAGAACGGTATCTGCATACCTCGAAGCAACTGAGACTGGTTTTTCTGTTGATCGATATTCGACATGAGCCATCGGAAAATGATTGTATCATGTATGACTGGATCGTAAAAAACGGATACGAACCGGTAATTATTGCGACAAAGCTTGATAAGATCAAGAGAAGCCAGATTCAGAAGAATTTAAAGATCATCAGACAGAAGATCCAGCCTGTAGAGGGAACAATTATAATTCCGTTTTCGGCACAGACCAAGCAGGGGAAAGAAGAGATTCTGCAGTTGATCGAAGACCGGATCGCAGAATCAGAACCTGAATTTGAATAATATATGATCAGAGAAATAAAAAATCATTTATATGTATTACAGAAATACATATAAATGATCAGGATTGTTTTTCATCCTTATTATCAGAATACAGCCAGAGAGTATTGATGAGATAGTCATATACTTCGGCACTTTTCGCACGCCAGTTATCGCAGATAGCTATGGCGTGCGTTTTTGTCGGTACGTTGAATTTCAGGTCGACAAGGGTTTCCTTGCGATCTTTTATAATGCATTTAACGGAATATTCGCCATAGTCATTCAGAGAGTAATCTGCATAGATTTCGGATTCGTTTTTCAGATTGATCTTCTGATTATCAAAATAGTCGAGAATGTCCTGCTTGATCGCATAAGGGATACGATTTTCGAACATACTTAAGGCTTCTTCCCCTTTATCTGTAATCTTGTAGTGGGAAGATGACCGTATCATGGATACACAGACAAAATCACACTCGATCAGCCCGTTGATAGCTTCCTGAAGTGTGAAGTAGTTCGTATATCCTTTTGTCAGAACAAAATCTGAAATCTGAGAATTAGTCAGAGTGAAATCCACCCGATCCAGCATGTATAATATAATTAATTTGTATAAGACGATAGAATCTGTATTCATATAATATCCTTTGTATGTTTTGTAAGAATAAATGTATCACAAGAAAAGCATAAAATCAATGAAGTAATATTTCTATATAAGAATATTCTACAAAAGAAATGTAGTAATATTCCTGTAAAAGAAAAAGATTTACAAAATTGTTTTTTATGCTATACTAAGTCTATCAATTTAAACGATCACATGGCATCCGGATATCGACATGACAGGATGCACAGGTAATCATATATAGTATTTGATATGCCTGTTTCGAAGAGAATTCATTACGATAACAATATTTCCCAAATAATATTTGAATTGAATAGAATGGATAAAATCGGAAGGAGTAGAAGATGGATTTTAAAAATGCATCATTAGATGAATTGAAGCAATTCGTAAAGGAACATAAGATAAAGGGTGTATCAGCACTCCGCAAATCTGCCCTGATCGAATTCCTTGAGAAGAATTATAATGGTGAAACAGATCATACAGCAGAAATAAACGAAGCTAAACCACAAAAAGCCGATGCAGAAAAGAAAAAAAGGCCGGGAAAAACACAGAAAAAAGGGAAAACAGAGCATACGGATAAATCCGCAAGCTCAGACCAAACTGTGCAGGTAAAGAATGCGGAAGCGACAGAACAGCAGGAAAAGTCAGAGGCAGATGTAGTAAAAAAACCAGACAGAAACAAATCTGAGAATAGTCAGAAATCCGGAGAAGCCGG
This sequence comes from Clostridium sp. AF15-41, assembly GCF_003604095.1. NCBI lineage: Bacteria > Bacillati > Bacillota > Clostridia > Eubacteriales > Clostridiaceae > Clostridium > Clostridium sp. AF15-41. The sequence goes on from NZ_QTMQ01000006.1 coordinate 29,318, forward strand.
TAGAAGACAGCACAGAAATAATGCCGGACGACAGACCAATCGGAACGGTAAAAGGCAGGAACGTGATCATCGGTCACAGGGAAATAATAACAGAAATAATAATTCGAATCGTGCAAGTAATATATCAAATACGAATAACGCAAGAAAAGACACTGATCAGGAGAACAAGCAGGTTGTAGCTGAACAGACAAAGCAGGAAGTTAATACGGAAAAGACGGCTGTTGAAAAATCTGTGATGGCAGACAAGAAGACAGCTTATGAAAAAACTGCAATAACGGATAAGAAAGAGACTTATGAAAAGCCGGTTATGGAAGAAAAAAATCCGGGCTTTGATACAGAGGTAAGAACGGAGATAAAATCTGAGAACAGACAGGAGAACTCGCTTTCTCAGCAGGAATCAAACGGACCGGAGCTTGACAGTGGCAAGATGGCACATGGAATTCTGGAGGTAATGCAGGAAGGCTATGGTTTTATAAGAAGTGCAAATTATCTGCCGGGAGATCAGGATATCTATGTGTCACCGGCGCAGATCCGTAGATTTGGACTTAAGACCGGAGATATCATAACCGGAAATATCCGTGTAAAGACGCAGGGGGAGAAGTTTGGTGCATTATTATATGTGGCTTCTGTAAATGGAGAAAGCCCTGCAAGTATAGCAGGAAGAAAAGCATTTGAAGATCTGACACCAATCTTTCCAAATGAACGCATTAATATGGATGGAGAAGACAGCCCGATTCCGATCCGTATGATCGATCTGTTATCACCGATCGGTAAAGGACAGCGTGGAATGATCGTTTCCCCACCAAAGACAGGTAAGACGACATTAATCAAACAGATTGCAAAATGCATCAGTACCAGATATAGTGAGATCCATCTGCTTGTACTTCTGATCGATGAAAGACCGGAGGAAGTAACGGATATCAGGGAATCCATAGAGGGACCGAATGTAGAAGTTATTTATTCGACATTTGATGAGCTGCCGGAGCATCATAAGCGTGTATCGGAAATGGTGATCGAACGTGCAAAACGACTGGTAGAGCAGAAGAAAGATGTCGTGATCTTATTAGACAGTATTACAAGACTTGCAAGAGCGTACAACCTTACAGTTCCACCAAGTGGAAGAACCTTATCCGGTGGTCTTGATCCTGCGGCGTTACATATGCCGAAGAAATTCTTTGGTGCTGCCCGTAATATGCGTGAGGGTGGAAGTCTTACGATCCTTGCGACAGCGCTGGTTGAGACAGGAAGCAAGATGGATGATGTCGTATTCGAGGAATTCAAAGGAACCGGTAATATGGAACTGGTGCTTGACCGGAAGCTCGCAGAAAAGAGAATCTTCCCTGCAATCGACATTGCAAAATCCAGTACCAGACGGGATGATCTGTTATTATCACCGGAAGAACAGGAAGTTGTATACGCACTTCATAAGATCTTATCCGGTAATAAGGCAGAGGATATGCTGGAGGATGTACTGAAATTATTCGTCCGAACCAAGAATAATAAAGAGTTTATCTATTATGTTAAAAAATCATTGTTAAGAAAATAAAAAAACACTTGCATTTCTATGTCGGTTTGTGTTAGAATACAAAAGCTGTGTTTTATGAAGAAGTGAGGCTGATGGCCTATTCTCATATATCAATAATATAATAAAGAGGTGAGATTAAATGAGAGAAGGAATACATCCAAATTATTATCAGGCAAAGGTTGTATGTAACTGCGGAAACGAATTTGTTACAGGTTCTACAAAAGAAGAAATTCATGTAGAAATTTGCTCAAAGTGTCATTCATTCTATACAGGCCAGCAGAAGGCAGCTAAGGCTCGTGGTAGAATTGATATGTTCAACCGTAAGTACGGTGTTTCACAGTCAAACTAATAAAAAGGATGATAGGTTGAGGTTAAAGCTTTTAATCTCAGCCTATTTTTGTTTTAGGAAACAATTTAACGAGGTATAGAATTTGAAAAGAGCCAGAATAGGTGGTCAGGCGGTGATCGAAGGCGTAATGATGAAATACGAGGATCAGTACGCAGTAGCAGTCAGAAAGCCGGATCAGGAAATTGAAGTTAAAGTTGAAAGCTATACACCGATAGGTGAAAAATATAAAATCCTGAAATTGCCGATCCTTCGTGGAGTGGTTAATTTCTTTGAGTCGCTGGTAATTGGAGTTAAAACGCTGACATATTCAGCCGATTTTTATGAAGAGGAAGAACCGGCTGGAAAGAGTGAAAATAAAGATGATTCCAGGTTGTCAGATACAGAAAGTAATAATGGAAGCGGTTCAGGTGAGAACGGCAGTAAAAACAATAAAAAAGAAAGCAGTACAGGAGATGATCTGATGATGATCGGAACCGTTATTGTATCACTTGCCATTGCAATCGCATTATTCATGCTGCTTCCGGCATTTATTGCAGGACTGCTTGAGCATGTGACAAAAAGCAATGCATTGATAGCGGTAGCGGAAGGTGTGCTTCGCCTGGTGATCTTTCTTGCATATGTAGTATTAATATCATTGATGAAGGATATCAAACGTGTATTTATGTATCATGGTGCAGAGCATAAGACAATCAACTGTTTTGAAGCAGGCGATCCGCTGACTCCGGAAAATGTAAAGAAACATTCCAGATACCATAAACGCTGTGGAACCAGTTTTTTGGTAGTCGTTATGATCATAAGCATTATTGTATTTATGTTTATAAATGTGAAGTCTATGTGGCTGCGCTTGCTGTCGCGTGTACTTCTGGTTCCGATTATTGCGGGAATCTCGTATGAATTTATCATGTTTGCAGGCAGAAGTGACTCAAAGCTTGCGAATATATTAAGTGTACCCGGTATGTGGGTACAGCGTCTTACGACGAAGGAACCGGATCTTGAGATGTGTGAGGTGGCAATTCGTTCGGTAGAAGCGGTGATCGACTGGCGTGCTTATCAGGACGCTATGAAGCGTGGAGAGATCGAAGATTAAGAAGTTGAAATGATGCCAGTGAATGTAAAAGGAAATAGACGTATGACTCAGTATCAGCTTGTAACAGCAGGAAAAGAAAAACTGAACGAACATAATGTGCCGGATGCAGATATCGATGCAGAGTTATTATGGCTCTTTGTATCAAAGCAGGATAAGATGGCATATATTATGAATCGGCAGGAAGATGTTACCGAAACGATCCGTTCTTCCTATGAAGCGTTGATCGATAAAAGGTCAAAACGTATTCCGTTACAATATATAACAGGCATACAGTGCTTTATGGGGTATGATTTTGAGACTGCACCGGATGTACTGATTCCAAGATTTGACACAGAAGTTCTGGTGGAACAGGCAAACCGCTTGATTCAGGACATACATTCTGATAAGATGTCTGTGCTGGATATGTGCTGTGGTTCCGGGTGCATCGGATTGTCGGTAGCACTTATGAATCAGGATATTCATATAGATCTATGTGATATCTCAGATTCCGCGATCGCACTTACGACAAAAAATGCGAAACGATTAGAAGTATCTGATTATACTGTTATAAAATCAGATTTATTTGATAAGATAGATAAAAGATATGATATGATCCTGTCCAACCCACCATATATAGAGAGCAAAGTGATCGATGGATTGATGCCGGAGGTTCGGGATTATGAGCCGAGGCTGGCATTGGACGGCGATGCGGACGGATTGAAGTTTTACAGAGCAATTATAGAGAATGCGGAGAGTTATTTAAATGAAAAAGGATATATTTTATTTGAAATTGGTAATCATCAGGCACATGATGTGCAGCAGCTCCTTGTAGATAAGCATTTTGAAGATGTACGCGTAGTGAAAGACCTCGCAGAAAATGACAGGGTTGTAATTGGAAGAAAAGCCTGAAAAAAGGCTGGATATATTAACAGACACATGAACAGGAAATGAGCATGTGCTGCAGGAGGATTATTATGTTTGATAAATTAGAAGATTTAGTAGACAGACTTGATACATTAAATAACCAGTTGACGGATCCGGACATCGTATCTGATCAGAACAAGTTCCGTAAATTAATGAAGGAGCAGAGCGAACTGACTCCTATCGTCGAGAAATATAAAGAATATAAGGATGCAAAGCAGACGATCGAAGACAGTCTGCTTATGCTTGAAGAAGAAAATGATGAAGAGCTTCGTGAAATGGCGAAGGAAGAATTAAATGAAGCAAAGGCAACAGTAGAAAAGACGGAAAATGAATTAAAGATTCTGCTTCTTCCAAAAGATCCGAACGATTCCAAGAATGTTATCGTCGAGATCCGTGCAGGTGCGGGCGGAGATGAAGCCGCATTATTTGCATATGAGATCTACAGAATGTATCAGAAATACGTTGATCAGTTCAAATGGAAAGTAGAACTGATGAGTGTAAATGAGAATGGAATCGGTGGTTTCAAGGAAGCGGTATTTATGATCACAGGTGATGGTGCATATTCCAAGATGAAATATGAGAGTGGAGTTCACCGTGTACAGAGAATCCCGAAGACAGAGTCTGGCGGAAGAATCCATACCTCAACTGTAACAGTTGCAGTTATGCCAGAAGCAGAGGAAGTTGATGTAGAGATCAATGAAAATGATATCCGTATCGATGTCATGCGAGCATCCGGTAACGGTGGTCAGTGTGTCAATACAACAGATTCAGCCGTTCGTCTGACACATATACCAACCGGTATCGTAATTTACAGCCAGACCGAGAAGTCCCAGCTTCAGAATAAGGCGAAGGCATTTGCGCTGCTCCGTTCCAAGCTGTATGATATGGAGCTTCAGAAACAGCATGATGCAGAAGCTGCAGACCGTAAGAGCCAGATCGGAACCGGAGATCGTTCAGAGAAGATTCGTACTTATAACTTCCCGGAAGGCCGTGTAACCGATCACAGAATCAAACTCACCTTGTATAAGCTGGAACAGATCTTAAACGGTGATCTGAATGAGATTATCGACAGTCTGATCGCAGCAGATCAGGCAGCCAAGCTTTCTCAGGTAAATGAGGAAGAATAAAAGAAACCCTCGATATTGAAAAAAACAAGTTGGCATCTGCCTGATCCGGCAGATGCCATTTTTAAGTAAAAGAGGGTGTTGGCGAAATAAACCGAATAAATAGTTCAAATTGATTGACATATTTTTGAATAAGTGGTTATATTATATGTGGCTTAAATGGACATACTAATGATAATTTACAGATACGAAACGAGGTAGCTAGATGTATAAAAAGAATGTAAGGTTCTTCTTTGCTTTGTTCATGAGTAAGCTGGCAAGAACCATGCAGAGAATGTTGAAGATGAACGCAAGTTATTTTCCGGGAAAGCTGGCGATCAAGCTTTGTCCTGATTTCCTTGGAAGAATAGAAAAGCCGGAGACGATCATCAGTGTTACAGGTACAAATGGTAAGACTACAGTATGTAATATGATCATTGATGCACTGGAAAAAAATGGTTACGATGTCTTAAGTAATCGTGCCGGATCAAATATTAATGCCGGAGTTGCAAGTGCCCTGATCGCTGAAAGCAAGCTTTCAGGAAAAACAAGGAAAAAGATCGCAGTATTTGAAATCGATGAGAGAAGCTCAAAACTGATATATCCATATATAAAGCCGACATTTGCAGTATGTACGAATCTGTTCCGTGATTCCATTCACAGAAATGCTAATCCGGAATTTATATTCAATATTATAAACAGCAGTCTGCCGGAAGAATCTCATTTGATATTAAATGCAGATGATCTGATCAGTTGTAACCTTGGGGAGAAAAATAAAAAAACATATTTTTCAATCAACAGACTGCCTTCGGACAGGGAAGAGAGCATTAATCTGATCAATGATATGAGAATCTGTCCAAAATGTCATCACAAATTGAAATATAACTACGTCAGATATCATCACATCGGAAATGCAAAGTGTGAATTTTGTGGCTATGCATCACCGGTTGGAGATTATAAGGCAGAGCTTGATTTTGATAAAAATGTTATGGCTGTTGCACATGGAGATAAGACAGAAAATTACCATATGGTAAGCAACAGCATCTTTAATCTGTATAACCAGTTAACAGCGATTACGACACTTCGGGAAGCCGGACTTACAGAAGAACAGGTTCAGAAATCATTTGACAATCTGAATATTGTAGAGTCCCGTTACTCAAAGGAATCTGTAAAGGGCATTAATGTAATTACCCATATGGCGAAAGGTCAGAATCCGATCGCATGCTCCTGTGTATTTGAGTATGTAGCAAAGGAACCGGGTAAGAAAGAGATCATCTTGTTATTGGATGATATCTTTGACAGACGGGGTTCATCCGAAAACATGACATGGATTTTTGACTGCGATTTTGAATTCTTAAATCAGCCGAATATTACAAATATTGTTATTGCGGGTGTCCGTACAACTGATTATAAACTTCGTCTGATGATGGCAGGTGTGCCTGAAGAGAAGTTAAAAGAGACTTCTGATGAAGAAGGTGCTTATAAACTTCTGGAATTAAATGATACAGACAGTATCTATATACTTCATGAGTTATATGCAGCAGATACGGCTATGAAACTCAGAGACAGTGTTAAGCAGTATATAAACGAAAAGGAGGCATAGAAAAATGGGAACAGGTATTAAGATCGAAGTCCTTTATGGTGAATTTGCCAATCTTTTCGGAGAGCTGCAGAATGTTAATTATCTGAAATCATGCATTCCTGATGCAGAGGTGATCTACACTGGACTGCATGACAAACCGGCGTTTGCGGATGGCGGAGCGGATTTTGTATATATGGGTTCCATGACAGAGAACCAGCAGGAGCTGGCGATAGAAGCATTAATGCCGTATAAGGAAGAGCTTGCAGCACAGATTGATGCAGGAACAGTATTTTTATTCACGGGTAATGCCATGGAAATCATGGAAATGTACATTGAGAATGAAGATGGAAGTAAGATAACCGGACTGGGCTTCTTTGATACTTATGCGAAGAGAGATATGATGCATCGTTATAATTCATTGATCCTCGGAAAATATGAAGATATCAAACTGGTAGGATTTAAAGCACAGTTCAGTCATTCCTATGGAGATAATTCAAACAGTTATTTTTATGATGTGATCCGTGGTGATGGACTTCATCCGGGTGTACAGACAGAAGGATTAAAGAGAAACAATTTCTTCGGTACCTATACGGTAGGACCGTTTCTTGTATTAAATCCGTTATTTGTTAAATATCTGATGACACTTCTTGGAATCAAGGAACCAAAGCTTGCATATGAAGAAGTCATTATGAAGGCGTACAGACAGAGGCTTTCAGAATTTGAAGATGAAAAGTTGAGATACGAATAAGAGTCTTAACAGCTAAGGAGGCACAAAGACAATGAATGGTAAAGAGGTATTTGAAACATACGAATCAGAGGTAAGATCATATTGCAGAAGTTTTCCTGCAATCTTTACAAAAGCAAAGGGATCGATCATTACCAGTACGGATGGTACAGATTATATTGATTTCTTTTGTGGAGCGGGAGCGGTAAATTATGGTCATAACAATGATTTTATTAAAGGAAAGCTGATCGATTATCTTGCAAATGATGGCATTATCCATTCTCTTGATATGATGACAGAGCCAAAGGAAGAATTTATCCGTTATTTTGAGGAAGAAGTTCTTCAGAAGCGAGGCTTGAATTATAAGATCATGTTCCCCGGCCCAACAGGAACAAATGCAGTTGAAGCAGCATTAAAACTTGCAAGAAAAGTTAAAAAGACAAATCAGATTTGGGCACTTATGGGTTGTTTCCATGGAATGACACTCGGAGCTCTGGCTCTTACCAGTGATTCAGGAAGCAGAAAAGGAGGCGGTGTATGTTTAAACGATGTTACACATATTCCTGCACCATATATGTTTCCTGAATTTGATACGATCAAATATATGGAGACGTTACTGACAGATGATCATTCAGGTGTCGAGAAGCCGGCTGCACTCTTTATCGAGACCGTTCAGGCAGAGGGTGGCGTTCAGGTATTCTCGGTTGAATACTTAAAGGCTGTCAGAGAATTATGTGATAAATATGGTATCCTTCTGATCGTTGACGATATTCAGGTTGGCTGTGCAAGAACCGGCACTTTCTTCTCATTTGAACGTGCAGGAATCGTACCGGATATGGTCGTAATGTCCAAATCAATCGGTGGATATGGTATGCCATTTGCGCTTACAATGTTCAAACCGGAACTGGATATATGGGCACCGGGCGAGCATAATGGAACCTTCCGTGGAAATCAGCTCTCTATGGTTGCTGCCAGATACGGTCTTCAGTATATGCTTGAAAATAATGTAGAAGCAGAAGTAAAACGTAAAGAGAAAATTGTCAGAACATACTTTAATGATAATTTGCAGGGGGATGCGGTCCAGATTCGAGGAATCGGCCTTATCTGGGGTATTCAGGTTGCTGATGGAAAGACGGCACTTGCGATCGCTAACAGATGCTTTGAGAAGGGACTTATCATTGAACGCGCAGGTCGTGATAATGATGTAGTGAAATTAATGCCTGCACTTACGATTCCGGATGATCAGTTGGTAAAGGGCCTGGATATTCTTGTATCAAGTGTAAAGGAAATCTGCAATTTGTAAAAGTATAGATAACAGATGTGAGTTATGCTCATAATATTATAATATACCCCCGGGTGATGATACGTTCAAAATTTATGATTCATTACCCGGGGATATTTTATTATTTCGATTAATGATCTGTATCTTTTTATTGTTTGGTAAGTACACAGATCTCAGGCAGTAGGATTGGCGAAGAGAGTTGGTTATTAAAAAGAGAATCGGTTGTTAAGAAATATTCACTTGACAAAAAACAGGTAACATGAAACTATGGATGTAGGGTTTTTTGTTATAGGATGGAATGGGAGGTAACTTAATATGGATATAAATAGAACACCACCGAATTATGACGGACAGCCAAATTATAATAACGTGCCGCCAAACTTCGGTGAACAACAGAATTATAATAACGTGCCGCCAAACTTCGGAGAACAGCAGAATTATAATAACGTGCCGCCAAACTTTGGTGAACAACAGAATTATAATAACGTGCCGCCAAACTTTGGAGGACAGCAGAATTTTAACACACCGCCAAATTTTGGATGGCAGTCAAATTACGATTATAAGCCGAGAAGATCAAGACCGGGGGTATCGCCCGAACGGTTTGAGATTTTTGGCGGTTTTGCGTTTGGTTATGCCATGATCTACAGTGTGCTGATGTATCGAAATTATGCAAGTATCTGTGCTGTATTCATGGCGGTTATGACCGTTTTGTTTATGAGCTTCAGTATCATGCGCCATGAGAAGAATCTGCCGGTAAATGACGGAGAATCGTTATCTTTTGGGAAACTTTTTGGAAAGCAGACGAAGCTGATTCCGCATTATGCAGGTATCCTTTTGCTTGGAGTATCAGTTTGCAGGACCGATGATTCATTTTTGATCGTTTTGGATCATCTTTGCATTTTATTCCTTGTGTGTGCAGGGCTTCTCCGGTATTTTGATGATCTTAAAAATATGGGATTTATCGAATATGGTCTTACGGTTATCGAGAAGATGGCAGAGCCGTTTACCTGTTTTGACCGTTTTTTCTCAGACTACAGACAATATAACAGAGAACATGAAAATGCAAGAAAACGTGCGAAATTTGTCTATATTCTGATCGGTGTTGTCGTTGCGATTCCGTTGCTGTTCGTAATGATCAGCCTGCTTTCCAGTGCAGATCAGATCTTTGGAGATGCAGTTGAAACATTACTTGGAAATATTTTCCTGTCATGGGATGCAATCTGGTTTCTTGTATTTGCATTTGCGGCGTTATTATTTACATATGGTATCATTGTGTCAGCACCATTTGGAAGCAGACATCACAGACAGACAAAAGAAGGAACACATGAACCTATCATTGCGATCACGGCAATGGGGCTTCTTACCCTGGTGTATCTGTTGTTTTCAGTGATCCAGATCCTATATCTGTTTACAAATAATATGTCACTGCCGGATGATATGACTTATGCGGAATATGCCAGACAGGGATTCTTCCAGCTTATGTTCGTATCGGTGCTGAATGTGATACTGGTATTGATCTGTCATGCAATTTTCAGTAAAAGTACGGTGCTTAATATCGTACTGACTATTATGTCGGCTTGTACCTACGTGATGATCGCATCTTCGGCACTTCGTATGACAATGTATATCAAAGCATATGATCTTACTTATATGAGGATTCTGGTATTTGCAGCACTGGCTGTTCTTGCTGTGGTACTTGCAGGCGTGATTGTCAGAATCTATACTGACCGTTTTCCACTGGTGCGTTATTCGATGTTTGTGATCGTTACTGTATATATTATTGTATCATTCCTTCGCCCGGCTTATCTGGTTGCCAGATATAATCTGGAAAATCAGGATCCGAAGGATGTGGATTTCCGGTATGTGACGTCACTTGGCGCAGATGGAGCGGAAGAAGTATATGAGTTCATCGTAGATAACTATATGACGGGACAGGATGATGATTACTACGAGTACGATAACTACCAATATGACGATTATTATAACAAATATAATAATTATAAGGATATCAAGGGCTTCTCGTATGACAGAATGGAATGGTATTTTAATGGAATTCGGGATACCTATAAAGAAAAAGGTGCGATCCGTGGATTTAACTTCTCAAGAAATAAGGCAGAGAAGTATGCAAAACGTTTCTTTAAATGGTATGGAGAAGATGAATAAGGTACATTAATTTAGGATTAAAATAAGTTGTCCCTATTGTAAAAAAATGGGAAATAGTATAAAATAAAACTAAATTTGGGGCATACAGATGAGAGGTCAGAATGCCGCCGGATAAAAGATGATTTTATGGAGGTAGTAAAAAAATGAAAAAAGCAACAAAGAGATTATTAGCTGCATTTTTAGCCCTTGCAATGGTATTCACATTATTAGCAGTACCTGCAACAAGCATGAAGGATGTCAGCGCTGCAACCAGTAAGACTGTGTATATTAACCCGTATAGTGACAGAGTCGTTTCCTATAAGCCGGGACGTGCATATCAGACATCTGGTGTTATCAGTATCATGGGATGTACAAAGGCATCTCAGATCAAAAAGTTAAAATGTTCAAACAAAGATATGAAGGTATCGGCAAAAGACGGATATATTCGTGTAGAATACGGAAAGAAAGCCGGTAAGGCAACAATTACCTGTACAGTAAAAGGTGTTAAACTTAAAACAACTTTTACTGTAAAGAAATATACCAATCCTGTAAGTTCAATCAAGATTGGAAGCAAGAAATATACTTCGAAATTTGCGAAAAATGATTATATCTACATTTCAAAAAAAGTATCAAAGAAGGCACTGAACATAAAGGCTAAAAAGGGTTGGACGATTAAATCAGTAAGTGTATATAATGGTAAGAGTAAACATTACGATGTAAATAAATCCAGTTTTTCCAAGAAAATCACATTGAACAAGAAATATGCAGATGTGATCGTTATTATGTATCAGAAGAGTACAGGACTTACAGAGTCTTTAATGGTAACATACAGATAATTAAAATATAGAATTAATGAAAAGGTGTTGATATATATATTAGAAGAGATTATATGTCAGCACCTTTTTGTTGTGCCTGTTTATAAGGTGTGGTATACTTTACATAGCGATTTGGTAAAATATATCATGTGGTTTTAAAAACCATATTTGCCATAAAAAGGTAATGGAGGATGTTAAAATGAATGATTATGTTATATTGACAGATTCATCCTGTGATCTGCCGGATGATATCGTGAAGAAATATCAACTGGAGATCTTACAGCTTGATTTTATTGTTGAGGGGGAGGGAAGCTTTCATAATGATCAGGCAGATATTGGGAAAGTATATAGCAAATTAAGGAATGGGGCAAATATCAAGACTTCTGCAGCGAATATCTCGCAGGCATCGGAGGCGATAGAAGCTTTATTTAATCAGAAGAAAGATATCTTATATCTTGGCTTTTCATCCGGACTTAGTTCTACTTATCAGACCGTGTATATGGCCGGTCAGGAATTAATGGAGGAGTATCCGGAACGAAAGATGATCAGTGTTGATACCCTTGCGGCATCTATGGGACAGGGACTTTTGGTATACAAAGCATGTCAGGCAAAAGATGCAGGAAAAAGTCTGGAGGAGAATGCACAGTATATAGAAGATATCAAGTTAAAGCTATGCCACTGGTTTACAGTAGATGATCTTTTCTTCTTAAAAAGAGGAGGTCGTATATCAGGTGTGACAGCAACGGTTGGAACGATGCTGTCGATCAAGCCAATCCTGCATGTGGACGACGAGGGACATTTGATCAATGTAAGTAAGGTCAGAGGACGGAAAGCAGCAATCACAGAACTTGTAAATCGGATGGAGAAGCTGGCGGTACATCCGGAAAATCAGGATATCTTTATCAGTCATGGTGACTGTATAGAAGATGCAGAGAAACTTGCTTCTATTATTAAAGAGCGATTCGGAAATGACAGGATCACGATATCCTATGTCGGTCCGGTGATCGGAGCACATTCGGGGCCGGGAACATTGGCGTTATTCTTCCTTGGAGAACACAGATAAACAGCTTCTTACAGAATAAGGACAGACAGCACAAAGACTGATTAAATAAAAAAATAATTGAGAATCATTCCTAATAACTATTGACATTTATCAAAAATTGTGTAAAATAGAATCATAGAAATTGATAACGTTTCTCAATAAGAATAGAAAAAAGCAAAGGAGATTTTAATTATGGCAAAGTTTGTATGTAGTGTATGTGGATATGTATATGAAGGAGAAGAAGCTCCTGCACAGTGCCCTGTATGTAAGGCACCTGCTGAGAAGTTCATCAAACAGAGTGATGATAAGACATGGGCATCTGAGCATGTTGTAGGTGTAGCACAGGGTGCACCGGAAGATATCATGGAAGATTTAAGAGCAAACTTCCAGGGCGAATGTTCAGAAGTTGGTATGTACCTCGCAATGGCTCGTGTAGCATTCAGAGAAGGCTATCCTGAGATTGGTAATTACTGGGAGAAGGCAGCTTATGAAGAAGCAGAGCATGCAGCTAAGTTTGCAGAGCTTCTTGGTGAAGTAGTTACAGATTCAACAAAGAAGAACCTTGAGATGAGAGTAGAAGCAGAGCATGGTGCAACTGCCGGTAAGACAGATCTTGCAAAACGTGCAAAGGCACTGAATCTGGATGCAATCCATGACACTGTTCATGAGATGGCAAGAGATGAGGCAAGACATGGAAAGGCATTTGAAGGTCTCTTAAAGAGATATTTCGGTTAATTATTCTATGAATGAGCGTGCATGAGAAATGGCACGGCAAAATAATTATGAAGTAAATATATAATACACTCTAATAAAAAATCCGGCTGTCAAAATTTTTGACAGTCGGATTTTTTATTATACGGAATCAACCTCTTTTAGAAGTTCGTTCGATATTAATTTTCTATTGAATTTTTCTTTTAAATATAGAGATTATATTTATAATATTGATTAATCTTTTAATTTAAAAGATGAATTACCATTGCCGCTAAAGGTGTTAGGATCTAAGCCACTTGCAGTATCTGTATTTGTGCCATCTGTGTTTGAGAATGGAGTGGTTGGCTCAAAGGTTTCAGGATTTGTATTTGTATATGCCTGATCACCGTACTGCATTGTTCCATTATAAGGGCTGTATGTATCATTCATACCCGGATTCTGTGCGCCGGAACCAGTATAGTTCATACCGGTATTCATATTAGGAGTATTTGGATCACCATATGCATCTGGATAAGGTGCTGATGGAATTTCTGGTGTATAGACCATATTTTTATGTCTGATGAAAGCAAATACAGCGAGCAGGATTCCGATGACAAAGAATACAAGTCCTATGATAATAGACGTGCGGCATCCTTCTTTTGTCATGACCTTGATGTAGTATGGCTGCATATAGGAATCCAATAGTGTTTTGTCTTCAGAGGTAAGGGTGATGTCATAAGAGGATGCATACATATCATAGACAAAATCTCTCATATAACCCATGATTTCATTGTTTGATTTGCATAGCTTTCCGGTATAGTGCAATGGCCCCGGATTGGTATCTGAATGATACCAGGTATAGTCCGATAATTTTTCGAGATCATCTTTCTTTGATTCTGAGACATTCAGTCCGAGATAGTAATCATTATTTTCAAGTGCATTGATCAGATAATATTGTTCTGTAGTTCTTTTGAATACATAATTGGTAGTTTCGACATTTTCACAGAATGAATAATTGGCATATTCAACATTGATCTCTACATATTTGCCATCAGCCAGATCGCTTACTGATGCAGTATTTAGATTGAGAAGATCGCCGTTCAGATTGTTGTAATCACGAATCCCCTGAAAGGTAAATATAGCACCAATGACTGCGAATATAATGCCGGGAATAAGGAGATCTGAAAGTCTCTTTCTTTTTGAATTGTTTTTAAACATGTAATGTCCTCCCATTTTTGTTTTTGTGAGCAAAAATCTTCTTTTTGTAGTACAATAGAGTACAAGTTACGCTCTTTTGAAATTTTATCAAATTTGCATTTTTTCGACAATATGAAATCTGCTGAAAAAAAGCAGCTATTATAAAGGTATGAGGAATGATTGAATATTATTTTTTGGATAATTTGACCAGAGTATATTATTTTAGAAAAAACAGAAGAAGGAACAGTAAAGTGAAAGAACAGTAGGGTAAAAGAATAAAGAATGAGTAAAATAAACAGATCAGAAAAGGATTCGGACAGAGATGCAGAAGAATTATTCAACCAATAAAGTAAAATCCACAAATATAAATAAAGCTAAAAATTCAGGCGGATCAAGAACAACAAATAGAAAAGCAAATAAAAATACAGACAAATCTGCAAACAGCAAGGCATCATCAGCAAAAAGAAAACACAATACAGCAGACAGTAAAAAACGTTTCCTGTATCTGATTCCGGTTATCATATGGATGGTATTTATATTCTATATGTCAGGAAAGACCGGGCAGGAATCCTCCGGACAGAGCGGAAAAATCAGTTTGTTTATAACAAATCTCTTGGAAAAGGTACGGCAGGATCCGATACAGGAGATGCAGAATCTACAAGATATTCTGGAGCTTGTTATAAGAAAGACTGCACATATGACAGAATATGCGATCCTGTTCTTACTTTCATATCTGGCAATGGTGAAGATATCCATGAGCCAAAGCAGATTCTATAACAGAAGCATAGCTGTTTTAATTTCGTTATTATATGCATGTTCGGATGAGATGCATCAGTTATTGGTTCCGGGCAGGAGCGGAAGAATGATCGATGTCGGGATCGATATGGCAGGAGTGTTGATTGTTCTAATATGTATGCTCCTGTCTAAGAATACGAAATGGAAGATCATTTGTGGGGTGCTTTTAGGAGTGCTGTTGGTTGCAGCATTTGTCGCTCTGCTATTTGTACCGTTTTGAAAAACTGACGCAGGACTTCAATCATTTCCGCGCGCAGTGGTTTACTTCATGCTGAAAAAATGATATATTATTGAATATATGTTATGCCAAAAGGAGCCGGAGAAATGACATTAGAGGAAGTTAGAAAGCAGATCGACGTGGTTGATAAGCAGATCAAGGTGCTGTTTAAGGAACGAATGATACTTGCAGATCAGGTCGCAAGGGTAAAGGCAGAATCAGAGGATGCTATATATAAGCCGGATCGGGAAGAAGCGATCATAACGAAGCTGACCGGGGATGTAGACGACAGCATCAAGAAAGAATATACGGCACTGATCAAGCGTATTATGGAGGTTAGCAGAAAATATCAGTATGGAAGAACATTAGAGCTTCGTAATTGTCTGGATGTATCGTTTGTGACGGAGGAACCGAAGGTAAAGAAGCTTGCCATGCTGAAGCATGAACTTTACATATGTCAGGGCTATTCCAGAGATCTGGTGAATACGGTCAGTGATTATGAACAGGTCATGAAACTGATCCGGAAGGATGAAGCAGATGCCGGAATGGGTATATTTGAGGATATCAGCTATGGCGTATCGGATTCGCTGCATGAGGCACTTGCCATGAATGATCTCTATATTTACAGGTGCGATGAGGTGCTGGACGAGGGACACCGGAAGAAGGTTGTTACATTCGGAAAACAACTGGTAGTTCTGCCGGAGCATAACCGGTTAAAGGTCGTATTTGTCTGTAAGAATAAGAGCGGAAGTCTGGCGAGTGTATTATCGATGATATCCGATTATGGCGTGAATCTGACCGAGATCCATTCGGTGCCGTTCCGTGGAGGAGAATGGAATTATCGGTTTTATATTGAGTTAAACGGAAACCTGCTTCAGAAAGAGATCCAGGCACTTGTATTCCAGCTGATAAATGAAACAGAGACATTTAAGATACTTGGAAGTTATTATTGTGAGCAATAAATATTTATATATAAGGGAGAAATGACATGATAGACAAATTAGTAAAAAAAATCAAAGAGACAAAGGCACCGATCGTTGTTGGACTGGACCCAATGCTTTCCTATGTGCCGGAATATATAAAGAAGGCAGCATTTGATGAGTATGGGGAGACTTTAGAGGGCGCTGCAGAAGCTATCTGGCAGTACAATAAGGGAATCGTAGATGCGGTATATGACCTGATCCCTGCTGTAAAGCCACAGATCGCGATGTATGAGCAGTTCGGTATCGAAGGCTTAAAGGTATTCCAGAAGACGATTGATTATTGTAAATCAAAGGATCTGGTCGTGATCGGTGATGTTAAGAGAGGCGATATCGGATCGACATCTGCAGCATATGCAGTCGGACATCTTGGAAAGGTTACAGTCGGAAGCAGAACTTATGCAGCATTTGATGAGGATTTTGCTACGGTTAATCCATATCTTGGTACCGATGGAATCAAGCCTTTTGTAGATGTATGTAAGGAAGAGAAGAAGGGAATCTTTGTACTGGTCAAGACATCAAATCCATCATCCGGAGAATTCCAGGATCGTCTGGTCGATGGTAAGCCACTATATGAGCTGGTTGGTGCTATGGTTGATGAATGGGGTAAGGACGTGATCGGAGAGAGTGGATACAGCAGTGTAGGAGCTGTAGTAGGAGCAACCTATCCGGAGATGGGCAAGGTACTTCGTAAGATCATGCCGAAGTCATTTATCCTTGTTCCGGGCTACGGAGCACAGGGCGGTAAGGCTGCTGATCTGGTACATTATTTCAATGAAGACGGACTTGGTGCGATCGTAAATTCATCCAGAGGAATCATTGCAGCATACAAGCAGGAGAAATATGCTTCATTTGGCGAAGCAAATTATGCAGATGCTTCCCGTCAGGCAGTTGTTGATATGATCGAAGATATCAACAGCGTATTATAAATATCGGATTTATCAGAAAAACAGTATGCAGTACACGATGTGTGGTGATAGTGGAGGCGTACAGATCATATGGAAGAGATCACGGGAGGACATAGATACATGGGAAAAGTAAAGATAACAGCAGAGGTTGTGAGCCAGACCTGTATAGCAACAGATATATATAGTCTGATCCTGAAAGCAGGAGAGATTGCATCGCAGGCGGTTGCAGGTCAGTTTGTTTCTGTATATTCAAAGGATGGAAGCCGTATGCTTCCAAGACCGATCAGTTTATGTGGAATTGATAAAGAAGCAGGTACGCTTCGTCTGGTATATCGTATCGCAGGAAAGGGAACAAATGAGTTCTCAAAATTACAGGCAGGAGATACGGTTGATATTCTTGGTCCGCTTGGAAATGGCTTTATGAAGGAGTCCGGAAAAGCAATTCTGATCGGTGGAGGAATCGGTATTCCGCCGATGCTGCAGCTTGCAAAGGAGCTGGACTGTGAGAAGTCCATCGTACTTGGATACCGGGATGAGCTTTTCTTAAATGAAGAATTTGAACCATATGGTAGTGTGTATCTGTCTTCCGAAGATGGAATGCATGGAACAAAGGGAAATGTAATAGATGCGATCAAAGCATGTGCGGTAACCGGTGATATCATATATGCCTGTGGCCCGACTCCGATGCTTCGGGGAATCAAACAGTATGCGGCAGAGCAGAATATCCGTTGTGAGATTTCATTGGAAGAAAAGATGGCATGTGGTGTAGGTGCCTGTCTTGCCTGTGTCTGTCAGACAAAGAATGTGGATGAGCATTCAAAGGTACACAATGCAAGGATCTGTGCAGATGGTCCTGTCTTTTATGCTGAGGAGGTGGAACTGTAATGAGTAAAGTAAATATGGCGGTAAACATCGCAGGAGTAGAATGGAAGAATCCAATTACAGTTGCATCCGGTACATTTGGTTCAGGTATGGAGTATTCGGAATTTGTCGATCTGAACCGTCTGGGAGCAGTTACGACAAAGGGTGTGGCAAATGTTCCGTGGCCGGGCAATCCGACACCCAGAATTGCAGAGACATATGGCGGAATGATGAATGCCATCGGACTTCAAAATCCGGGTATTGATACTTTTATAAAAAGAGATCTTCCGTTCCTTGCAAAATATGATACAAAAGTGATCGTAAATGTATGCGGAAAGTCAAAGGAAGATTATATAGATGTCGTAGAACGGCTGGCAGATACAGATATTGATATGCTTGAGATGAATGTATCCTGCCCGAATGTAAAAGAGGGAGGAATTGCATTTGGTCAGAAGCCGGAAGCTCTTTATGATATAACACAGGCAGTAAAGAAGGTTGCAAAGCAGCCGGTGATCATGAAGCTCAGTCCGAATGTTACAGATATTACTGAGATGGCAAGAGCTGCGGAAGCAGGCGGAGCAGATGCGCTGTCACTTATTAATACACTTACAGGCATGAAGATTGATGTTAAGCGTCGTACATTTGCTGTAAAGAATAAGACTGCCGGTGTATCAGGTCCCGCGATCCATCCGATCGCAGTACGGATGGTGTATCAGGTCGCAAATGCTGTCAAGCTTCCGATCATAGGCATGGGCGGTATCGCTACGACTGAGGATGCTCTCGAAATGATCATGGCAGGAGCATCGGCAATTGCAGTTGGCACAGCAAACTTCAATAATCCATATGCAACAGTGGAGATTACAGATGGAATTGAGAAGTATCTGATCGAGAATCAGATTGATGATATAAATGAGTTGGTTGGGTGTGTAAAATAAAAGATATTGGGTTGTCTGCTTTATAGGATGTATTGGGGAGGCAGTTAGTTGGTTATGGAAAAACAATTTGAAGAAATTATATATTCCAGATATCAGGCGCGTATCAGAGATATGAAGATTCTAAAGGTAGATGAGGGATTTGAACAGATCCTTGGTTATTCCGCGGAAGATGTAGAGCGCTTACAGCTTCATGTAAAGGATATTATGCTGGATGAAGATTGGGAGGATTATACAAAGATCATCTATGCAAAGATGGCGAGCCGGGGAGAAGCATATCTGGGACATCGGTTAAAAAAGAAAAATGGTGAAATTATATATGTATTTTGTTTTGGGAGGGCATTTCAGTCGGAAGAAGGAGAAATGTGCGGGGAGATCCTTATTACAGATATAACAAATACCAAGAAGTTGTCGAAGCAGCTTGAAAATCTGACCGATATCAATTCTGAACTTAATATGGAATTAGCGGATAAGAACCGTATGCTGGAGTCCATTCTCAATAATCTGGCGGGTGGTGTCGGAGTATTTGATATCGGAAATAAGAAGATCACAGTAGAATATATCAGTGAGAGCTTTTATAAGATGTTCGACCTGAAAAAAGGTCAGCTTGGTACAGAAGGAAATGAATATATCAACCTGGCATTTGAAGAAGATCGGAAAGAACTGAAACGACAGATTAAGGAGACCTTGTTGTCAAATAAGATGACAATTGGTGAATATCGCTTTATTAATAAAAATAATCCGGAATCATATTATTGGGTGCAGGTATGCCTTTCGCTTCTTGCGGCAAGAAAAAGCGTTTTTTCCATATGCGCTGTCTGTGTAGATATTACGGATAAAAAGAAAGAAGAACTGGAAAAGAGTGCACAGACCGAGATGCTGAAGTTAGTGGCGCAGGGAAGTGATGAACTCTTGTTTTCCTATACGGTAGAAGATGACAGCATGGTTATATCTAAGTATATGGACGGCAGAACCATAACTGTTTTTGATGATAAAGATTTTGCTGCAAACCTTGCTCAGTGTCAGTTGATCTATTCGGAAGACAAAAAAGAGGTATCAGACGTATTGGCTGAACTGACAGCTGTTAAGGATACCGAAACCATTGAAATCAGGGTCGATTTTATCGGTAATGGTATGTATCTCTGGCATCGTGCAACGCTTGTCGGCGTTGCTGATACAAATGGTGTGGTAAAAAAGATTGTAGGTAAATTGTATTCGATTCATGAAGAGAAGCTGCAGAGTCAGGAATTGATTCTACGTGCGGAACGAGATTCTCTTACAGGGGTTTATAATCATAGCACCTTTGTGTCTAAAGTATCCAGGTTCCTTGCGGAATTTGATGAGACGCTGTGTG
The DNA here is from genome assembly GCF_003604095.1 of Clostridium sp. AF15-41. Lineage (NCBI taxonomy): Bacteria > Bacillati > Bacillota > Clostridia > Eubacteriales > Clostridiaceae > Clostridium > Clostridium sp. AF15-41. The sequence goes on from NZ_QTMQ01000006.1 coordinate 49,806, forward strand.
CACTCTATATGATCGATCTGGATGATTTTAAATTAGTAAATGATGCACTGGGACATTATGCCGGGGATGATTTGTTGTGTGACACAGCAGTTGTTCTGGAAAGTGTTGCAAATACATATGGTGGATTTAGTGGTCGTCTCGGCGGAGATGAATTTTCTATGTTTATTCCGGATGTAGTCGATGAAGATACGGCATACATGGTTGCGAAGACACTTAATAAGGGAATTCGTGCGATTAAATGTAAGGCGGAGCACTCGGCATCGATCGGTATTGCAGTTGATACTATATCAAAGTCGTTGAAATTCGATTCTTTATATTATAAAGCAGATCAGGCGTTATATTATTCCAAACGGCAGGGCAAAGACCGCTGTATGCTTTTCTGTGAGAAGATGGATGAAGCTAAACCAGTATTAAATTCCAAGTTCAGCAGTTATTCGGATGAAGAGGATTATCTGTTGGATGATATCTCGGATGTTGTATATGTAACGGAGATGAATTCTTATAAGCTGCAATATATGAATAAGGCAGCCAAGCTTGGTGTCGGTCTGGCTGAAGATGATACTTCTTATATTGACAAGCATTGTTATAAGGTGCTTCAGGGTATGGATCTTCCGTGCAGCTTCTGTACGAATAAGCTATTATCAACGGAGAAGAGTTTTATCTCGCATCATAAGAATCTCAATAACGGAAAAGAATATGTTTTAAAAGACAGGATTGTAAACTGGCATGGAAGAAAGTGTCGTATGGAGATGGCTGTTGATATTTCTGATGCCGATAAAGTAACACAGGTTCTTTCTAACCGTTATGATATTGAGGATGCGTTGGTATCCAGTATTACACAGATTTCTACAGGAGGAGAGCATTCCTTAAATTACAGCAAACTGTTAGAAACACTTGGAGAATACTATGGCGCAAAACATGCTTGCCTGGTGGAATGTGATTCCAATAAGTTATGTGAATATCATGAATGGAAATCAGCAAATAGTAATTCGTTTGGGAAAAAACTGGAGATCTTTTATAAAGAAACTGTCCGGAGGGAACTGCAGAGTATATCGAGCAAAAAAGGTGCACTGATCATTAATCATATTCCGGACTACCCATACAAAACTTCGGATCTGTATTCGTTTTTTTTGGAAAACAGGATATGGTCAATGTATTCTGTCCCGATCAAAGACAATAAGTCTGAGATTATTGGAAGGATCATTATCTTTAATCCGCAGCTTCACAGTGGCGACCTGAAGCTTATGAATCTTTTATCCTTGTATATTGGAAATGATATTGTCAGCCGGGCGCTTGCAGAAGAACGAAATTATGAAGTAACGCATGATCGTATAACGGGAGCATATAATCGTATCTGCTATATGGATTACATAAACCGCAGACAGAATCTGGAATCAGTGGGTATAGTGATTATTGATATCAATGAAGTGCGTAACATATATGATGAATTTGGACAGTTCTTTGTTGATAATCTGATGATCGATTATTACCGACTGTTAGATAAGGTATTTCCGAAATCCTGTATTTATCGGATTGGAGATGATGATTTTGCTGTAATTTGTGAGAATATTTCACAGTGTGATTTTCTGGATCAGGTTCGTGCATTGAAAGGTCAGATTAAGATTGGCGATTTTACGGCATGTATCGGATATGTATGGGATGATTATGAGAAAGATATCAAGCGGATGGAAAACCATGCGTATGATATGCTCTATATGGAGAAACAGAAGTGGTACGATCAGAAGGATGAACATTCTTATAAATGGAGTACATTAACGAGAGAGCTTGTAAAAAAAGACATTGAAGACGGAATGTTCTTTGTGTATTTACAGCCGAAGGTGGACTATTCGAATGATCATTGTTATGGTGCGGAAGCACTGGTGAGATATGCCAAACCGGATAACCTCGCAAATGTGATCGATCGTCTGGAAAAAAGCAGAAATATAAAGTATATGGATCTTTTTGTGCTTGAAAATGTATGTAAAATGCTTATACGTTGGAAAAAAGAAGGGTATAATCTGATCCCGATCTCCTGTAATTTTTCCAGAATATCTCTGTTGGAAGAAGATATGCCGGAGCGTATCAATGCGATTGTTGAATCTTATGGAGTCCCAAAGGATATGATCGAGATCGAGATTACAGAGTCAGTTGGTGAGATGGAACATGAGATGGTTACCAGAATTGCAAATAAACTGCATACTGCAGGTTTCAGGATTGCCATGGATGACTTTGGAACAAAATATTCCAATGTATCGATTCTTTCTTCTATGAAGTTTGATGTGATCAAGCTGGATCGGAGTATGGTTTATAATATAGACAAGAATATAGCCAGCAGAACGATTTTAAGACATCTGGTTGAGATGTGCACAGATCTTGGAGTGGAATGTATTGCGGAAGGAGTAGAGACCAAGAAACAGGCAGAATACCTGAAGGAAATGGGATGCAACCATATTCAGGGCTATCTGTACAGCAAGCCTGTGAATATCGAATCCTTTGAGCAGGTCTATATGAAAAGAGAAGAATAAATAAAAGACTCCCTGTAGACGACATATATATCTTTATTTCGCAGAACACTTTCGTTCTATCTTCACGTAGCGGTGCTAAACTCATCACTTTACAGTGATTCGTTAAGAACCGACGTTCAGATAGGTCTGCTACATAAAATATATATGCTGTCTGTAGGGAGTTTTTTATTTTTTTTTCCTGATATGAACTTCCGGGATGGCCACATCATAGGAGATGTTCGCTTCCTCCTCGGAAGATTTTGTATCTACAGGATTTGAAGCTTCATCGTCATTCGAAGCCGAGTCTGACTGCGTATGAATTTCAGGAATTGCGAGATTGTCGTAAGTCAGATTATAATCTTTTTTCTTATCTTTTCTATGTCCGAACATGAGAATATCCTCCTTTTATAACAGGTTAATGAAGAATGTAATAACAAGGCTGTTGATAAAGTCTGCAAATAAACTGCCAACAAGCGGAATCAGGAGATAGGCTTTTACGGATGGCGAATATTTATCACAGATCGCCTGCATATTTGCCATGGCATTTGGTGTTGCCCCCATTCCAAAACCACAGGTTCCGGCAACCAGAACAGCAGCATCGTAGTCACGTCCCATGATGTTGAATTCAACAAAGTATGTGAACAGACAGATCAGAATAATCTGACTGGTCAGCAGGATAAATAATGGAAGAGCGAGAGATGCAAGCTGCCATAGTTTTAATGTGATCATTGCAATACCGAGAAACAGGGAGAGAGCAATACCGCCAAAGTCGTTGATCTCACCCATATGAATCGTGAACTTACCGGAATATTCACCGATATTTCGAATCAGTGCGGCTGCGATCATAGCACCGATGTAGATTGGAAAAGTTAACCCGGTTTTTGTCAGTAACCATGAGAATATCGTTCCGAGTCCTATTGCAAGGATCAATTGAAAAACAGCGGCTGCATACATATTTGTATGACGTTCATGTTTCTTTTCTTCTTCGATCAAAAGGCTGTCATCTTCAGGCACAACCGTTTCTAACAGATTCTTCTTCTCGATCAGTCGTTTTCCGAGTGGACCGCCGATCAGACTTCCGGCGATCAAACCAAAGGTTGCAGCTGCAGTACAGATTGTGGTTGCACCGGATATGTCAAAGTCTTCCAGAACCGGACCGAAGGCACCTGCGGTTCCGTGTCCGCCGACCATTGGGATTGATCCGGTACACATACCGATCAGAGGGTCAAGTCCAAGGATCCTGGACATGCCGACAGCAAGTAGGTTTTGAAGTACGATCAGAGCAATAACAAGTCCCAGAAAGACCGCCAGTGATTTGCCACCGCTCTTTAAGACCTTCAGATTTGCCTGAAAACCTACAGAGGTAAAGAAGAATACCATACAGACTTCCCGTAGGGTATCATCAAAGGAAAATTCTGCCAATCCCGTACTGTAACAGATGCAGGTGAAAATTGCAAATAAGAGTCCGCCTATAACAGGAGAAGGTATACAGAATTTTTCCAGAAAGAAGATTCTTTTTTTCAAAAATGTTCCAAGCATCAACACAAGGACGGCAATCGCAAGTGTCTGATACATATCTAATTGAATTTTCATAATTACCCTTTCTTATGTTCAGAAATTATCGTACATCAACGGTAATCCCTTTTTCTTTGTAGTAAGCAGCAGACCCTTTGTGAAATGGGATCGTGATGCCCTTTGTTGCTGTCTGTTCATTTAACTGCATATCGATTGAAAGTGAATATTGCAGATCATTTGCATGTTCAAACAGCAGCCTCGTAAGATCTTCTACAGTATCCTTCGATAAGTCGTTATCTGCAAGCATGACAGCCTGCACACAGACCGTTGATACATCCTCGGTCTGACCGGAATAGGTATTTGCGGGAATGGTAAAATCGGAGTAATACGAATAAGCAGACAATAGCTTATTTTTACAACTGTCGTTAAGTCCGATCAAACGGATATCACAGGTTCTTGTCAGCTCTTCAATGACCGTGGTCTGAATGCCTGCTGTAACAAAGAAAGCATCAATTTCACCGGAAACCAGGCTTTCGGCAGCATCGATATAGTCAAGGTTTGTGGTTTTGACCAGATCGTTATTCAGACCGGCAACCTCAAGGATCTGTTTTGCATTTCGTTCCGTACCGGAATCGGATGCTCCGATGCTTATGGTTTTTCCGGTCAGGTCATCGAGAGACTTGATGTTTGAATCTTTTTTTACAATGATCTGGCAGGCTTCCGGATACAGAGAGGCGATAGCGGAATATCCACTGATCGATTTCCCCGCAAATGTGCCTGTTCCATTTACTGCGTCGTCAATCATATCATTTTGTGCAATACAGAGATCAATGTAACCGTCGGCAAGCAGTCGTAGATTTGCCGCAGATCCGGCAGTCTTCTTTGCTTCAATGCTGTAATCAGGGGCATCATTGTTGACCAGACCGGCATAAGCATTTGCAAAGGTATAATAGATACCGCCGATATCCGCCGCACCGAATCGGATGGCGTCTTTTTGGCTGCTGCATCCTGTTCCGATAGTGGAAATAAGCAGGATCAGACAGAGAAAAAGTGCTGTTTTTTTCTTCATATTGATAAAATTTCCTTTCTAATGTATATATTTTTTCGTAAATATGGTAATATAGGACGGAATTGTTCTAAAGGTATGTCGAAAAATATAGACCTTTGGCTATTGTACAACAATTAGATACAAAATGGAACAGAAAAAATTAACCATTTGTGTTTCGAAACCATTTGTGCTAAAATGAGTTCGAAATGCCTAACTAAAGGGTGCATAAATGGTCTGAAATCAAGGAGGAATGAAAGAAAAATGGAACAGTACAAACAGGAATTCATTGAATTTATGATCGATTGTAATGTATTAAAATTTGGAGATTTTACAACAAAGAGTGGAAGAAAAACACCTTTCTTTGTAAATACCGGATTTTACAGAACAGGGGCACAGTTAAAGAGACTGGGTGAGTTCTATGCGGAAGCAATCAACAGTGCGTTTGGTCTTGATTTTGATGTATTGTTTGGACCTGCATACAAGGGAATTCCGCTTTCAGTAGCAACTACCATGTCAATTGCAGAAATGTATGATGAAGACATCAAATATTGCTCAAACAGAAAAGAGATCAAGGATCATGGAGATAAGGGGATCTTACTCGGAAGCCCGATCTCAGATGGTGATAAGGTTGTTATCATTGAAGATGTAACAACAGCCGGAACATCAATCCAGGAGACTATGCCGATCATTAAGGCACAGGGAGATGTAGATGTTATGGGACTCGTTGTTTCTGTTGACCGTATGGAGCGTGGACAGGGCAAAAAGAGTGCACTGACAGAGATTCAGGAAGAATATGGTATCCAGACAACTGCTATTGTTACAATGGCAGAGGTTGTAGAGCATTTATATAATAAAGAATATAAGGGAAAAGTCATAATCGATGATAAGTTAAAGGCTGCGATCGATGCTTATTATGACATTTATGGCGTAAAGTAGAAACGGTTGGTAGAAAAATGAAACTAGGAAGAAATGATATCTGCTGGTGCGGAAGTGGAAAGAAATACAAATCCTGCCATTTGAACATCGACAGCAAACTGGAAGAAATGAAGCTAAAGGGATATAAGATCCCGACGAGAAGAATGATGCGTTCACCGGAACAGATCGAAGGAATCCGCGTGGCATCCAAGGTAAATACAGAGGTGCTTGATTTCATCACTCCATTTGTAAAAGAAGGAGTATCTACAGGTGAGCTTGATCGAAGAATCTATGAATATACGAAATCAATTAATGCAATACCTGCCTGCCTTGGATATGAAGGATATCCGAAGAGTGTCTGTATATCGATCAACGATGTTGTCTGTCATGGTATACCGGATGAGAAAACAATCCTGAAAAATGGAGATATTGTCAACATTGACTGTACAACGAAATATAATGGATATTTTGGTGATTCATCCCGTATGTTCATGATCGGAGATGTTGATCCGGTCTGGAAGAAGCTGGTAGAGGATACAAAGAAAGCACTGGATCTTGGAGTAGAAGTGTGTAAGCCATATTCAACGATCGGTGATATCGGATATGCGATCAATACATTTGCCAAAGAGCAAGGCTATTCTGTTGTCCGTGAGATCGGCGGACATGGTGTGGGACTTGATATCCATGAAGATCCGTATGTCAGCCATATCGGACAGCCGGGCAAGGATTATGTGATTGCTCCAAGCATGACATTTACGATCGAGCCGATGATCAATCTTGGTGTGCCTGACGTATGGCAGGATGCTGATGATGGCTGGACGATCCGTACAGATGATGGCAAGCCATCTGCCCAGTGGGAATACACCCTTCTTATGACCGAGCACGGAATTGAGATTTTGGCCAAATAATACTTTCATATAATTATACAAAACACAGGAATTGCCCCTATACAGACCATAAGCCCCATTATCAATGACTCGTTACGGTTTCTGTTCAATGCATATGCCTGATTCGTAAATACTCCTGCGCTAACTCGCCAACTAAACGTTGGCTCAGACAAGCGCTCGTATTTACTGGCAATATGCATTTCACGACGAAACCTTCACTAAATGTCATATTATAATGGGGCTTATGGTCTGTATAGGGGCAATCCCTGTGTTATATATTTTAATTACAAGGTTTTATTTGGCCAGAATGCTTAAGATCTCGTTGCTTCTTGCGACGAACTTGGTCATGGCATCGGCAGATAATGGACGGTTTGCAAGGACTGCCAAGTCATATAACTGACAGCAGATGGTAGGAGTGTTCTCACCATCCGGGTTGTCAAGGACATATTTGACCAGATTATTGTTGGCATTTAATACCAGTGTTTCACCCTTGCCGCCGAACATGGCAGGATCCATGCCCATACCGGCCATACCATACATTTTCATCATTTCCTGCATACGTCTGGATTCTTCAGATAAGGTCAGCATAGAAGATAAGTCTTTATTCTTTAATGCTTCTACCTTGATCGTGATATTTTCGACATCCAGTGCTTTCTTGAAGAGTTCGGTCAGCTTGTCGGTATAATCCTTTGCTGTTTCTTCGGATAATGATTCATCTACAAAATTATCGGACAGATCTGCATCGATTCTGTAGAAATGTACATTTTCATTTTTCTGTTCCAGAAGCGTGATAAATGGGCTGTCAATCGTCTGTGTCATGATCAGGGCATCCATGCCTTCCTCTTTGAACATGTTAATGTACTGTGACTGAGCAACTTCATCCGTAACATAGAAGACTTTGTTTTCGTATTTTTCTTTTCCGGCTTCCAGATATTCCGGCAGAGTCAGGTATTTGCCTTCCAGATTCTTATAGATACAGAAATCTTTCATCTTCTCTAAGAATTTCTCATCTTTTAAGCAGCCGAATTTGATAAATGGGTTGATATCATCCCAGTATTTCTCATAATCTTCTCTGTGAACCTTATACATACCGGATAATTTATCGGCAACCTTCTTTGTGATGTAATCGGAGATCTTCTTAACAAATCCATCATTCTGCAGAGCACTTCTGGATACGTTCAGCGGAAGATCCGGACAGTCGATAGTACCTTTTAACAGCATCAGGAATTCAGGGATAACTTCTTTGATGTTATCAGCTACGAATACCTGGTTGTTATACAGCTTGATCGTTCCTTCCAGATTATCGTACTGGGTATTGATCTTCGGGAAGTACAGAATGCCTTTCAGGTTAAATGGATAGTCCATGTTCAGGTGGATCCAGAACAATGGATCTTTGTAATCATGGAATACTTTATGATAGAAGTCTTTGTATTCATCGTCTGTACAGTCATTTGGATGCTTGGTCCAGAGAGGTGTTGTAGTATTTAAAGGCTTTGGTGCTTCTTTTTCTTTCTTTTCGGCAGCATCCTTTGTTTCATCGGTTTCAGCAGTAGCTTCTTCTGATGCTTCAGCTTTGGTTGCCTTTTCTTCTTCATCTTTTGCAGGGGCATCTGCATTTGTAAAGTAGATCTCTACAGGCATGAAAGAGCAGTATTTGTCGATTACTTCTTTGATACGGTATTCATTTGCAAATTCATAGCTGTCTTCATTCAGATACAGGGTGATAACAGTACCTCTGGTTTCTTTGTCGCCTTTATCCATGGAGAAGTCCGTTCCGTTCTCACATTCCCAATATACAGGTTCTGCGTCCTGTTTGTAGGAAAGGGATTCGATCGTTACCTTATCGGCAACCATAAATGCGGAGTAGAAACCGAGTCCGAAATGACCGATGATCTGTTCCTCTGTTGCCTTGTCCTTGTACTGCTCAAGGAAAGCAGCAGCACCGGAAAATGCAATCTGATTAATATACTTTTCGACTTCTTCAGCAGTCATACCGATACCATTATCAATAAACTGTAAGGTCTTGTTGTCCGGGCTTGCGATCACATCGATACGATAAGGTTCGTCCGGTTCGTCAAATTCGCCCATCAGAGATAATTTCTTTAATTTTGTTACAGCATCACAGCCGTTTGAGATTAATTCCCGGACAAAGATATCATGGTCGGAATACAGCCATTTCTTGATGACAGGGAAAATGTTTTCGCTGTTAATTGATAAACTTCCTTTTTTCATAAAAATGCATCTCCTTATATAAATTCTATATTATTCCAGTTGTCAGAACAAATCGGAATACGCAAATATCTATATATGTGTAATGCGAGAAATATCTGCCCTATCTGTTCTGTGTTATCACTAACAGGTATCATAAATCAGAAAAAAATAGAAGTCAAGACAAAATTAGCACTCAAATATGTCGAGTGCTAATAATTCATAAATATTTTATGGTTTATTTAGAAATGAGTGCTGTAGCAGGTGGTTAAAAGATCTGATTCTGTTTAAAAAAAGCAGATACATTTGCATCCCAGATGTTTGCAAGTGTTTTATCCATGGAGAAAATGTTCATGGATGCCATCGTTGTAAGTGAGATCTTTTCTCCGTCAAAGTAGATGTTTAAAGACAGATTTGCAATGTCGGATGTCGTGAGATTCAGATGGTTCTGTTCAATGATCCGGTTAATGTTCGCGTCTGATAAGATCAGCACGATCTTGAAGTTTAATGGGAGTTTATTGCCCTTGATGACATTGAAGATATGATGTCTGACAGCCCCCCATGTCGTATAAGTCTTTGAGGTCATTTCTTCCAGTTCTTCCGTATCAAAAAAAGATGGATTCAGTCTGCCGTCGATTGTATAAGAAACGTCAGAACGGACATAGGCTTCCACTAGCAAAAATGTGTCAAAGACCGGTTCCATCAAAAGCTTTTTAACGAAGTTTTTTGTTTCAGTAATTTCTATATTAAGCATATGCAGCTCTTACCTCCCTGCAATAAACAACGGATTGCGATAAAATTCTTGCCTCTAGTTTACAGGAAAAGAGGAAAGGTTGCAATCGGAAATCTGAAAACAGCCGGATGAGAAAATCCATTTGTTGAACTTTAGCGGGAGGTGTGTTAGTATTTTTACAGATTTATAAAAATATGGGAGGTTTTGAAATGGCAGAGATTATATGGAAGGATCGCAAACGTATATTTTTCGGATTACCATGGACATTTACAAAGTACAGCTTATCAGAGGATCGGTTATTTATCAGTACGGGGTTCTTCAGTGTGAAAGAAGATGAAGTACGACTTTATCGCATCATGGATGTTTCATTGGAACGTAAATTATGGCAGAGAATGTGCGGACTTGGAACGATCAAATGCTGTTCCGCAGATAAGACAATGGGAGATTTCGAGATCAAGAACATCAAGAAGTCCAGAGAGGTCAAGGAAATGTTATCAAATATGGTAGAAGATGAACGTACCAAAAAGAAGGTTTCCAGCCGTGAGTTCATGGATCATGAACGCGATGAATTCGACGATTACGACGACCACGATACATATTAACGAGGACGATCAAAAGTACGTTGCTGCTTTATACGATAGTAGTTTGCTTTGATCGGTAATGTAAGATCGTATTTGGTTGTTCAGCAAGAGGTATGCTTTGATGATTAAATGAGAGCTGATATTACATATTATTCCGCAAGACGCTTTCGCTCTACCTTCGACGTAGTGGTACATAAGGCTGCAAAAGACGCAGCCTAAGTACCAACGCTCAGGCAGGCTTGCTTCATAATAGTAATATCAGTTCTCATTTTAAATTATAAGGTAAAGTGATTGCTGAACAACCAGATACGATCTTTTACGATATGAAAGCAAGATACCATGATATAAAAGCAACAACGCATTTTTGATCTGTCTGTGGAATCAAGTATCGAAGAAGAATATATCTTATTATAGACAGACAGAGTCCACTGCATACCTTTATGGAGCAGACCTTTTTTCACGTCGGTCCTTAACGAGTCACCGAAGGTGAGGAGGTTAGTACCGTTACGTGAAAAATAGAACGCAAGTGTTCTGCGTAATAAAGGGTATGGCAGGGGTCTCTGTCGTCAGAAAATCAGGTATTCTCGGCTATCTTGGTGACGCCAACGTAGATTTGGGAGACTTTGTACCAGGTGGAGTAGTCGGTGATGCCGGTAACGGGCAGGTCGAAGATCTGTTGAAAGCGTCTGACGGCATCGGCAGTGGCAGGTCCATAGATGCCATCGGCGGCAACAGTTGGTATGGATGGATAATTCTGTGCGATACGATTTAACTGCTCCTGAAGCTGACGAACCTTGTCACCGGTTGCGCCAATTGACAGATCATATCCCGGATAAGAGGATGGAATACCGGCAATGGTTTCGGCAGAGTTGATATAAATGGAATCGCCATAGTAGTAGCGTAAGATCTCTATCGCAGACAGTCCCTGATCGGCAAGATACTTGGAACCCCATTGGGTCATCCAGTTTGGACAGGTGACCCGTTTCCCGTCACAGTATTGTGTAAAGATCGGTTGGGTGACACCCGGCCTTGATAGATAATTGGCAAATTGTTCATCAACGATACGGGAGATATTTTTATATATTGTCTTGTTATAGATCCATTTCTGATCGTAAGCGGTTGAAGATGTGATCGTAAAATCGTATCCCTTTCCACGATACCATTCTGTATAGACACGGTTTAAGGTGAAGGACATAATTGCAAGGATGTTGGCTCGAAGGGAAGCATCCGGCCATGTGGAGTAGATTTCATTTGATGCAACATTCTTTATGTAGTCTTTGTAAGGTACATAGTAGTCGATTGCAGTTGGGTCGGAAGGAGCTCCATCATGTACCACGATGGTTTCCGGAATCACGACACGGCTTAAGACGATCTCGCCTGTCTCTGCAACTGTTTTAATCTCATCCTCAGCAATCTTTGGCGGATATTCTTCCCAGAGGGTATGAGCACCGATCACCGTTGGGTTATAGCTCGATTGGTCAGTATCAGAAACACGCAGCTTAACTGACTGAATGCCCTTTTCGTCGGTAAACATCTGTACACCGGAGATGATACGTGGTTCAAATCCGGGTGCATTGATTTTCAGATTGTATTCGGAATATGGCTGGTTGTCAGATGGTTCCATGCTGTATTCCAGTGGAGGAGTTTCAAGGGTGATGCCATCGATGATACCGTCGCTGTCTGTTTGCCGTTCCTCTATAACTTCATCCGGAGTTCCGGTTGATGCGACAGAAACGACCGCACCGGTTACCGGATATGCAGTCTGTTCCGAGATGATCCTGATTTTTAATGTTCCGTTATTGTTTCCATTTGCCATTTTAGTAATCCTGAATTATAATCTGTTTATTATATGAGACAAAATCATATTTCATGCCAATAATACTTTATCAATGCAGAAGCAGGAAAGAATGTATGTTATGCGTGGTGTAATGATCGTTTAGAAGATTTAAACGACAGAAACAAGTGTTATGCATGGTATATAATGATGAGGTATATGAAAAAAGAATTTATTGAAAAGTAATATAAAAGAAAAGAAGCGACAGGAGGTTTCACTATGGCATATTTTCCAATGTTTATCAATCTGGAAAACAAAAAAGTAATCGTACTTGGCGGAGGAAAGACCGCACTTCGAAAGATTAACTCTCTGATAAAGTTTGACTGTAAGATCGCAGTTATCGCACCGAGGATCTGCGATGAGATCAAGACAGTACCAGGAATCAGTGTACATGAGTCGAATATGACATTAGATGCGCTTGATACGGCAGATATGGTAATTGCAGCGACTAAGAGGGATGATGTAAATGCTAAGATCGGAAAGTATTGTAACGAACATAATATTCCGGTCAATGTAGCAGATAACAAGGATGTCAGCAGCTTCCTGTTCCCCGGAATTGTTATGCGTGAAGACCTGGTGATAGGGGTCACAACAGGAGGCTACAGTTCAAATGTAGCAAAGGAGATCCGTAATATGATCGAGAAGCTGATTCCTTATGAGTATGGAACCTTGACCAGAAAGATGGGAGCATACCGAGAGATTGCGTCCATTAATATCAAGGATGCTTATTTAAGGGAAATGGCACTGGATGAGATCATCAAACAGGCAATCAGCAATAAGTATATGATCGATGACCGAAAGGCAAATAAGATTCTGGATCGTTATGCGAAGGAAGATGAGCTGAGAGCGAAGGGTATGCGATAAAAAATACTTGCATTTTCCTTATAACGTGTTATAATCTTGTTTTAGTAAGATTATGGTAACTATTAAGAGTGGGTTTTGGCCCACTCTTAGTTTTTGTAGAAAGGTGGTATTGCTACGAAGAAAACAGATATTGAAGCAAAAGCAACAGAGATGGTTCTGCCGATCATTGAAGCAAATAACCTTGAATTGGTTGATGTGGAATATGTAAAAGAAGGCAGTGATTATTATCTGCGGATCTATGCAGATAAAGAAGGTGGAATAACGATCGGAGATTGTGAGATCGTGAACAGAGCCATGAGTGATCTGCTGGATGCAGATGACTTCATTAAGGATGCCTATATTCTTGAGGTCAGCTCTCCGGGGCTTACAAGACCATTAAAGAAGGAAAATGACTTTAAACGGAGTATTGGCAAGATCGTAGAGATCAAGACATATACCAAGATCGATAACTGTAAAGATTTTGAAGGTGAACTTACAGCGTACGATGAAGAAACAGTTACCATTTTGACAGAAGATGAGAAAGAACTGAAGATTGCAAGAAAAGATATATCGATGATAAGACTTGCATTTGTATATTAATAAAAGAAGCGGGAGGATAAAAAAGTGTCAGAAATTATCGAAGCATTAAATCAATTAGAAAAGGAGAAAAACATCAGCAAGGATATTCTGCTGGATGCGATCGAAAGATCCTTAAAGGCGGCCTGCAAGAAGGACTTTGATACCGATGAGAATATCGATGTTGTTATGGATCGTGAGACCGGTGAGTTTCATGTATATGCGAAGAAAGAGGTTGTAGAAGAGGTTGAAAGACCTGCGACACAGATTTCTCTGGAAAAAGCTAAGATGATGAATTCCAAATATGATCTCGGAGATATCATCAACATCGAGATCACAACAAAGGATTTCGGAAGAATCGCAGCACAGAGAGCAAGAAATGTAATCGTTCAGGCAATTAATGAGAGCGAAAGAGATGCGATCTACGATCACTTCTATACAAAAGAGAAGGATATCATCACAGGTATCGTTCAGAGATATGTTGGAAACAACATCAATGTCAGTCTGGATGATAAGACAGAAGCAATATTAAAAGAGTCTGAGATGGTTCCCGGCGAAGTATATAACAGAGGTGACCGTATCAAATTATATGTAACAGAAGTAAAGAAAGGCTCCAGAGGACCTAAGATCACAGTATCCAGAACACATCCTGATCTGGTAAAGCGTTTATTTGAAAAGGAAGTAACCGAGATCGCAGACGGTACAGTAGAGATCAAGAGCTCCTGCCGTGAGGCCGGTTCCCGTTCCAAGATCGCTGTTTATTCTCATGATGAGAATGTAGATCCGGTAGGTGCATGTGTAGGTGTAAATGGAAGCCGTGTTAACAACGTAGTAGAAGATCTGAACGGTGAGAAGATCGATATTATTTGTTGGGATGAGAATCCGGCAATCTTCATCAAGAATGCATTAAGTCCATCAGAGGTTATTGCAGTTGATGTAGATCTGAATGAAAAGAGCGCATTTGTCGTTGTACCGGATTATCAGTTATCACTTGCAATCGGTAAGAAAGGTCAGAATGCAAGACTTGCTGCAAAGCTGACAGGATATAAGATCGACATTAAGAGTGAGTCACAGGCAGAAGAGATGGGATATTTCTCAGAAGAAAATGATGACTACGAAGAGCCGGAGCAGGAAGAAGCATTTGACAATATTGACGATATCGTTGATGGTTCTTATGAAGAATCTCTGGAGCAGCAGGATGCAGAAGAAGTAAAAGAAGACGAAGAATAAAATGAAGTTCTGACCGGGTACCATGCCGATTGGAACGGAGATAAATATATAAGCATAGGAAGTGATGTTATGGCAAAGAAGATACCGCTCAGACAGTGCCTTGGTTGTAATGAGATGATACCGAAAAAAGAACTCATCCGTATCGTGAAGGATAATGAGAATAATTTTGCGATCGACCTGACCGGCAAGATGAATGGACGGGGGGCATATATATGCCGTAAGGCAGAGTGCCTGAAAAAAGCTATGAAGAGTAAATCTCTGGAACGCTCATTCAAGATGCAGATTCCAAAAGAGGTTTATGAGAAACTGGATAAGGAGTTAGAGGCAATTGAACAGTAAGAAGATTTATTCCATGATTTCCTTATGTGCAAAGGCCGGAAGGCTGGTAAGCGGAAACTTTTCAGTAGAAAAGGCCGTAAAAAACGGAAGCGCATGTGCTGTGATCGTGGCATGTGATGCAGCCCATAATACAAAGAAACTATTTGATCAAAAATGTAATTTTTATGAGATTCCATATTTTGAATTTGGAGACAAAGACAGTCTGGGAAAATTCGTTGGAAAAGAATTCCGGACGTCGATCGCGATCTTAGATGAAGGATTTGCGAAACAGATCATAAAATACATGAGTTTGAGTGAAAATATGGAGGTGTAACTTTTGACGAAACTGAGAGTACACGAATTGGCAAAAGAGCTGAATATAAGCAACAATGAAATCAAAGCAATCCTTGGCAAAAATGGTATCGAGATCAAGAGCCATATGTCGGCTGTTGATGAGAATATGATCAATATCGTTAAGAAGGCATGCGGAACCGGTACAAAGAAAGCAGATGCGCCGGCAGCAAAGCCTGTACCGGAAAAGAAGTCGGAGGACGTAAAGGCGGCAAAGACAGCACCGGAAAAGGTTCAGAAAGAGATTTCTGTAAAAGAAGAGCCTAAGAAAACGGCTGTAAGAAATGATCGACCGGCTACAGGGGAAGCGAATAAGCCGAAACAGGGTAAAGATGAGGGACATACGAGATTTGTCAGAGATGACAGAAACAGAAATAATTCCGACAGACAAAATAATGAGAGAGTAAGATTTAACAATAGTGAGCGTATGAATTCTGATAAGACAAGATTTGGCGACAAGCAGGGAAATGACAGACCAAGATATAACAACGACAGAAATAACGGTGACCGTGTAAGATTTACAAATGGTGATAGAAATAATTCTGACAGACCGAGATATAATAATGACAGAAACGGTAATGACAGAAACAATTCCGACAGACCAAGATACAACACTGACAGAAATAACATTGACAGAAATAACAATGACAGACCAAGATACAATAATTCCGGTGACAGAAATAATTCTGACAGACCGAGATTTAACAATGACAGAAATGGTCAGGACAGAGGAAGATTCTCAAACAATGGCCGTGGTGGTCAGGATCGTGGCAGATTTTCAGGCAATGGAGATCGTCAGGGCAGCTTTGACAAGCCGAAGTTCGGTGACAGACCGGATAACAGAAACAACCGGTTCAACAATAACAGAAACAATACTCCGATGGGATTTGGCAAGGATGACGAGGATGATAATAATAACAATCAGAGAAGAAGTCCAAAAGCAAATACCCGTAAGGATTTTGAAGCAAAAGAGATGCCGGGCAAAGATTTAAAGAGCCAGAACAGAGACAATTATAACAGAGATAAGAATAAGCCTCGTAAGGGCAACAGAAGATCTCCGGAAGAGGTTGAGGCAGATATCAGCAGACTGGCTAAAAATGTCAGAAACAAGCATCATCAGCCACAGCAGCCACAGCAGCAGGCAGAGGATAAGGAAACGATCCGTACGATCACACTTCCGGAGGTTGTAACGATCAAAGAACTTGCAGACATTATCAAAGAGCCTGTAAATGCGTTGATCAAGAAGCTCTTCCTTGCAGGTAAGATGTATAACGTGAACTCTGAGTTAGACTTTGAAGCAGCAGCAGAGATCGCGTTGGAATATAATTGTATTGCTGAAGAGGAAGAAAAAGTTGATGTGATCGAGGAGCTCTTAAAAGAGGATGAAGAAGACGAGAAGGATATGGTTTCCAGACCACCTGTTGTCTGCGTTATGGGTCACGTTGACCATGGTAAAACATCCCTTCTTGATGCGATCCGTAAGACAAATGTAACATCAGCCGAGGCCGGTGGTATCACACAGGCGATTGGTGCATCTGTGGTAGAGATCAACGGACAGACGATCACATTCTTAGATACACCTGGACATGAGGCGTTCACAGCTATGCGTATGCGTGGCGCACAGTCTACCGATATTGCTATCCTTGTTGTAGCAGCAGATGATGGTGTTATGCCACAGACGATAGAGGCTATTAACCATGCAAAGGCAGCCGGTATCGAGATCATCGTTGCGATCAATAAGATCGATAAACCAAGTGCAAATATCGAGCGTGTAAAGCAGGAGCTTACAGAATATGAACTGATCCCTGAGGACTGGGGCGGATCAACGATCTTCTGTCCGGTTTCCGCACATACAGGTGAAGGACTGGATAATCTGCTTGAGATGATCCTGTTAACTGCAGAGGTTCTTGAGTTAAAGGCAAATCCAAACAGAAATGCCCGTGGTATCGTAATCGAAGCAGAGCTTGATAAGGGACGTGGTCCTGTTGCAACTATGTTAGTGCAGAAGGGTACACTTCATGTAGGAGATTATCTTGCAGTCGGATCTTCCCATGGTAAGGTTCGTGCAATGCACAATTCAAAAGGTGTCCGTGTAACAGAAGCAACTCCATCCACTCCGGTGCAGATCCTTGGTCTGGATACAGTTCCATCAGCCGGTGAGATCTTTATGGCGGTTGATAATGAGAAGGAGGCAAGACAGATTTCCGAGACATACATTTCGCAGAGCAGAGTGAAGATGCTTGCTGAGACGAAATCCAGAATGTCACTGGATGATCTGTACAGCCAGATCCAGGCAGGTAATGTCAAGGAACTGAACATCATTATCAAAGCTGATGTACAGGGTTCTGTAGAGGCTGTTAAGCAGAGTCTGTTAAAGCTTTCAAATGATGAAGTTGCAGTAAAATGTATCCATTCCGGTGTTGGTGCGATCAACGAGTCAGATATCATTCTGGCATCCGCATCTAATGCGATCGTAATCGGTTTCAATATCCGGCCGGATGCAAGAGCAAAAGAGACAGCAGAGACAGAAGGTGTAGATGTTCGTTTATACAGAGTCATCTACAATGCAATTGAAGATATTGAGTCTGCAATGAAGGGTATGTTAGATCCTATCTTTGAAGAACAGGTAATTGGTCATGCAGAGATCAGACAGACCTACAAGGCTTCCGGTGTCGGTATGATCGCAGGTTCTTATGTATTAGATGGTATCATCAACCGGAACTGCAGCGTAAGAATAACCCGTGAAGGAAATCTGATCTACGAAGGCAAGATGGCTTCTTTAAAGAGATTCAAGGATGATGTGAAAGAAGTTAAGTCAGGATTTGAATGTGGTATTGTTCTTGAGAACTTTAATGACATTCAGGTAGAGGATCAGATTGAA
Source organism: Clostridium sp. AF15-41 (assembly GCF_003604095.1). Lineage (NCBI taxonomy): Bacteria > Bacillati > Bacillota > Clostridia > Eubacteriales > Clostridiaceae > Clostridium > Clostridium sp. AF15-41. Next base: position 68,230 of record NZ_QTMQ01000006.1, read on the forward strand.
GCATATCAGATGGTAGAGGTTCCAAGAAAATAATGAGAAAAAACAGTGTAAAAAATACAAGAATTAATGCAGAGGTTCAGAGAGAACTCTCACGGATCATCAGCAGAGAGATCAAGGATCCCCGTATTAATCCGATGACATCCGTAGTAGAGGCGGTTGTAACACCGGATCTGAAATATTGCAAGGCATACATCAGTGTCCTTGGAGATCAGGATTCCGTAAACTCCACACTGGAGGGACTGAACAGTGCAATGGGATTTATCAGAAGAGAACTTGCACATTCCATTAATCTCAGAAATACACCTGAGATCACATTTATCATGGATCAGTCGATCGAATACGGTGTAACAATGTCCAAAAAGATAGATGATGTTGTAAAAGACATCGAAGATGATGAGGATGATACAGAAAATGAAGAATGATTTTCTTACCATGATCGAGCAGGCAGACACGATCGCTATAACCGGACATGTACGTCCGGATGGCGACTGTGTAGGCTCAACGGTTGGATTATATAATTATATCATCAGCAATTATGATAAGCAGGTACAGATCTATCTGGAGGAATTCTCCAAGGATTTTCTGTTTTTACATGATGCAGATAAGATCAGTCATACACCTACAGATCAGGTCTATGATCTGTGTATTGCGGTGGATTGTGGTGATAAGGAAAGACAGGGAGATTTTCTTCCAATCTTTGAACGTGCGAAGAGCACAATGTGTGTGGATCATCATATCTCCAATCCGGGATTTGGTGAGGTATGCTATGTGGATGCAGAAGCGTGTTCCGCGGCAGAAGCACTTTATAAGCTGATGGAACAGGATAAGATTAATAAGAATGCTGCCGAAGCACTCTATATGGGAATTGTACATGATACAGGCGTATTCAAACACAGCAATACAACAAAGAGTGCGATGAGTATAGCGGGTGATCTGATCGAAAAGGGTGCAAATCCGTCATTTATTATAGATGAAACCTTTTATAAGAAGACATTTGTCGCAAATAAGCTGCTTGGAATCGCTCTGACAAAAGCAGAGCAGCATGCAGATGGCAGGATCATCAGCACAGTGCTTGAGACAGAGGATTTCCGAAAAAGTGGTGCAGGCAAGATCGATACGGATGGTATCGTTGATCAGCTTCGGATCACAGAGGGAACGGAAACGGCGGTATTTATCTATCAGACAGGAGAAGATGAATACAAGATTTCACTTCGGTCGAATAATATCGTTGATGTAAGCAGGATATCCTGCAATCATGGCGGCGGTGGTCATGTTCGTGCTGCAGGTTTCAGCATGAAGGGAGATATCAAAGAGATCCTTGCCGGCGTGATAGAGGAGATTAAGGAACAGTTATGCTAGACGGCTTTTTGAATGTATACAAGGAGCAGGGCTATACATCATTTGATGTAGTAGCCAAGCTTCGTGGTATTTTAAAACAGAAGAAGATCGGTCACACAGGCACACTTGATCCGATGGCGGAAGGTGTGCTTTTGGTGTGTCTTGGACAGGCAACAAAATTAAGCGAAATGCTGATCGATAAGGATAAGACATACCGTTGTGTCATGCTGCTCGGAAAGACAACAGATACAGAGGATGTAACAGGAAAAGTCCTTACAGAGACAGCAGATATCCCGGACGAAGCATCGGTAATAGAAACGGTAAACAGCTTTATCGGTACTTATGACCAGATACCGCCGATGTATTCGGCTATCAAGGTAAACGGCAAAAAGCTCTATGAATATGCCAGACAGGGAATTGAGATCGAACGGAGTCCGAGAGAGGTAACAATCTTTGAGGTAAAGATAGAGGATGTGTCGCTTCCAAGGGTTACATTTACCATACATTGTTCCAAGGGAACGTATATCAGAAGCTTATGCCGGGATATCGGAGAAAAGCTTGGCTGCGGAGCAGTCATGGAGAAGTTGGTCCGTACTGAAGTGAAAAACTTCAGGGTTGAAGACAGCCTGACACTTGCGGAGATCGAGCAGGCGAGAGATCAGGGAACGATCGCTTCATATGTAATGAAGAAAGAACTATTGCTGCCGGAGTATCCGGAGCTTCATATCGGTACAGATGAATATGCAAGAAAACTGTTAAGAAATGGAAATAAACTTCAGCTTTCCCAGTTTGCGGAAGCTGTGAGTCCTGAAACGGTTACAGATGTTCCGGGCATCCGTGTCTATGATGAAACGGACAGCTTTGCAGCGATATACCGATATGAAAAGGAAAAGAGCATCTGCAGGCCGGTAAAGATGTTCCCGAAGAATGCAGAGACAGATAGATGATAGGATAGAAGACAATGCAGCATTATTTTAATCAGAAAGATATACAGATCAATACAGAAAAAGGTTCCGTCGTTGCACTTGGCAAGTTTGACGGTTTTCATCAGGGCCACAAGCTGCTGCTTGACGAGGTACTTCGTTTACAGAAGGATGGATATACCGGAGTCGTATTTACCTTTGATATTCGTAAAAATTCGATCTTTGATGTAGATAAGCTTCAAAGCATCATAACCTCGGAAGAAAAATGTATGCTTGCAGAACAGATGGGAATCGATGTACTGGTGGAGTATCCGTTTGATGATGCATTTGCATCGATGGAACCGGAAGCTTTCGTAACGGATATCCTTGTAAAAAGGTTACATGCAGGATGTGTAGTCGTAGGAACCGATTACGGATTCGGAAAAAAGAAACGCGGGAATGTAGAGCTTCTGCGGAAGATGGCCGGCAAATACGGCTATCAGGTGATCGTGATAGAAAAGAAAAAGATCCATGATGTTATTGTAAGTTCCACTTATATCAGAATGTTGATCAGTGAGGGAAAAATGGAAGAAGCAGAAACCTTCCTTGGCAGACCTTATTTTCTGTCCGGTCATGTAGTGCATGGCAGAGAGCTTGGCAGGACAATCCAGGTTCCGACGGCAAATCTGCTTCCAAAGCATGGGAAAATCTATCCGGTGACGGGTGTTTATGCATCAAGGATACATCTGGAGGACGGCAGGGCCTGTTATGGGATCACGAATATCGGAGACAATCCGACGGTGAATACAGATCGCAGGGTAACGATCGAGACGCATATCTTTGATTTTGATGAGGATATCTATGAACAGAAGCTGGTCGTGGAATTGTTATCCTTTATTCGCGGAGAGCAGAAATTTTCAGGTGTTTCAGAATTAAAAGCACAGATGCTTGCAGACATGGAAGTGGCAAAACAGAGGATATTCGGATAAAAATTAATTTGTCAAGATATTTTACTTGACAACGATGCAGGCATGGTATAGAATAACCCATGGTAAAGGGAAAATACTTTACAGGCGGTGATCGTATGGAGAAAATAGTCAGACAGTCTTTATTATATGATTTTTATGGAGAGCTTTTGACGGAGCATCAGAAAGCAATTTATGAAGATGTGGTCAATAATGATATGTCCTATTCCGAGATTGCCAGAATGAATCAGATCAGCAGACAGGGTGTCTATGACATGATCAAGCGCTGCGATAAGATTTTGGAAGAATATGAAGATAAGTTACAGCTTGTTGATAAATTCATGAAAGCGAGAAAACAGGTCGAGAAGATGAAAGACTGCATTTCGGAGCTGATGGAAGAGAATCAGGATGACAGGCTGAATTTGAAGATAGAAGCAATCGACCGGTTATCGGATCGGATACTGGACGAGTTTTAGTAGATGAGTGTTAGGAACGAAGGGAGATATTCATGGCTTTTGACAGTTTATCTGACAAGCTTCAAAATGTTTTCAAGAAACTGAGAAGCAAGGGTGTTCTTACAGAAGATGATGTAAAAGAGGCAATGAAAGAAGTAAAGCGTGCTTTACTGGAAGCCGATGTAAACTTCAAGGTTGTTAAATCATTTATCAAAGCTGTAAGTGACAGAGCTGTTGGTGAAGAAGTCCTTAAGGGTTTGAATCCCGGACACATGGTCATTAAGATTGTAAAAGAAGAGATGGATAAGCTGATGGGTTCTGATGTAACAGAACTGAAATTACTTCCGTCAAATGAGATTACAGTCATTATGATGTGCGGTCTTCAGGGTGCCGGTAAGACAACAACGGCTGCAAAGCTTGCATATCAGTTTAAGAATAAAGGCAAGAAACCATTGTTAGTTGCCTGTGATGTATACAGACCGGCTGCGATCAAGCAGCTGCAGATCAATGGTGAAAAGGTTGGCGTGCCTGTCTTTACGATGGGAGAGAATCATAAGCCGCTTGATATTGCCAAGGCTGCGATCCTGCATGCAGAAAAGAATCATATGAATCTGGTATTTATCGATACGGCCGGACGACTTCATGTAGATGAAGATATGATGGATGAGCTTGCGGAGATCAAGGAAAATATCAATGTTACATATACAGTTCTTACCGTTGATGCGATGACAGGACAGGATGCTGTCAATGTTGCAACAACATTTAACGATAAGATTGGTATAGATGGTGTGATCTTAACGAAATTAGATGGTGACACCAGGGGCGGTGCGGCACTTTCCATTAAGGCTGTTACCGGAAAGCCAATCCTGTATGCAGGAATGGGCGAGAAGCTGACAGATCTGGAACCATTTTATCCGAGCCGTATGGCGAGCCGGATCCTTGGAATGGGTGATGTGGAATCGCTGATCGAGAAAGCACAGAATGCGATCGATGATGAGAAAGCGAAAGAGATGGAACAGAAGTTCCGGAAAGCATCCTTTGATTTCAATGATTTTATGGAACAGATGGATCAGCTTGAGAAGATGGGTGGAATCGGAGACCTGCTCTCCATGATGCCCGGAATGTCCAGTCAGATGAAGAATGTACAGATCGATGAAGATGCAGGCAAGAAGCCGAAGGCGATCATTCAGTCCATGACACCGAATGAGAGATGTCTGAAGGATCCGATCTCACCATCCAGAAAGAAACGTATTGCAGACGGCGCGGGCGTTCAGATCGCGGAAGTCAACCGTTTCTTAAAGCAGTTTGAACAATCCAAGAAAATGATGAAGCAGATGTCCGGTATGATGGGTGGCAAGAAACGCCACGGTGGATTCAAGCTTCCGTTTGGATTTAAATAAATTTTTATATTTTATATTTTATTTCAGGAGGAACAAACAAAATGGCAGTAAAAATCAGATTAAGAAGAATGGGTTATAAGAAGCATCCTTTTTACAGAGTAATCGTTGCAGATTCAAGATCCCCAAGAGATGGTAGATTCATCGAGGAGATCGGAACATATGATCCTAACCAGGAGCCAAGCGTAGTAAAGATCGATGAAGAAGCAGCTAAGAAGTGGCTTCAGACAGGTGCTCAGCCAACTGAGACTGTTGCTAAGTTATTCAAGCAGGCAGGTATTGAAAAATAATATCACCAGGGAGGTGTTTAAATGAAAGATTTAGTTGAAATCATTGCAAAATCCCTAGTAGATCATCCAGAGCAAATATCTGTTACTGAGACAGAGAAAGACGATATAATTAAAGTTGAACTGACTGTTGCACCAGAGGATATGGGCAAGGTTATCGGAAAACAAGGCAGAATTGCCAAATCCATCCGTACAGTTGTAAAAGCAGCTGCTTCAAAGGGTGACAAAAAGGTAATTGTAGATATTAAGTAGTACAAAGATCTTTTTGGGGGAGTTATCATAACTCCCCCATTTTTAGTTATAGTGGAGGAAAGATATAATTTTGGAAGACAGACTGAGAGTGGGTGTGATCACAGCACCGCATGGTATCAAGGGAGAGGTAAAAGTATATCCGACAACGGATGACCTGAATCGATTTAAAAGCCTGAAAAAGTGTTTTCTGGTATCAGGCAGCAAAGAGATTGAAACTGAATGTACATCCTGTAAATTTTTAAAAAACATGGTAGTTTTGAAGTTTGCAGGGTATGATAGTATAAATGATGTAGAAGCTTTAAGACAGTATGATATTCTTGTAAACAGAGAGGATGCCGTAGCCTTAGAGAATGGTGAGTTCTTTATCTGTGATGTGATCGGATCAAAGGTATACGATCAGAATGACACAGAGATCGGTGTGATCGATGATGTACTGGAGACGCCGGCGAATCATATCTTTGTTATAAAGAAAAAAGGACAGGACGATATCTACGTTCCGGTTGTAAAGGAATGGGTAACAGATATTGATACGGTAAATAAAACGGTAAAGGTACATCTTCTGAAAATCGCAGAAGATTAGAACGAATGGAGAGAATGATGAATTTTTATGTTCTTACATTATTCCCCGATATGATCATGGACGGGCTTAGAACCAGTATTACCGGCCGGGCGATGGAAGCAGGGCTGATCCATATTGAAGCAGTGAATATCAGGGATTTTACAAAGGATAAGCATAAGCATGTAGACGATTATCCGTATGGCGGCGGAGCCGGAATGGTGATGCAGGCGGAGCCGGTTTATAATGCCTATCAGTATTTGTGTGAAAAGACAGGAAAGAAATTAAAGGTTGTATATATGACACCGCAGGGACGGACATTTACACAGAAGGTGGCAGAAGAATTTGCCGTTGAAGATGATCTGGTGCTTTTATGCGGACATTATGAGGGTATCGATGAACGTGTGCTGGAGCTGATCGTAACGGATTATGTATCGATCGGTGATTTTGTCTTAACCGGCGGTGAGCTTCCGGCAATGGCAATCATTGATACTGTATCCAGACTGGTTCCTGGGGTATTGAACAATGATGACAGTGCGGAGATCGAATCCTTTCATGACGATCTGTTAGAATATCCACAATATACAAGACCGGTAGAATTCATGGGGAAGAAGGTTCCGGATGTGCTGCTTTCCGGTCATCATAAGAATATAGAGGCATGGAGACTGGAACAGTCGATCAGCCGGACAAAAGAACGGCGACCGGATCTGTATGCGAAATATGAAGCAAATCACCCGGTTGTGGAGAAGAAAAAGAGAAAAAGGTAAATTTCCCGATTGAAATTCACATTTATGACATAGATGTTTGTTAGAATACAGCAAGAAATGGAAATAACAGGAGGTCGCATATGGATAGTATAAAGGTATTGGTAGTTGACGATGAGAGCAGAATGCGTAAGCTGGTCAAGGATTTCCTGAGTAAGAAAGGATATATCGTTCTGGAAGCAGGAGACGGTGAAGAAGCGGTTGATATCTTTATGAATAATAAAGACATCGGACTGATCATTTTAGATGTTATGATGCCGAAGATGGATGGCTGGGAGACCTGTAAGGAGATACGGAAGTTCTCACAGGTTCCGATCATCATGCTGACTGCAAAGTCAGATGAAAGAGATGAACTTCTGGGATTTGAACTTGGTATTGATGAATATATCACGAAGCCGTTCAGTCCGAAGATCCTGGTTGCCAGGGTAGAAGCAATCTTAAGAAGAACCAGTGATGTACCGGCTGACAGTGTGATCTCAGCAGGCGGTATCACGATGGATCTTGCAGCCCATATCGTAACGATCGATGGAGAACCGATCGAGCTCAGTTATAAAGAATTTGAGCTGTTGAATTATTTTATGGTGAATAAAGGAGTTGCATTATCCAGAGAGAAGATACTGAATAATGTATGGAATTATGATTATTTTGGAGATGCCAGAACGATCGATACCCATGTAAAGAAGCTCAGAAGCAAGTTGAAGGATAAAGGTGACTATATCAAGACGATCTGGGGCATGGGATATAAGTTCGAGGTGGATGATGAGAAAAAGGTCGATAAGGAGTAAGATAACACTTTGTCTGATGGCGATCATTACTGTGATGATCCTGCTGTCAGGCATTTTGTCCGTTATCTTCATTAAAAAATATTATTACAATGAACTGAAAAATAATCTGATCCAGACCTATCAGGAATGTGATGCTTTTTTCAAAGATTCATCAAATAAGAACAGAGATGGCAGCTATGACCTTGACAGCATGGAGAGCCTGCTCGAGAATAAATCCGATGCGATGATCTATATTGTGGATGATGTTCATATGAAGATATATACAACGGTAAATGAGGATACGGCTGTATTTAACAATCTGAAAAGTATCGGTGAGTTCCTGATGTTCTCAGACAGTATAGATGCGAATAATTCCCAGATCGAACGGGAAGAGGTCGAGAAGCATAAGGATTATAAGATACAGATCACAAAGGATAAGGATACAGCTCAGAGTTATTTTGATCTGCTCGGATTTCTGGATAATGGATTTGTTATTATCATGCGTACCACAATTGCCAGAGTGGATTCCACGATCCAGACAACGATCAAATATTTTATGGCTGTACTGATTACAACAGCAATCATCAGTTGTATTCTGATGTATTTTGTCAGTGAGATATTTGCCGGACCGATCAAACGGCTTACCAGGGTTGCAAAACGAATGGCAACTCTTGATTTTGATGCAAGGATCGAGCATCCGTCCAATGATGAGATCGGTGAGCTGTCCTGTTATATGAATGATCTGTCGTATAAGCTGAATAAGACGCTGACGGAGCTTAAGGAGACAAACCAGAAGCTTCAGGTGGAAATTGATGAGAAGATCAAGATTGACGAGATGCGTAAGGAATTCCTGTCACATGTATCACATGAATTAAAGACACCAATCGCACTGGTACAGGGTTATGCAGAAGGCTTGCGGGATAATATCAATGATGATGAAGAAAGCAAGAATTTTTACTGTGATGTCATTGTTGATGAAGCAAACAAGATGAATAAGCTTGTAAAGCAGTTACTTGATCTGAATGAGATAGAATTCGGGCAGAACCGAGTGAATAAGGAAATGTTCAATATCGTTGATCTGATCCATAATTCCATCGATTCGTCTGCAATCCTTGCAGAGCAGAGTCAGGTTACGATCGTTTATGATGATGTAGATCCGATCAATGTCTATGCGGACGAATTCATGATCGAAGAAGTCTTCCGTAATTATCTGACAAATGCGATCCATTACTGCTATAAAGAGAAAGAAGTCCGTGTCTGGACAGAAAAATATATGTATGAAAAACCGGGAGACACATATGAAGAAGGATCGATCCTTGGAAATCTCCGTGTCTATGTATATGATCAGGGACCAAATGTACCGGAGGGCGAACTGGAGAAGCTGTTCATCAAGTTCTACAAGGTAGATAAGGCAAGAACCAGAGAATATGGCGGAAGCGGCATCGGTCTGTCCATTGTCGCGGCTACCATGCAGGCACATAAGAAGTGTTATGGTGTGTATAATGTAAAAGATGGAGTTGTATTCTATTTTGATCTGGATATCATCGGGGAGACAGATGATATCGAAGAAAAAATCGGTATTGAAAAGAAAGAAACAGAATAATTTCTTTGCAAAAAAATGGAATACAGAATATACTAATCAATGATTATGTGGATAGAGAGGAAATGTTATGTCGTATAGTGCAAAAAATATAGAGGTGCTGAAGGGACTGGAGCCTGTAAGACTCAGACCGGGTATGTATATCGGTAACACCGGAAGAAGCGGTCTGAACCATCTGATTCAGGAGCTGATCGATAACTCCGTGGACGAGCACCTTGCAGGTTATTGTAAAAATATATATGTCAGTATCAATGAAGACGGTTCAGCGACCGTGTCAGATGATGGACGGGGTGTTCCTGTTGATATACATGAGACAGAGGGAATACCTGCGGAACGTGTCGTATATACCGTACTGCATGCCGGTGGTAAGTTCAACAGCTCCACATATAAGATCAGTGGTGGTCTTCATGGTGTAGGTTCTGCTGTTGTAAATGCATTATCAAAGAAGCTGCTGGTTGAGGTCGCAAGAGACGGATATCTCTACACGGACAGCTATGAGTATGGCGTTCCGGTAACGGAGCTGACTCCGGAAGGGAATCTGCCGCGTACCCGGTTAAAAGAGAAACGAACCGGAACAAAGGTAACCCTATATCCGGATGATACGATTTTTGAAACAGTAAAATTCAAAGCCGATGCGATCATGCAGAGAATCAAGGAAACGGCATATCTGAATCCGGAGCTTACGATCACATTTCATAATAAGAGAGACGGCAAGGAACCGGTCGTATTCCATCAGCCGGGCGGTCTGTCCGCATTTGTAGAGGATATATCGGAAGGACTTACACATACTTCACCGATCATTGCGATCAGTGGAGAGAAAGAGAATATAACTGCTGATATCGTATTCGTTATGACAGAGGATGGGGAAGAAAACATCATCGGTTTTACAAATAATATCACGAATCCGGAAGGCGGAACACATGTAACAGGTTTTAAGTCAGGATTTGCAAAGCTGATCAATTCGTATGCAAGAAATGAGCTTGGGTTATTAAAGGAAAAGGATGCGAACTTAAGTGGTGCGGATATTCGTTCCGGTATGCAGGCGATCATATCTGTAAAGCATCCGGATCCGCAGTTTGAAGGGCAGACGAAGACGAAGCTGTCGAATACAGACGTTACAAAGGCAGTCGATGATATTGTAAAAGAACAGCTTACCGTTTATTTTGACCGTAACTACGATGTCTTAAAGGATATCTGTGATCGTGCAGTCAGCCTGTCTAAGAAGAAGGCTCTGGAAAAATCCAAGATTAATCTGAATAAATTCTCCTTTGAAGGAAATGGAAAGCTTGCCAAGCAGGAATCCAATGATTCGTCCAAATGCGAGATTTTCATAGTCGAGGGTGATTCTGCCGGCGGCTCTGCTAAAACAGCCAGAAACCGTAAATATCAGGCGATCCTGCCACTTCGTGGTAAGATCTTAAACGTAGAGAAGAAAACAGTAGCCAAGGTTCTTGAGAATGCCGAGATCAAAGCACTTATTAATGCATTTGGATGCGGCTTTATGCAGGGCTATGGCAACGATTTTGATATTAATAAATTAAACTATGACAAGATCATTATTATGACTGATGCCGATGTCGATGGCGCGCATATCGCTACATTGCTTCTGACATTTTTCTATCGGTTTTATCCGGATCTGATCAATGAGGGTCATATCTATATCGCGATCCCGCCGCTTTACAGAGTGGGCGAGGGCAAGCATATGCAGTATCTGTATTCAGATGAAGAACTGAACCGTTATCGAAAGAAGCATACCGGTAAATTCACGATCCAGCGTTACAAAGGTCTTGGAGAAATGGATGCAGACCAGCTCTATGAGACAACGATGAACCCGGAGAGCCGTGTGTTAAAGCAGGTATCGATCAACAGTATCGTGGAAGCAAATAAGCTGACACAGACGTTGATGGGAACAGAAGTAGCACCGAGACGAGAATATATTGAGACACACAGTACAGATGCAGTGCTTGATATCTAAGAGGAAAGAGGAAATCTATGTCTGAAAAAATCTTAAATGTTGATTATGAAAGTGAAATGGGACAATCCTATGTAGATTATTCCATGAGCGTTATAACAGAACGTGCGCTCCCTGATGTCAGGGACGGTTTAAAGCCGGTACAGCGTCGTATCCTGTATTCATTAAATGGTCTGGCAGGTTCAGATAAGCCACATCGTAAATGTGCGAGAATCGTCGGTGATACGATGGGTAAATATCATCCACATGGAGACAGTTCAATCTATGAAGGTCTTGTAAATATGGCGCAAAACTGGAAGCTTCCGATCCCGCTTGTAGATCCGCATGGTAACTTTGGTTCGGTAGATGGCTCCGGTGCAGCGGCAATGCGATATACCGAGGCAAGAATATCCAAATATACCGAGGATGTCTGCATGAAGGATCTGTCTTTCTTTAAGGATCAGTTTATTCCAAACTTCGACGGAACAGAGACAGAGCCTACATTTCTTCCGTTTCAGGTTCCAAATATCCTAGTCAGTGGTTCGACCGGAATTGCAGTTGGTATGGCGACCAATATTCCGACACATAATCTCGGAGAAGTGATCGATGCAACCGTGATGTATCTGAATGATCCGGAAGTACCGCTTGAGGATCTGTTAGATGTGATGAAAGGACCGGATTTCGCAACCGGCGGCATCATCAATGCATCCAAGGAAGATCTGATGCAGGTCTATGAAACAGGACTTGGCAGGATCAAGGTCAGAGGTAAGGTGGAGATCCGTGATATCGGTCATGGAAGAAAAAGTATCTGTGTAACCGAGATCCCGTTTACGATGATCGGTGGAACAGCGAAGTTCTTGGATACGGTTGCAGAGCTTACCAGAAACCGTGAATTACCGGCCGTTGTAGATATCGCTGACCGTGGAGATAAGAACGGAGAATGTTTGTGTATCGATGTAAAGAAGGGTACAACAGATGAAGAAATCCGGAATATTATTAATATTTTATATAAAAAGGCAGGACTTGAGGATACCTTTGGTGTAAATATCAACTGTATTTATGACGGCAAGCCGGAGGTCATGGGACTGAAGCGGATCCTGTCAATCTATACAGATTTCAAATACGGACTATACAATACTAAATACATGAAGTTGTTAGAAAATCAGATGGAAGTACGGGAGATCAAGACCGGTCTTCTTACAGCGGTTGACTGTATCGACCTGATCATAGAGATTCTGCGTGGAAGTAAGAAGGTAGCGGATGCAAAGGCATGTCTGATGCATGGAGATACCTCCAATATTACATTCCGGTTCAAAGGTTCAGAGGCAGATGCAAAGTTCTTATGCTTTACCGAGAAACAGGCAGATGCGATCCTTGCCATGCGTTTACAGAAGCTCATCGGTCTGGAAGTAAATGCCCTTAAGAAAGAACTGGAAGATGCAGAGAAGCTGATCAAGAAGTATTCAAAGCTGCTTGAAAGCAAGAGCAATATGAAGAAGCAGATGATCGCAGATATGTTAGAGATTAAGGAGAAATATGCGATTCCAAGAAAGACTGTGATCGCAGACTGTGGCGAAGTTGTCGTTAAGAAGGCACAGGCGGTCGAGACAGAGGTTGCTGTACTTCTCGATCGTTTCTATTATATCAAGGTCGTTGATGCCAATCTTTATGATAAAAACAAAGCGCAGATCGACAAAGACTACCGGTTCTCATTCAAATGTAAGAACACAGAACGTGTCGGTGTATTTGCAGATAATAATCAGATGTATATGATCAAGGTTGCTGATATCATCAAGCTTCAGGCAAAGAAGAATACCGGTAAAAAGGGAAATGGTTCCGGTCTGATCGGCAGATTGTCGGATAAGGGTATTCAGATCTTTGAATTCTGCAATATGAATGGAAATGAAAACATATTATATATGTGCTGCATCGAGCAGATCATAGATAAGAACCTGTTATTTGTGACCAAGCATGGTCAGGCAAAGCTGGTTCCGGGAAATAACTACGATGTACTTCGTAAGATGATCGCGGCATCCAAGCAGGAAGAAGATATCATCTTTATTCATGATGCCGAGATGGAAGATTTCATCGTTGTAAAGAGTATGCTTGGCTACTATGCAAGAATCCAGATCAGCGAGATCCCGGTCAAGGGAAAAGGCGCAGGCTGCATCCGCCTGGTGAACATCACCGACGATGACGAGATCGAAGAAGTAGCAGTCGGCAGCACAAAGGACAGCTTCTTTGTAGATAACACAGAGATCCTGTTTACACGAATCAAAGCATGTAAACGCGGCAGTAAAGGAACAAAGCTGCGGTTGTAGGGAAGAAAGTAAAAGCAGCATATTTAGCATGCTTGTGTTGAATATGAATTAGAGCAAATTAAATATGAATGTATGGATAAGGCATATCAGATGTGGAGGTATCTGGTGTGCCTTTTTTGTTCGGTAAATTTTTATTTAAAATAAAGAGAGTTGTATTTTTATCATGGTGTACAGCATAGAAATATGAAGAAATAAAAGCAAATATGTAGTATAATAAAAAATAACGCAAATAAAGATGTACGTATTTTTGTGTATACAATTTTATATACTAAAAGAAAGACAAAAGGAGTTCTTTTTATAATGGCAGATATTAGTAAGATTGAAGAATTTTGGGATGATAATCCTATTGATGTATCAGCAGAAGTTAATTTTATATGGTCTATTGCAAATAAATTAAGAGGGCCATATCAAAGTGATAAATACAAAGATGTAATAATTCCTATGGTAATTATTAGACGTTTTGAATGTGCATTACAGGAAACAAAAGATGCTGTTGTTGCACAATATAAAAAGATGCCGACATATCCTGCAAAGGCTATGTATAAGATTTCTGGCTATCAGTTTTATAATACAAGTGAATTTACATTAGCAGAGCTTGTAAATGATGCGGATCATCTTGCATCAAATTTTAAAAGCTATATTAATGGCTTTTCCGCCAATATTCAAGACATTATAAAAAATCTTGAATTTGACAAACAGATTGATAAGATGGACAAGCATAACAGACTTTTAGCAGTAGTAAAAGCATTTAGCGAAATAGATTTAGATCCCAAAACCATTGATAATATGAAAATGGGATATATCTTTGAGGAACTTATTAGAAAATTCTCTGAAAATGCCGAAGCTGGTGACCATTACACAGGTAGAGATATTATAAAAGCAATGGTTTCAATTCTACTTGCAGAAGGTTGTGATGATATATTTGATGATGGAAAAATTGTAACAATATTAGATCAAGCCGCTGGAACTGGCGGTATGCTTTCAACTGCAAACAATTATATTAAACGTTTTAATCCGACAGCAGATGTAAGATTATTTTCACAAGAAGTAAATCCAGAGTCTTATGCTATGAGTCTTGCAGAAATGCTTATTCGTGGACAAAATGCGGATAATATCAAATTACAAGACACAATGAAAGCAGATTGCTTTACAGATACAAAGATGAGATTTGTTATAGAAAATCCCCCATTTGGACAACCATGGGGTGGCAAGGATGCACCAGAAGGTGACGAAGAGGCAGTAAAGGCAGAAATATTAAATGGAACATCTGGAAGATTCCCAGCAGGAGCACCAAGTTCTGGAGATATGCAGCTATTGTTTATTCAGTCTGCAATAAATAAGATGGATGATGAATGTGGTAGAGCCGCTATTATTGAAAATGGTTCACCTTTATTTAGTGGTGGTACATCATCTGGTGAATCACAGATCAGAAGATGGTTGCTTGAAAATGACTATATAGAAGCAATTATCCAGTTAAGTACAGATATGTTTTACAATACTGGAATTGCTACATATATTTGGGTACTTTCTAAAAATAAAAGAGCAGAAAGAAAAGGCAAAATACAGCTTATTGATGCATCAAGTTTTGCACACTCTTTAAGAAAAACATTAGGTAATAAACGAAAAGAGATTACACCAGAAGATAGAATTAAAATTACAAAGTTATATGCAGACTTTAAAGAAAATGAGCATTGCCAGATTTATGATAATACAGAATTTATCTATCGTGAATATGCAGTTATGCAACCACTTCAAAGAAGCTATGCAATAACAGAAGATAGAATAAAGGCAATGCTTTCAAGTGGTGCGTTATCAACTCTCTATGATGAAGCAAAAGTTGATGAACTTGAAAATATGGATGAATTGACAGGTAAGGATAAGAATAAATTAGATAATTTTAAGAAAAATAAGCCTATATATGATGCTATTGTTGATGCTCTAAATAATGTTGTATCTGACAAGGTATATAAGAATCCAGAAACATTTACACCAGTGGTAAATAATATTCTATCTGGAATTATTTTAGATGCAAAAGATTTAAAAAAGATTGCTGATAAAATCATAAAAGGTTTATCAGTAATGGATAAAACAGCAGATATTCAAAAAGATAAAAAAGGCAATGTAATTTATGATACAGAAACAAAAGATACAGAAATAGTACCATGGGAAACAAATATTGATGATTATATGGCAAGTGAAGTATTACCACATGTACCAGATGCAAAGGCATTTTTTGAAGAAGATTTAGGTAAGAAGAATCCTGTAATAAAGACTGGTGCAGAAATACCATTCACAAGATATTTTTATAAATATCAAGCTCCAGTATCAAGTGATGAACTTGCCAAAAGATTCAATGAATTAGAGGCTTCCGTTGATTCAAGAATTAAAAAATTATTCGGAGGTAATTAATATGGCAGAAATGAAAGATAGTGGAATAGAATGGGTTGGTAAAATTTCAGAAAATTGGAAAGTTTTAAAGAATAAATATAATTTTGTGTTGAGTAAAGAAATAATTGGAACAAAATGGGTAGAAACACAGTTGTTATCATTAACAAAATACGGAATTAAAGCTATAAATGATGGTGAACAAACAGGAAAAGTACCTGCGTCATTGTCCACTTACCAAAAGGTTAATAAAGATGATCTTGTAATGTGTTTGTTTGATTTAGACTGTTCGGCTGTATTTTCTGGAATAAGCAATTTTGATGGAATGATTTCACCAGCATATAAATGTATTAAGTGTAAAGCACATTTGTTTCCAAAATATATTGATTATTATTTTAAAACTGTATTTGTTGATAGAAAGTATAAAAGATATTCAAAGAATGTAAGATTTTCAATTTCGGCTGATGAATTTATGAATTTACCTATTATTATTCCACCAAAGGATATACAAACGAAAATAGCAGATTTTCTTGATAAAAAATGTGCTGAAATAGATGCATTGCATACGGATATTGAAAAGCAAATAGAAACACTTGAAGAATACAAAAAATCAATTATCACAGAAGCAGTAACAAAAGGATTAATTAACATCAATATAAATGGCACACAAGTAGATTTTACAAATACGACAGATGAGCAATGGGAATGTAAAAAATTAAAGTTGCTTGTTGCTATGCCAATAATAGATGGTCCACATGAAAGTCCAGAATTATGTGATACAGGGATACCATATATATCGGCAACAGCAATAGTAGATGGAAAAATAGATTTTAACTTAATGAGAGGTTACATATCTGAGGAATATTGTACAGAATGTGAGAAAAGGTATAAACCACAGTTAAATGATATTTTGGTTGTTAAATTGGGGGCTGGAACAGGGCAAGTTGCAATGGTAGATGATAATAGAAAATTTAATATTTGGGTTCCATTGGCCGCTGTACGATGTAATGGATTAGTTATACCTAAATTTATATATTACGGATTTCAATCTGATTATGTTGTTACACAGATGGAACAATCATGGACTTATGGAACACAAGAAACATTAGGGGTTAAAACAATAGAAAAATTAAAATTTTTTATTCCAACCTTAAACACACAACGAAAAATTATTCAGTATTTGGATAACAAATGTGTAAATATAGATGGTGCTATCGAAGAGAAAAAAGAGCAGTTAGATACACTTGAACAGTATAAGAAGTCGCTTATATATGAGTATGTGACAGGAAAGAAGGAGGTCAAATAGATATGGCATTTGAAGAAGAATTAAATGCACTTGTGCAACGAACAAAAGTAAATGACGAAAATCCGTCAAGAACAGCATCATATGGTGCAATTAATGGAACAATAGGTGAAAATAAAAAAAGACATGAAGTTTGGATGAATGATGTCGATATTTTTTATAACAAATATTTAAAGGAGCATCCATTAAGTCAAAAAATTGATACATGGTTGTTTCAAAGAAAATACGATCAGTTAGTAGCGGCATTGGAAAGTATAAGTGGGGATAAAGATTTTATAAATAAAATGAATGGCATATCAACTGTGGAGGTGCCAAAATATAAAGCAAAAATGCTACCAGAATATGATGTGTTTATTTCTCATGCTAATGCAGACAAAGAAGCTCTTATAGAAGAATTGTACAACTCGCTTAATAAATTAGGAGTTAAGATATTCTATGATAAAGAAACATTAGAATGGGGCGATAAATTCAAGGATAAGATTCTTGAAGGAACTAAAAAATCAGAATTTGCAATTATTGTTATATCAACAAATTTCTTTGGTAGAGAATGGACAGAAAGAGAACTATCAGAATTTTTGAATAGACAGAATCAGAACGGACAAAAATTGATTCTTCCAATTTTACATAATATAACGATTGAACAGTTAAAAGAAAAATATCCATCAATAGCAGATATACAGGCGATTGATTCATCAAAATATACTTGTGATCAAATTGCGTTGTTATTTGCAAGACAGTTTATTAAAAGATTAAAAGCATATTAGTGGAGGAAGTACAAATGAATGAAATATTGACTGAAAAGCAGTATCAACATTTCATCATGGACTATCTAAAAAATAACAATGGTTATGTTGTAAGAAAAGATAAAGAATATGACCGCTTACATGCAATGGATAGAGAAATGTTATTCAAATTTTTGAATGACACACAACCAGATGAAATGGAAGCATTAAGAAAAGTATATAAGCAGGATTTAGAAGAAACACTTGCAAGTTATATCAATGCAGAAGTTACAAAGGCACGTAGTAGCTTACTTGATGTTTTAAAGCATGGTATAGAAATTTCAAATATAAAACTTGATTTGATGTATACAAAACCTGCAACAGACTTTAACAAAGAACTTGTTGAAAAATATGAAAAAAATGTATTCTCTGTTATGGAGGAAGTCTGGGCATCTGATAAAGAAAGAATAGATCTTGTAATATTTTTAAATGGACTTGCTATTATGACATTTGAATTAAAATGTAATGTAGCAGGACAAAGCTATGAAGATGCTATTTATCAGTACAGAACAGAAAGAAATCCAAAGACAAGACTATTTTTATTCAAGGCTGGTGCATTAGTAAATTTTGCAATGGATTTAGAACAGGTTTATATGACAACCAAACTTGAAAAAGATGCAACATTCTTTTTACCTTTTAATATGGGTAATGGTGAAGGTGTCAATGCAGGTGCAGGAAATCCAATATTTGAAGATAAATATAGTGTTTTCTATATGTGGGAAGATGTACTTACAAAGGATTCTATTCTTGAAATCATAAGCAAATTTATGTTTATTGAAGTGAGAGAAAAGGAAGATGAGGCTACTGGTAAAAAGAAGATAAAAGAAAATATTATTTTTCCTCGATTCCATCAAAGAGATGTATTACACAAGATACTTGCAGATGTATATGAAAATGGTTCTACACAGAATTATTTAATACAACATTCTGCCGGATCTGGAAAAACAAATTCTATTGCTTGGCTTGCTTACCGATTATCTTCACTTCATGATGCGGATAACAAAATTATTTTTGATAATATCATTATTGTTACTGATAGGATAGTTGTAGATAGACAGTTACAAGCGGCAATTATGGGGATGGAGCATAAATCTGGACTTATAAAAGTTATGGATGAAAAATGTAACTCGTCCGATCTTGCTATTGCTCTTGATGGAAATACAAAGATTATAGCAACAACTATTCAGAAATTTCCATATATTGTAGATGATGTGGCTAATTTGAAAAATAAGAAGTTTGCAGTAATCATAGACGAAGCACATTCATCAACAGCAGGAAAAGATATGGCGGCTGTGACAATGACACTTGGATCTGGTGAAGTAAGTATAGATGAAAGTACAACTGAGGATTTAATTGTAGAAGAAATTGCAAAGCATGGAAAACAAGAAAATGTATCTGTATTTGCATTTACAGCAACACCAAAGCCAACCACAATACAGTTATTTGGTAGGGTAAATAAAAAAGGACAAAGAGAAGCATTTCATATCTATTCTATGAAGCAGGCAATAGAAGAAGGCTTTATTCTTGATGTGTTACAAAATTACACAACCTATAAGACCTATTACCAGATTAATAAAGAAATTGCCGAAGATCCAAAATGTAAGACAAACAGTGCAAAAAGACAGATCGCAAGATTTGTTGAATTGCATGAAACCAATATAGCACAAAGAATAGAAGTTATTGTTGAACATTTCAGAACAACAGTAATGGATGAGCTTGGTGGAACTGCAAAAGCTATGGTAATAACTAATTCAAGAGAAAGTGCTGTAAAATATCGTCAAGCATTTGAAGAGTACATAAACAAAAAAGGATATAATAATATTCATGCATTAGTGGCATTTTCTGGAAAAGTGAAATTAAAAGATGATGAAAAGGAATATACAGAAGCAGGACTAAACGGATTCAGTGAAGATAAATTACCAACAGAATTTGAAAAGGATGATTATAAGGTATTGCTTGTTGCGAATAAGTATCAGACAGGCTTTGATCAACCTAAATTATGTGCAATGTACATTCTTAAAAAATTAAGAGGTGTAAATGCTGTACAGACATTATCAAGACTTAATAGAATCTGTCCACCATACGACAAGAAAACATTTATACTTGATTTTGTAAATGACTATGAAGATATACAGGCGGCATTTTCAAAATATTACACAACAACACTTTTATCCAATTCTGTTACACCATCTGCGATCTATGATTTAGAAGCAAAAATAGATGGATATACAGTAATAGATCCATTGGATATAGAAGATGCAAATGAAATTTTATATAAAGATGATATTACAGCAAAGGAAAAGAAACGATTAACATTCTTATTCCAGAAAGTAAAGAAGAACATAGATAAACTTGATTATGAAGAACAAAAAGAGCTTGTAATGACAATGAGGCGATTTGTGCGTTTCTATGAATTTTTATTACAGGTATCGTGTTTTGAAGATATTGAACTACACAAGAAATATAGATTTATAGCTTTATTGCTTGCATATGTAAATATAAAGCACCCAGGCGGTGGATTTAATTTAGATGGAAAGATAACAGCTATGAATTTTGTTCAGAAGAAGAAAGCCGAACATAAATCAAAATTAAAATCTGATCCTGTTACGAAACTTCCGACAGCAGACCATTTTGTGTTATCAGAAGATAAAGAGGAGAAGCTATCACAGATAATAGCAGAAATCAACAGCATAGCAGGAAAAGAATATGATAATGATGTAGCAGTAAAAGCAATGCTTCAGATAAAAGACATTATGATGAAATCTGAGAAACTAAAAACATCAGCAAAGAACAATACAGAAAAAGATTTTGAATTTGCATATTTTGACAACATAGATGATGCATTAATAGAAGGATTGGAGCAGAATCAAGACTTTTTCAGCTTATTACTAAGCAATGATGAAATGAAGAGAAAAGTACTTGGTATTTTTTCGGATGAAATATATAACAGCTTGAAAGAAGCAGAATAGAAATACGAGTTTGTGCTGTACTTAATAGTTGAGGAAAGTTATAATCCAGATAAAACCCGTTTATTGCTTGAATTTGCGAAAAAACAAACGATAAAAATAAACGATATAACAAACGATAAAAACGAAGGAGCCAAAAAGGAGCCGAAAAGGAGCCCAAAATAGGCAATCATTATTAAAAAATAAAAGATGTACTGGTATTTAAGTATACAAATTTGCAGAATAAACAATCATTTTTCACCAGTCATTCCGGTTAGACACATATATTTTTTTATGATATAATACCACTGTTTGATTTGTAGTTAAAATATTTGCATAGTGATGCTGATAAATATACCTGATTTGAAAGGAAATAGACAAATGATAGCGATTATTGATTACGATGCAGGTAACATCAAAAGCGTCGAAAAAGCCGTACAATTTCTTGGCGAAGAAGCCATAATTACAAGAGACAGGGATGTCATTATGGACAGCTCCGGAGTCATTCTTCCGGGCGTTGGAAGTTTTGGCGATGCAATGGGAAAGATCAATGAATATGGATTGAAAAATGTTATTTATGATGTCGTTGATTCGGGAAAACCATTTCTGGGTATCTGTCTTGGACTTCAGTTATTATTTAAGACAAGCGAGGAGACACCGGGAGTAACAGGATTGGGAATCGTAGATGGACAGATCCTCAGGATTCCGGATGCACCGGGACTTAAGATTCCACAGATCGGATGGAATTCACTTGATATCAATCCGAAAGCAAGGTTATTTAAAGGACTTCCGGAACATCCATATGTATATTTCGTTCATTCGTATTATCTGAAGGCAGATCATGAGGAAGATGTAGCTGCATCCACATTTTACTCAACGAATATCCATGCTTCGATCGAACATGGCAATGTATTTGCCTGCCAGTTCCATCCGGAGAAAAGTTCAACCGTTGGACTTCAGATCCTGAAGAATTTCATAGAATTGGAGGCGTAATTATGCATACAAAGAGAATTATTCCATGTCTGGATGTAAAAAACGGACGTGTTGTAAAGGGTATTAATTTTGTAAATCTGGTAGATGCCGGAGATCCGGTTCAGGTTGCTTCAGCTTATGATAAGGCCGGTGCGGACGAACTTGTATTCTTAGACATTACTGCATCCTCTGATCAAAGAAATATCGTAGTAGATATGGTCAGACGTGTGGCTGAGACGATCTTTATTCCATTTACGGTTGGCGGTGGTATCCGTACCGTTGATGATTTCAAAGCCATTCTCCGCGAAGGTGCAGATAAGGTATCGGTTAATTCAGCAGCGATTGACAATCCGAATCTGATCGCAGAAGCAGCCGATAAGTTCGGAAGTCAATGCGTGGTTCTTGCCATTGATGCAAAGAAACGACCGGATGGCGGTTGGAATATCTTCAAACATGGCGGTAGAATTGACTGCGGTATCGATGCAGTAGAATGGGCAATGAAAGCAGTTGAACTCGGTGCAGGAGAAATCCTACTAACCAGTATGGACTGTGATGGTACGAAAGCCGGATACGATATCGACCTTACCAGAACGATTGCAGAGAATGTAAATGTACCGGTTATTGCTTCCGGTGGAGCAGGAACCAAAGAACACTTCTACGACGCACTAACAGAAGGAAAAGCAGAAGCTGCACTCGCGGCATCATTATTCCATTACAAAGAGCTTGAGATCTCTGATCTGAAGAAGTATTTAAGTGAACGTGGCATCCCTATGCGGATGATGTAAGATATTATCTTACTATAAGAACAAAATACATGCAAAAAAAGAGTAAATGAAAACAGCTACAATATCTCTATGAAGCAGACCTTTTTTCACGTCGGTCCTTAATGAACCGCGAAAGCGGTGAATTTAGTACCGCTACGTGAAAAACAGAACGAAAGTGATCTGCGGAATAGAAGATATATGTAGCTGTTTTTATTATGAAATACTTGCCTTGTGTAGAGAATGATAATGATTCGATAAATATAAAAACTGCATATAGGCATTCGTATATAAAAGAAAAAACAGACACATATATTTCTATGAAGCAGACCTTTTTTCACGTCGGTTCTTAATGAACCGCGATAAGCGGTGAATTTAGTACCGCTACGTGAAAAACAGAACGAAAGTGATCTGCGGAATAGAAGTTATATGTGTCTGTTTTTGTAATTGTTACGTATATTTGTCTATATGCAGTTTGCCGCAATGTCCAAACAGGCGGGCTATTTCAGCTTCTTGTTGGCCGCTGCCAGCATCAGCTTAATACGGTTGATCTGGTTAACCTCGGATGCCCCAGGATCGTAGTCGACTGCCACAATGTTAGCATCCGGATAAGCCTCACGAAGATGCTTGATAACACCCTTGCCGACAATGTGGTTTGGCAGACAGGCAAATGGCTGTGCACAGACAATATTTGCGGCACCGCTGTTGATCAGCTCGATCATTTCACCTGTTAAGAACCAGCCTTCACCGGTTTGGTTACCGATGGATACAAAAGGTCTGGCATATTCTGCAAGATGCGTGATCGGTGTAGGTGGATCAAAACGTTTGCTTGCCTTTAAAGCATCAGTTGCAGGCTTTCTCATATGCTCAAGGAGCGATATGGCTGCATTTCCGATGATTGCGCCTTTGTGTGTCTTGCCCAGATATTCATATTTGTAATTACTGTTGTAGAAGCAGTACATGAAGAAATCAAGCAGATCCGGCATAACAGCTTCAGCACCTTCCGATTCCAGCAGATCAACCAGATGGTTGTTTGCAGATGGAAGGAACTTTACAAGGATCTCTCCAACGATACCGACTCTTGGCTTCTTGATGTCAAGAAGTGGGAGAGTATCGAAGTCATGTACAATTCCATTGATATTCTTTTTAAATCTTGCTGTGCTTCCTGTTTCTTCCAGTGTCTTCTTACAGATCTTTTCCCATTTCTTATGGATCGCATTTGCAGATCCCGGTTCTTTCTCGTATGGTCTTGTATGGTAAAGACAACGCATGAAGACATCACCATAGACAAGTGCCTGAATTGCCCGTTTTGCAAGCTTTAAGGTGATAGGGAAACCGGAGTTCTTCTCAAATCCCTGAGCTGATAATGCGATTACAGGGATCTGACCGTAACCTGCTTTTGCAAGCGCACGTCTGATAAATCCAACATAGTTGGTTGCACGGCAGCCACCACCGGTCTGGCTCATGATAACTGCAAGTTTATTTACATCATATTTACCGGATGTGATGGCACTCATCAACTGACCGACGACGATCAGAGATGGATAACAGGCATCGTTATTTACATATTTTAATCCGACATCGATCGTTTCCTTGGTTGCATCCGGAAGGATCTCGATATTAAGTCCCATAACTTTGAATGCAGATTCCAACAGATTGAAATGGATCGGTGACATCTGTGGAGCAAGAACGGTGTAGTCCTTCATCATATCCTTGGTAAATTCGATTCGGTTGATAGCACTGCTTGACGGGCAGGTCTTGTAGTTTTGTTCCTTTCTGGAATTAACGGCGCTGATCAGTGAACGGATACGGATTCTGGCAGCACCAAGGTTACTTACTTCATCGATCTTCAAAACGGTATAAATCTTTCCTGATTTTGTCAGGATATCATTTACACAGTCGGTTGTTACGGCATCCAGACCACAGCCGAAGGAGTTCAACTGGATCAGTTCCAGATTGTCACAGGTCTTAACATAGTTTGCTGCCTTATATAATCTGGAGTGGTACATCCACTGGTCAGATACGATAAGCGGACGATCTACCTGTCCCAGATGAGCAACGGAATCCTCTGTCAGAACAGCGATCTTATATGAGTTGATCAGTTCCGGAAGACCGTGGTTGATCTCAGGGTCGATATGGTATGGACGACCGGCAAGGACGATTCCAAGGATGTCGTGTTCATCGATATATCGAAGAGTTTCTTCGCCTTTTTCACGGATATCGGTCTTTACTTTTTCTGCTTCTTCATATGCAGCACGGACAGCAGATGCGATCTCATCGGTTGTAACATCGTAGTATTTTTTCATTTCACGATACATACGATCGACAAGAGCCTGTTCATTATCCAGTGCGACGAACGGACGGATAAAGGTGATCTTGTCATCCTTTAATTCTTCCATGTTGTTTTTGATATTTTCGGCATAGGATGTAACAATCGGGCAGTTGTAGTGGTTATTTGCTTCCGGTGTTTCGTTCATTTCATATGGAACACAAGGATAGAAAATGGATGTGATACCATTCTTTAACAGCCACATAACATGTCCGTGTGAGATCTTAGCCGGATAACATTCGGATTCACTTGGAATCGATTCAATACCAAGACTGTAGATATCTCTGGATGACTTTGGAGAAAGTACTACCGAGAATCCGAGCTTTGTCAGGAAAGTGAACCAGAATGGATAATTTTCATACATATTCAGAACACGAGGGATACCGATCACACCACGTTTTGCCATATCAGGTGTAAGCGGGGTATAGTCGAAGATCCTGTTTAATTTATATTCGAACAGATTCGGGATGTTATCAGCATTCTTCTTAAGACCGACACCCTTTTCACAACGATTTCCGGTAATGAAGTTCTTACCGTTTGAGAAACGGTTGATCGTCAGCAGACAGTTGTTGGTACAGCCCTTACATCTGGTCATATTTGTGGTATAAGTCAGCTTGCTGATCTCATCGATCGACAGCATAGAAGTCTTAAAGCCCTCTTTATATTTATTCATGGCAATAAGGGCAGCACCGAAAGCACCCATGATACCGGAGATATCCGGTCGGATAGCGGTTCTGCCGGAGATTACCTCGAAGCTCTTTAAGACAGCATCGTTGTAGAAGGTACCACCCTGTACGACGATGTTCTTACCGAGATCCTTTGGATCCGTCAGTTTGATAACCTTTAAAAGTGCATTCTTAATAACGGAATATGCCAGACCGGCTGAGATATCAGCTACAGACGCACCTTCCTTCTGTGCCTGTTTTACTTTTGAATTCATGAATACCGTACATCTGGAACCAAGGTCGATAGGAGTCTTGGCAGTTGTAGCGATCTTTGCAAAATCCGCAATATCATAATTTAAGGATTTGGCAAATGTTTCAATGAAAGAACCACAGCCGGAGGAACATGCTTCATTTAACATGACATTATCTACGACTTTGTTCTTGATCTTGATACATTTCATATCCTGACCGCCGATATCGAGGATACAGTCAACTTCAGGATCAAAGAATGCTGCTGCCGTATAGTGGGCAATCGTTTCTACTTCGCCAAAATCAAGAGAAAGTGCCTGCTTGATCAGGGCTTCGCCGTAACCGGTAGAGCATGAACCGGCGATGACAGCACCCTCCGGCAGCTTGGAATAGATATCCTTGATCGCTTTGATCGTCGTATTTAACGGACTTCCGTTGTTGCTGCTGTAGAAGTCGTATAATAATTCACCATTTGAACCGACAAGAGCTACCTTGGTGGTTGTAGAACCGGCATCAACACCGATGAAGCAGTTTCCTTTATATGTAGCAAGGTCACCGCGTTTTACTTTATATTTATTGTGCTCCTCCTTGAATGCTTCATAGGCTGCTTCGTCTTCGAATAATGGAGGGAGACGGAGTACATTTTCAGCCATATGTAACTCGCCGTCTAAGGAATGGCTGAGTTCGCCGAGCGTTCTGGATACCTCCGGCTTGGAATTCAGGGCAGCACCTGTTGCAGCAAAAAGATGAGAATGACCCGGATCGATGATCGCATCCCCGGTCAGATTCAGAGTACGGATAAATGCATTTTTCAGTTCCGGGAGGAAATGAAGCGGGCCGCCTAAGAACGCAACATTTCCTTTGATCGGCTTACCACATGCAAGACCGGAAATTGTCTGGTTGACAACAGCCTGAAAGATAGACGCAGCCAGATTCGGCTTGGTTGCACCTTCATTGATCAGAGGCTGGATATCTGTCTTGGCAAATACACCACAGCGGGCAGCGATCGGATAGATCGTATCATAGTCCTTTGCATATTCGTTCAGACCACTGGCATCTGTCTGAAGAAGAGTAGCCATCTGGTCGATGAAGGAACCTGTACCACCGGCACAGACACCATTCATACGCTGTTCGATTCCATTTGTAAAATATATGATCTTAGCATCTTCGCCACCAAGCTCGATCGCAACATCCGTCTGTGGAGCATAGTCCTGTAATGCTTCGGAAACACAGACTACCTCCTGCGTAAAAGGTACACCGATAACCTCTGCCAGCGCAAGACCGCCGGAGCCGGTGATCGCCGGAGTAACTTCTACATCACCAAGCCTGGCTTTTGCATCATTTATAAGAGACTGTAATGTCTCCTTTATGTTTGCGTAGTGTCTTCTGTAATCAGAAAATAAAATCTTGTGTGAATCATCAAGAACAACAACTTTAACGGTTGTTGAGCCAATGTCAATTCCTAATTTGTACATAAAAACCATCCTAATCTTTTTGCAAAATTTTCTCTTTATTGAACCGAATCTATTATAGTGGAACGTTTTACAAAAAACAATGATTTTTTCCCTTTTCTGACGAACTTAATATTTATTTTAGGATTGATTTTCCTTGATTTTTTATTATTTAATTTTTATTTTAGAAAAAGGCAGAGAAAGATTTATATTTTAATAAGAAGAAAAGGGAACATTTTTCAGATTCCGAATATAATAATAAAAAAAGCCGGATGGTATGAAATGGAAAATTATGATCATTGCAATGGAGTGATCCATGTAGTAGAAAAAGGGGATACATTATATAAGCTTTCAAAACACTACAAATGTAATCTCTGTGACATCATAACTGCAAATCCGTATGTAAATGTCTATAATATGCAGGAAGGGGAAGAAATCTGTATTCCGATAGAACAGGAAGGCTCCGGAGATGGAAAGATGCATTATACAGTGAAAAAAGGAGATACCTTTGAATCTGTATTCATGTATTTTGGTGTCGGTCCACAGGAATTATTTGAGAACAATAAGAACTTGTATCAGGTCGTTTTGCCGGAAGGATTGGAGCTGGTTGTGGATTAAGATATATAAAAGTTAGAAATTCTTCATGATTGTGCTGTTGTAAAGTTTTTCGTTCTATTATATAATTTGATAATGTCGGGATACTATCAGCCATATTCTCATTGGATGGGAATATGGCAGTTCCCTGATTTGTGGATATAACAGATGTTGGAAAATCTGTTTATATACCGAAAACAAATAGTTTGAATGAAATTAAAAGGAGATCCATTCATGAAGATGATAAACAAGCTTGAAAGGAAGTTTGGTCGGTATGCGATCAAGAATCTGTCCCTGTATCTGATCCTTGGATATGTCATTGGCTATCTGCTTCTGATGTTTGCACCACAGGTTTTATCAAAGCTGATTCTTATTCCTGCATTTGTTATGCAGGGAGAAGTTTGGAGATTGCTTACATGGGTAATCACTCCTCCGGAATTAAGTGTCAGTATTTTTACTATCATTATGTTGTTTTTTTATTATAGTATCGGTAATCTATTAGAACGTTCAATCGGTACGTTTTTGTACAACCTGTATATATTTGGTGGTATGTTTCTCACGATGGCAGGAACGATGATCGCATATATACTTTGTCAGTATGTATTTCATATTCCGATGTCATGGGATTCTCATATCTATATCGTATCCAGTTATTATATCTGCCTGTCTTTATTTTTGGCAGTTGCAGTTTGTTATCCGGATATGCAGGTACTGTATGCAATGATCATTCCGGTTAAGATGAAGTGGTTATCTGTTTTGTATCTGGTGTTTATAGGATATTATTTTATGAACGCAAACCTGATGGGACGTGTAAATATCGTAATGTCACTTTTAAACTTTGTAATTTTCTATTTCAGCACAAAGGATTTCAGACGGCTTTCTCCAAAGCAGATCAAGCGAAGGAGGAATTATGCGAAGCAGGTGCGTGTCAACAATTCAGAGAATGTGACACATAAATGTTATGTATGCGGCATCACAGATAAGGAAGCACCGGACATGCAGTTCCGTTATTGCTCCAGATGTACAGGCAACAAGGAATATTGCCAGGATCATTTGTTCACGCACGAGCATAAATAAGAGATGGATTTAATTAAGGATGAGAGGATAATAGATAGTTATGTATAATGAAGATAAAAAACTGATCACAGAGATAACCCGTAAGAACAATATGGATGAGAATCTTGCAAAATTTGCAGATGCAGTAATGACGGCAGATTTCGAATATGCCTGTCAGAAATTTGCGTTAAACTATGTCGTGATCCGTGAACTGATGGCAGACAAAGATTTTGCAGAGGATCCATATATTTATGAATGTGTTATGGGAATCAATAAGCTGGTCGGAACTTATCTGGCAGGAGATGCGGATCAATTGGATGACAAGGATCTGGCGTTTATCTCCGGAATGAGAAATAAGATCACGGAGAAGATGAAGGTACTTACTGCATATACTGATGCGTTTGAGTTGTACGAATATATCCTGAACCGAAAAGAATATGGATTCGAGGAAAATGTGGACGAAGAACTTGAGAAGATGTTTGAGGAATTTGATGCAGAGCAGTTCAGTGCGGAGGTCTTTAACTTCATCTTTGCAGACAAGGATAAGGTAGCGGTAAATGCGAAGATCCAGCAGATCGTAGGTCAGCTTCCGCTTCGTATGACAAAGGCAAGATTTTACGATATTATCGGACAGACTTTATCAATTTATAATGGTTGTGAGATCAGTTCATTGGATGATTTTATAGAGACAGTAGAAGAAACTGCCTTATTACAGCTTCCGGAGAAATTCGAGACAGAATATTCTTCTCTGCATGAAGCGTACGGGATTATTAAAGAGGGAGATTATGCACATCTTGATTTTGACGGATACAGGAATCTGTCAACGGTTCTGGATAAAAGTGCAGGCTTTATCAATGATGTCGTATCTGATTATATGATGCTGATCGAGCTGGTAAATGATCTGTACAGCATGATGCTTGCGGCTGAATGCAAGTCAGGAGTATCGGAATCCTGTATGCGGGCATTATCTATTATCAGACGTATCTATGAATCCATGGAAAATGAAGATGAATTCCCGACGGATGCATATGACATGCTGGTTGCAAATGAAGGCGCACAGGAGGAAGCGGGAGAACACCGGATGGTGCTTGAAGCTCCGATCTATGATATCATATCTTCCAATCAGCCGGATATTATCCGCCTTGGTCTGGAGGATGCTTATCATCGTATTGATACACTGGAAAAGCTGTTATCCGGCAGTATGTTTGTAGATATCGATCATGTGAAGATTGAGACAGGCGCACTTGCGGATTCTGAATATATTATTTCGAAAAAGGATAAACTCATAGAAGAATTCGGAGAGGTATTTACCGGAAACTCACAGGTAGTTAATCGTGCGGTCATGGCGAAGATACTTTCTACAATTCCTGTGTTCTTTAATACACAGCAGGAGATCAAAGATTATATTGATAATGCACTGGTGCGCTGTTCAAATCGCAGCGAGGTTCTTGCATGTTATGTGATCATTCAGGGAATTATGGAAGATTAGAGAGAGGTCTGACAGAGCAGGGGAGTGAAAAAATGACAATAGTAAAGCGGCTTTATACCGGAGTTATGCCGGATAGGACGGCATCCCGACTGATAAAAAGAATAAAAAAGCGGAAGCCCTGTGCGGATGTTTATGTCATAACACTTCCATTGTTTGAGGACGGGCTGTTAGAGGTTTATGAGGCAAATGAATTCCTGCAGCCGTACTATAAGAAACGAACGGATGATATCGTTATCGTTGGAATGTCGATGACAAAGGCCGGAGCGTTTTTTCTTATACGGGATATTATCCGGGATGTATACGGTACGACCGGAAAGTTTGATTGTAAGGACTATTTTCTATATGACATGACAGTGTGCTGATATAAGGGGAGCATATGTTACATATTTTCTTATTGATATTAAAGATTCTGTTGATTACAGTATTGATCCTGATAGGGCTTGTACTTGTACTGTTGCTTTTATTATTATTCGTTCCTGTCCGGTATCGGTTTTATGCAGAAAAACATGACAATTTTATATGCAAATTAAAAGCCTCATGGTTGGGTTTTGTATTCTGCTTCAAAGCAAATTATGATGAAAACGGCTTTGTATATTGGCTGCGGTCATTCGGCGGAACGCTGGTATCCAATGAAGATGGATTTTCGGAAGAAAGCCAGGAAGAAACAGATACGGAGACAGAAGCTGCAGAAAGTGAAAAAGAAACTCGTATGCGGAAAAAAGCTGAAGTCAGAGAAGCAAAAAAACTGAAAAAACAGGAAAAAGCAGAGACACGAAAAGCAAAGAAACAGGAAAAACGCGAACAGGCGGAAGCCGGAAAAGCGAAAAAAACGGAAAAGCAGGAAGCAGAAGATACTGAATCCGATCAGCAGGATGGTTTGTCAGATCAGATGATACAGGATGCAGATCCCGACAGAGAAGATAGAGATGCTAACCGGGAATTTGCAGAAGATCATTCGGAATTTCAAAAAAGTCCGGAGACGATATTTACCCGTATCGGTAAGAAGTTTGACCGATTTGTTATTGCGGTAAAGGATAAGATCGAAGCAGTTGTAAGAAAACTGCACCATATGAAAGATAAGGCGGAGCAGTATAAGAAATTCGTCCGGGCGGGTACAACGAAGCAGGCATTTCAGGTGTTAAAGCGAAACGTGATCCTGTTATTAAAGCATCTGAATCCGACAAAGATCAAAGGGCAGGTGACATATGGTTCAGGAGATCCGGCATCTACCGGAAAACAGCTTGGATATCTGAGTTTGATTTTACCGTTATATTATAATAAAATAGATATAACTCCGGATTTTTCCAAGAAGATATTGGAAGGGGATATTTTCATAAAAGGAAGAATCAGGGTTTATAATATATTATATTATTGCTGCAAGGTATACTTTAATAAATACGTGAAAAGATCTATGGCATATTTAAAAAAGATTTCGGGAGGAAATAAGTAATGGCAAATACAAATATTGACGGAACGATCAGCACTTTGTTTCATGGAATGGATGGATTTGTTTCATCCAAATCTGTAGTGGGAGATCCTATCAAGGTAGGAGATACGATCATTATTCCACTTCTTGATGTGAATTTCGGTATGGCGGCCGGTGCGTTCAATAAACAGACCGGCAATAATGCGGCCGGTGGTATCGGAGCAAAGCTCAGTCCGGCTGCGGTTCTGGTTATCTCAAATGGTAAGACAAGACTTGTTAATATTAAGAATCAGGATGCCATCAGCAAGATCATTGATATGGCACCTGAGATCGTTGACCGGATCACCGGCTTCTTTAAGAAGGAAAAGACAGAGGAAGAAGAGCAGATCGAACAGGCGGTAGAAGAAGCATCGAAACCGGCAGAGGAATAAAACAGACATAAAAGAAAAAGACTTTGCATATCTTATAATGGTATGTGAAGTCTTTTTTTGGCGGTGATGTTGTTTGAAGCGTGTAGTTGGATTTGCCCTCTTTTTCGTTGCAATCGGAATGATATTCAGCTATCTGGTAGAAGGGTTTCTGGAATTTTTGATTATTGTAATCTTTTTTTTAATGACATATATATTATTTTGCAGATGCTAAAAGTCAATGACCTGACCGGGTTACGGCAGGAGAGATTTTGAGAATTTATGATAGAAGCTTGGCCGACAGTCTGAAAAAAGAAAATAAAAAAGACTGCCATTGTTTTATGGCAGTCTTTTTTAGAAAGAATACGAGGTGAACTATGCACGCTCAACCTTTCCAGATTTTAAACATGAAGTACAAACATAAATCTTCTTTGGAGAACCATCTACGATAGCCTTAACAGACTTAACATTTGATTTCCACATCTTATTTGCTCTTCTATGTGAATGGCTCACTTTGATACCGAAATGAGCACCTTTATTACAAACTGAACATTTTGCCATGATAGCACCTCCTTATTTTTATTAAACTTATCCTCTCATAAGTTCACAACAAATGTTACTATATCAGATAATTTTGTTATATGCAAGCATATTTTTAATTTTTTTAAAAAGAATAGACAATAAATGGTTGTCTTGAAATTTGCATATTCTCTGTTATAATAGAACTATATGTTTATAATTATGGTGAGACAGGTTTGCCTATTTTTAAATATACTTTTCAGAATGACAAGGAGATGGGATTCCTGCACATCATATAACAGGACAAAAGCATGGGAGGTTTTCTATGAACGAATATATAAATAATGATAATGGAACCGTCAGTCTGGATGAGAATGTGGTTGCACAGGTAGCAGGTATGACAGCACTCGATTGCTTTGGCATTGTTGGTATGGGTATTGTCAGTGTAAAAGACGGAATCGTAAAACAGTTAAAAGGAAACAATATCACGCAGGGAATTCATGTTACGTTTGATGAGAATGGAGATATTGTGGTAGAGCTTCATATCGTTGTGGCATATGGTGTCAGCATCAAGGCTGTAACAGATAATCTGATGCAGTCTGTAAAATATAAAGTAGAAGATTTTACATCTCTTAAGGTCAGTCAGGTAAATGTATTTGTTGAAGATGTAAAGATTCTGGATTAGACGGAGGAACTGTAGAAGTGAAAAATACGATTGATGCACTTGCACTGAAGAAAGCATTTATAGCCGGTGCGAATAACCTTGATAATAAAAAAGACTATATTAATGAGCTGAATGTGTTCCCTGTACCGGATGGAGATACCGGTACAAATATGACAATGACGATTATGTCAGCAAAAAGGGAAGTTGAATCCTGTAAGGAGACAATGAGTGATATCGCAAAGGCAATGTCAACCGGTTCCCTTCGTGGAGCCAGAGGTAATTCAGGTGTAATCCTTTCTCAGCTTCTTCGTGGTTTCAGCAAGAAGATCGGGGATAAAACAGAGATCGGAGTAATCGAGATTGCTGATGCATTTCAGAAGGCGGTTGAGACAGCTTATAAGGCTGTTATGAAGCCAAAGGAAGGAACGATCCTTACAGTTGCCAGAGGTATTGCTACTAAGGCCAGAGAATGTGCAGGTACAGATATTACATTGGAGGAATTCTGCGAAACCATCATTAAGCATGGAGATGAAGTGCTTGCTTCCACACCGGAGCTGCTTCCGGTATTAAAAGAGGCCGGTGTTGTGGATTCCGGCGGACAGGGCCTGATGGAAGTATTAAAGGGTGCAGTTGACTGTATTCTCGGACGTGTCGTAATTGCAGATACAAAGCCTTCCGGAGCAGGAGTATCCGGTGTTGACAATCCAAAGTATTCTGAAGATCTGTCGGCCGATATCAAGTTCGGATATTGTACAGAATTTATTATTAATCTGGAAAAAACATACGGCATAAAAGAGGAAGAAGATCTGAAACAGTTCTTAGAGTCGATCGGTGATTCCATTGTCTGTGTATCAGATGATGAGATCGTAAAGATCCATGTTCACACAAACCATCCGGGCCAGGCATTTGAAAAAGGTCTTACCCTTGGTTATCTGTCAAATATGAAGGTCGATAATATGAGACTGGAGCATCATGAGAAGGTCATCAAGCAGGCAGAACGGGAAGAAGCAGCCAGACAGGAAGCTGCAAGACAGGCAGAGAAAGAAAAACAGCAGCCAAAGAAACAATATGGTTTCATCGCAGTATCCATGGGTGATGGATTAAAGGAGTTCTTTACGGAGCTTGGAGTTGATTATGTGATCGAAGGTGGTCAGACGATGAATCCAAGCACTGAGGATATGCTGAATGCGATCGAGAAGGTTCATGCCGAGAATATATTTATATTCCCAAATAATAAAAATGTTGTTCTTGCAGCCAATCAGGCAGCCGGCTTATGTGAAGATAAGAATATCATCGTCCTTGCAACGGCAAATGCGCCACAGGGTATCAGTGCAATGATAGCGTTTGACAGTACGATGACATTAGAGGATAACAAAAACAATATGTTAGAAGCTGTATCAAATGTAAAGAGCGGACAGGTAACATATGCGGTCAGAGATACCTCCATCGATGGAAAAGCCATCCATGAGGGAGATATCATGGGTATCGGTGATAAGGGACTGGTATCCGTTGGTAATGACATTTCGGATGTTACATTCGATCTGATCAAAGATGCAGTAGATGAAGACAGCGAACTGATCAGTATTTATTACGGAGCAGATGTAAAGAAGGAGGATGCAGAGGCATTTGCGGCAAGAGTGGAAGAAAGCTTCCCGGACTGCGATGTACAGAACTACTATGGTGGTCAGCCAATCTATTATTACATTGTTTCTGTAGAATAAAGGGAGAAAAACTACATGGAATTAAAGGATAAGGTAACTTGTATTAAAGGGATAGGAGAAAAAACAGCCGGTAATCTGGCAAAGCTTGGTATCTCTACAGTGAGTGACCTTATCCATTATTATCCAAGAACTTATATTACATATATGGATCCTGTTGACATTCAGGATATACAGGCAGATGAGCGTCAGGCAGTAAGTGTGACGATCAACAGTCGGGTGGAAGTGAAGAAGCTTCGCGGATTCTCGATTGCGACTGCTTATGCCAAAGATTATACCGGGACAATTAAACTGACATGGTTTAATTGTCCTTTTCTGCGTAATTATTTTCATATTGGAGATCGTTATATCTTTGTCGGAGAAGTGAAATATAAGAATGGCATGTATACGATGAGCCAGCCGGAGTACTATACAGTGCCCCAATATCAGGAAATTTTAAAAGAATGGCAGCCTGTATACGGTTGTACGGCGGGTATTACAAGCAAGACGATCCAGAAAGCGGTAAAGGGAACGCTTCCTCTGATTCAGACGCTTTCAGATTATATACCGGAGGACATTCGGGATGAATATGATCTGATGAGGGCAAATGAAGCCGTAACCCATATCCATTTCCCGGATACGGAGGATCACTTAAGAGCTGCGATCAAGCGGGTTGCCTTTGATGAATTTTATGAATTTATAGAGAATATGCATAGTCTGAAAGAACATGATACGGTGAAATACAATCAGGCGAAGATACCATTTACGGAGCAGGTGACAGGGTTTATCGAGAGCCTTCCGTATCGTCTGACTGGGGCACAGATGGATGCGGTTCGAGATATCATGGCAGATATGAATTCAGAGCATGTGATGAACCGTCTTGTGCAGGGGGATGTCGGTTCCGGTAAAACGATCGTTGCTGCGATCGCTTTATTTGCCTGTGCGACGCAGGGTTATCAGGGTGTGATCATGGCGCCGACCGAGGTACTTGCAAATCAGCACTTTAAAGAACTGACCGGCTTATTTGAACCATATGGAATCCATGTTACGCTGTTGACCGGTTCGATGACGGCAAAGGAGAAACGGGAAGCGTATCAGGAGATTGCAGAGCATCGTGCGGATGTGATCGTAGGAACGCATGCGTTGATACAGGACAAGGTGGAATATGATAATCTGGCGCTTGTTGTGACGGATGAGCAGCATCGGTTTGGCGTAAGACAGAGAGAGAAATTATCGTTAAAAGGGGGAACACCACATGTTCTTGTTATGAGTGCGACACCGATTCCGAGAACCCTTGCGATCATTATGTACGGAGATCTTGATATTTCGGTAATTAATGAACTGCCGGCAGGACGGATTCCGATCAAAAACTGTGTAGTGGATGAGAGCTACCGCCCGAAAGCACAGGCGTTTATCCGGGCAGAGGTTAAGAAAGGACATCAGGTCTATGTGGTATGCCCGATGGTGGAGGAAAGCGAAGCCTTAGATGATGTGGCAAATGTAGTTGAGTATTCGGAAGATCTGTCACAGAAGCTTGACAGCAGCATACATGTGGCCTATCTGCATGGCAAGATGACAGGGGATGAGAAGAACCGTATCCTGACGGATTTTTATGAAAAAAAGGTTGATGTACTGGTATCTACAACGGTTATCGAGGTAGGGATCAATAATCCGAATGCCACGGTTATGATGGTAGAAAATGCAGAACGGTTTGGACTGGCAGCTCTGCATCAGCTCCGTGGGCGTGTGGGACGTGGAAATCTGCAGTCTTATTGTATCTTTATCAGTGGAAAGAAAAATAAAGAAGTGATGGAACGATTAAATGTACTTGCAGATTCAAACGATGGCTTTTATATTGCGGGAGAAGATCTGAAACGGAGAGGACCGGGAGATTTCTTTGGTATCAGACAGAGCGGAGATGTGCTGTTTAAGATGGGAGATATCTATAAACATGCCGACATGTTAAAGGCAGCATCGGATGTCTATGAGAAGTATGGTGACCGCATACGGACAGAATTTGGCCGAAGTGTAGCAGCAAGAAATGAGATGTATGGAAAACCGATATTATAAGGAGATTAGAACGATGGAGATAGCAGAGGTAAAAGAACAGGCAGATAAGATCTGTGAGAATATATCGAGAGTACTGATCGGTAGAGAGAAGGAGATACGTGTGATACTGGCTGCACTTTTTGCGGGAGGTCATGTACTGGTGGAGGACAGACCGGGAACCGGTAAGACACTTTTAGCAAAGACATTTGCCAAAAGCATCGGAGGACAGTTTAAGAGAGTTCAGTTCACACCTGATCTTATGCCATCTGATATTACAGGTTTAAGTATATATAATCGTAAATCAGAAGATTTTGTATTGGTGAAGGGACCTGTATTTACAAATATCCTGCTTGCAGATGAGATCAATCGTGCAACACCGAGAACACAGTCCAGTCTGCTTGAGGCAATGGAAGAGCAGCAGGTGACGATCGATGGAGAAAGTCATAAGCTTGAAACACCGTTTTTTGTTATTGCAACAGAGAATCCGATCGAGACGACCGGTACATACCCGCTTCCGGAAGCCCAGCTTGATCGTTTCCTTATAAAGATCTCCATGGGAGATAATTCAAAGGCTACAGAGGTTTCGATCATGGATCGTTTTATGTCTGAGAATCCGTTTGATACACTTCAGACGGTCTGTGATACAGATCATATAAAGACGATGCAGGAAGCGGTCAGAGAAGTTTTTGTTCATCCTTGCGTAAAGGAATATATAGCAGACATGATCCTTGCGACCAGGAATAACAGCCGGATACAGGTTGGTGCAAGCTCCAGAGGTACGGTAGGGCTTCTTCGTTTGTCGCAGGCATATGCTGCTATGGAGGGCAGAACCTTTGTCCGTCCGGATGACGTCCGGTATATGGCACCGTATGTTCTGGCACATCGTGTGATCATGGCAGGGCACATGGATGAGAAAAAGGAAAAGGCAGTGATCAGGGAACTGGTCGATCAGATCGCTGTTCCGGTTGAAGATTGGGAGAATTAATATGGAGATACTGATAGCAGTATTGTGTTTTCTGGTGATCTATCTCGGACAGACTGTTATTTACCGCAAATACTGGGATCAGGGGCTTTCTCTTGATCTGGATTTTGATGACAGGTATCTGGAGATTGGCGATAAATCAGGGATAACAGAGACAATTACAAATCGAAAGATGCTGCCTCTTACAACTTTACATGTGAAGTTTTCCACAGCGAGATCCTTACAGTTTCAGGAAAATGAGAATGCGGTTGTTACGGATTTTTATCATAGAAATGATCCGTTTTCGATTATGGGAAACCGGAAGGTAGTCAGAAAGCTTTCATTTACGGCGAAAGAGCGAGGCTTGTTTTTTATCAGTGCTGTAAAGCTGATGGCAAAGGATTTTCTGATGTCGAAGACATTTGCGCTGTCTGTAGAAAATCAGGCATATCTGTATGTTTTCCCTGAAAAACTTTCTAATATACAGCTTGATACGGTCTTAGATGGTATGTTGGGTGATCTGACATCAAGGAGAAGTCTTTTTCCGGATCCGTTTGCTTTTTCCGGCCTGCGGACTTACAGCGTGGGAGATCCGAGAAAGAGCATTAACTGGAAAGCAACAGCCAGATGCGACGACCTGATGGTAAATGTATATGAGCACACGGCAGAACAGAGGGTGAAGATACTTGTCTGCCTGGAGCCGAACACCATGATAAGAGTTCATTATATACAGGAAATGTGTATCAGTATAGCATCCACGGCAGCATCTTACTTTCTGGATAACCGGATTCCTGTCATGATACGGGCAAATGGATATGATCTGTTATCCGGTGAGGTGGAATGGGTGGATTTTGGTTCTTCCGGAGAACATCGATTTACGGTTGATAAATATCTGGCACGGATAACGGAAAATGCCGGAATTGATAGATTTGTTGAAGTCTTGAAGCAGGAAGTGACAGATGTAGACAGTAATACAACATATCTGATCGTATCTGCATACCATAAAAAGGATTTGCTGAATGAACTTGATCATATGGCTGAAAAAGGAAAGAATATTTATATGATAGTTCCATATCTGAATATACAGGGGTGCGATGATATCAGACCTTATCTTCATGGAATGGAGGTAGAGTTAAATGACACATAAGATATATTGGGCAGAGCGAGGATTACGTTATCTTTATGAGGTGGTAGCGGCAGAATTGTTCATGTATACATTCTGCATGATATTTATGAGACAAGATCCGCGGTTTACGGATGCCCTTTGGATCGCAGGAATATTTCTGTTGTCCTATCTGATCAGAGATTTTGTACCGAATCATATATTACTTACCGGTGGACATCTGGTGCTTGCGGGACTTTTAGTTATCTTGCCGGGCACAGTATGGATCCGAATGGTTACAGGGATTTATGATATCGGGTATCTGCTGCCATGTGCGGTTGCTTATGCAAAGAGAGGTTCCGGACTTACAGATATGAGCGAACCATGGCCATCGATCTTAGCAGGAATTATTATTTATTTTGCAAGTATCGGCATGAAACTGTCTGTTTTGTCGAACCTGTCTTATATTGCAGTTGCATTACTTATGGCTATATATATGATGATCCGGTATATACAGGGGTTGAAACGCTATATCTCACACACAACAGAAGTATCGGAGCAATCCATCCGGGATATCGCAGTTATAAATGGCAGGGTTGTATTATTCCTTGCAGTGCTTGTGTTGTTATTAATGGGAGCCTGTCGTTTCCTTGATCTGTCCGGGTTTGTAAATGTACTTGCGCGTGCATTTGCAAAGGTGGTTCAGACAGTATTTGGTGCGATCATGGTCATATGGGTATTTGTGCTGACGCTGCTTACGAAGGGAGGAACGGCAGCAACCGGTCTCGATTATCAGGATACCTTAAATGAATATTATCAGAACAGTGTAAAGGGATATGATGTATTTACCTTGATATTAAAGGTATTTGTAGTTCTTCTTCTGATATTCTTTCTGGTACGGATATTGTTGCAGGTGATCCGTTTCCTTTTGAAACCGAGAAGCCATGCAGATGATGTGATCGAGCTTATCGCCGAAGAACCGAGGCAATATAAAGAACGTATAACAGATAGACGCATAATGCACAGGTTGACAGCTGAAGAACGGGCAAGAAAAATTTATAAGAAGTCGATCCTGCGATATAAGGATGTGATCACACTTAACAAACGGATGACCTGTGAAGATATCAGGCAGGAGATAACAGAGACGGAGGTTGGAAATGTAGAGGGTATTTCTGCTATATATGAACAGATCCGATATGGAGCCGGAGAAGTGGACAACCATGTTATACGAGAAATGAAAGCGGCATCAGGACAGAATAAAAGGGTGAATGAAAAAGGCAAATAAAAAGGGAGTAGTGCAAAAATGAACCAGAAGAAAAAGGCGATTGTATTATGGGGAGTCATCATAGTACTTGCAGCGGCTGTTGTGGCATTGTCAGTTATACTGGTGACAAAAAGTCGGAAAAATAATGATCCGGACGAACAGAAGAATGCCGGAACAGAAGCTGTGATAGAGGAATCCGGGCAGGATGCGGAGCAAAAGGCTGAGGATGGCGCTGATCAAAAGAAGAAAAAGGGTGCATCCGATACTCAGAAGTCGACAGATGACAAGAAGACCTTATATGCAGAAGTAACGGTTGGAAGTACATGGGAAAATAACGGGATGACAGCCGCTACAGAGACGGTCACGATCTATAATAAGACCGATAAAGCTGCAACGGATTGGAGCGTTGATCTGGAATTTTCCGGGAAAGTAACGATCGACCAGCTCTGGAATGGAAAGTATACGGCAGATGGATCGGTGGTTCATGTAACCGCAGAAAGCTATAATGAGGAGATACCGGCTGGTGGCAGCATTGATTTTGGATATAATTTGTCAGCATCGGATGTGAAGCCTGTTCGTTGTACATTGATGATCGCAGGAAAAGAAGTAACAACTGTCACCGGCGATGATCAGCAGAAAAATGATGAGAATGCAGCTCAGACAGATGGGCAGTCCGTTGACAGCGATAAAAAAGATCAGTCCGGCAGCGATAAGGTCACCGACAGCAAAATCGGTAAAAAAGAAGATGATCCGTATAAGGTACATGGAAAACTTGCAGTATCGGGAACGGATCTGGTGGATGCATCCGGCAGTAAATTCCGGTTAAAAGGTGTCAGTACACACGGACTTACCTGGTTTGCTGATTTTGTAAGTAAGGACACCTATCAGTATTTTAAAGATTCCTTTGGTATCAATCTGGTGCGTTTTGCGATGTATACAGATACAGGAGATTCCTATGGATATTGTTCCGGCGGAAATAAATCAGAGATCGAGGAGCTTCTTGGAAAAGGTGTTGATGCAGCAACGGATCTTGGACTGTATGCG
Source organism: Clostridium sp. AF15-41 (assembly GCF_003604095.1). Classification (NCBI taxonomy): domain Bacteria; kingdom Bacillati; phylum Bacillota; class Clostridia; order Eubacteriales; family Clostridiaceae; genus Clostridium; species Clostridium sp. AF15-41. Next base: position 109,896 of record NZ_QTMQ01000006.1, read on the forward strand.
ATCATTGACTGGCATATTTTAAATGACAATGACCCGAATATGCATATAGATGATGCAAAGGATTTCTTTGATCGGATATCAAAGAAATATGCTTCTTACGGAAATGTGATCTATGAGATCGCAAATGAACCTAATGGGGGAACAACCTGGGATTCCGTAAAGAGCTATGCGGAAACGATCATCCCGATCATACGAAAAAATGCGCCGGATGCTATTATCATTGTCGGAACACCAACTTGGAGTCAGGATGTAGATGTGGCAGCTGCAGATCCGATCACAGATCAGACAAATCTGATGTATGCGGTTCATTTCTATGCCGCAACCCATAAGGATGATCTGAGAAATAAGGTTCAGTCTGCACTTGATTCCGGACTCCCGGTTTTTGTATCGGAGTTTGGCTTGTGTGATGCATCAGGAAACGGTTCGATTGATTATGATCAGTCCGATGCATGGTTTGATCTGATCGATGATAAGAATCTAAGCTATGCGGCATGGAATATTTCAAATAAAGCCGAGACATCGTCATTATTTGATTCCTCCTGTACAAAGAAAAGTGGCTTTACAGATGATGATCTGTCAGACAGCGGAAGGTATATTAAGGAAAAAATTGAGAGTTCCTATTGACAAAAGGGATGAAATATATACAATAAAAAAAGATTTTAACAACCTATGGGAGATCATGATTTATGAGAGTAATAGCGGGAACTGCCAGAAGTCTTCGTCTGGAAACGATCGACACGATGGATACCAGACCGACAACAGACCGGATCAAAGAGACCTTATTTAATATCATATCGAGAGAATTGCCGGATTGTACATTTCTGGATCTGTTCAGTGGAAGCGGAGCGATCGCGATCGAAGCATTGAGTCGTGGAGCAAAGCAGGCAGTCCTTGTAGAACAGAATCGGAAGGCAGTAGACTGCATTAACCGCAATCTGGAATTTACCGGATTAAAAGACAAGGCCAGGGTCATCACAGGAGACTGTGTTGCGGCGATTGACAGTCTGGAACGGTCAGGACTTGTGTTTGATATTATATTTATGGATCCTCCATATGGAAAATTATTAGAAAAACAGGTATTGAACCGTCTTGCGTCTTCAGGTATTGTTGATAAAAACACATGGATCATTGTTGAATCGGATCTGAATACAGAATATGATTATTTAACAGATATAGGATTCGAAATCGATCGTGTGAAGAAGTATAAGACGAATAAACATACATTTATACAGGAGATTTTATAAAATGAGTAGTGCAATTTATCCGGGAAGTTTTGACCCGGTCACATTGGGGCATTTGGATGTGATTAAACGCTCTGCAGAGATGTTTGATGAAGTGATCATCGGCGTTTTGAACAATACTTCAAAAACTCCATTGTTTTCTGTAAAAGAACGTGTTAATATGTTGTCTGAAGTGGTGTCAGATATACCGAATGTTCGTGTTGAGAGCTTTGGGGGACTGCTGATTGATTTTGCCAGACAGAATGGTGTAAAAACGATTATCAGAGGCTTAAGAGCTGTAACAGATTTTGAATATGAATTGCAGATTGCACAGAGTAATCGTAAAGTTGCACCGGAGATTGACACCGTATTTTTGACAACGAGTATTGAATATGCATATCTGAGTTCCAGTATCGTGAAGGAGTATGCAAGATATGGGGTAGATGTTACACAGTTTGTTCCAATAGAAGTTGTCGATCGTATAAAAGAAAAATATAACAGAGCATTTTAGGAGGAAGTAAGTCATGGCAAAAAAAGGCATTGAGGAAATGATTTCTGAGATTGAGATTTTTATAGATAATTGTAAGTATCAGCCGTTATCATCCAGTAAGATCGTTGTTCCAAAGGATGATCTGGAACAGATGTTAAATGAACTGAAGTTAAAGCTTCCAAATGAGATTGAGCGTTGCAAAAAGATCATGCGTAATAAAGAAGCTATCCTTGCAGATGCAAGAACAAGAGCAGATTCTATTATCACAGAATCTGTTGCGGAGGCAAATAAGCTGGTAGATCAGAGCCAGATAGTTGAACTTGCAAATATCCGTGCAAATGAGATTTTAGATATGGCAAGAAGTCAGGCTGATCAGATTGTAAACGAAGCAAATGCAGATGCAAATGAGATCCGTCTGGGTTCTATGTATTACACTAAGGATAAGCTTACAGAGGTCAGCAATTATATTAATGCAACATTAGAGGCTGAAAAGGCAAATTACGATAACCTGATTCAGTCCTTACAGTCAAATCTGGATATTGTATTGAATAATACAAATGAGATCAATGGAGATATTGCAAATATGACCGGAGCAGCGCAGCAGGCTGCGGCTCCTGAGGATGATCCACAGGCAGTACCGGAAGAGAAAGTAACTGCAGAAGAGGATCGGAATTATAATGTATATGGTAAGACTGAGTATTCCGATGATGAAGAAGACGATGAAGATGATGATTTTGACGATGACTTTCTGGATGACTAGAGATTGTCGGATTTTAGCTTAAAAGTAACAAGATTATCAGATAACTAAACGTTGCGCAGATACATTTACCAAATGTATAGCATATAAAAGACAGCTTTGTACCTTTTAGGATATGCATGGATTGGCACAGGGAGGATATTCCGCCAAATGATGTAACAGAAAGGATCAAAGCTGTTTTTTGTACATGAGAAAGGGAGAGTGCAGATAATTCCGACAGTCCCTTTGTTATCTCAAAGTAACAGGCGAGAATATGAAGAATCGGTATGCCTCCGGTAAATGCGATTACAAGATCATATAGAACAGAGAAAATGGCAACATAGATTCCTATGATGGTGATAGTTGTTATACTGTTTTCGATAACAGAAGACATATAGTTATCATCCTGTGCCGTTGCATATTCGGACAGAGTGCCTGCAGTTTCAGAGAGATATATTCGGTGATTTGGTTGATCATCAGAAGAGAGATGAGCTGTTTTTTTGATTGGCTTAAAATGTAAAATAGATAACTGCTTTTTGGATAACAGATAGTACAGGATGGCATAGCAGATCTGTGGCAGATAGATGACTGCCAGAACAGTGATGGTATTTATCTGCCCGTTTAGATATCGGTTACAGACATATCCCATCAGAAACATAGGGCTGATGTTGTTGCAGAGGGGCATAATGGCATGGGCGAAATCTTTTGATATAACTTGATTTTTGTAGAGCCTGCCTATAGCGATTGCACCGACCGGGTAGCCGCAGAACAGACCGCATAAGAATAACAGGATCAGACAGCCTGCCCGGTTTGGATGCTCCCAGTCAATCATAGACAGGAAGAAACTCGAGATCAGAAGAAAAGGAAGCAGCAGAGGAACCAGATTGTTATACCACAGTACAAGACCCTCTGCAAAACTTTTGGAAACAAATGAAGAATTCAGACAGAGTGTGATAACAAGCAGGATGAAAGCAGGATATAAGCAGAATGAGCGGATAGATAAGGCAGGATGCTTCATAGGGAAAACTCCGGTTTATTTGTTCATCTGTATTTTATGAAAAAAGAGTAATTACTATGAATTATAAATTTTCCAATTTGCGTATAATATTTACAAACAAAAAACAGATAGATTAACAGGAGAATCTCAGATAAGGTAAAGCATTTTCAGGTAAAATAGTTGAAAAAGAGAAGAAAACTGAGTATAGTTAAGCTGCTATTACAGGAGGTAGATAAAATGATCAAGGTGTGTTTTGAAAATGTAAAGGCGAAAACTCCGCTGGTGCATAATATCACGAATTATGTAACAGTAAATGATGTTGCAAATGTGCTTCTGGCATGTGGAGGAAGTCCGATCATGGCAGATGATATTGACGATGTGGAAGATATCACCGGTATCTGTGGTGGTTTAAATATTAATATTGGGACCTTAAATAAGAATACGATCCCATCCATGCTTGCTGCCGGCAAAAAGGCAAATGAGCTGGGACATGCCGTGCTGCTTGATCCGGTGGGTGCAGGAGCCAGCAGACTACGTACAGAGACAGCGATGAAGCTTTTAAATGAGATAAAATTTGATGTGATCCGTGGAAATATATCAGAAATCAAGACTCTTGCATTTGGTTCCGGCAGTACAAAAGGCGTAGATGCAGATGTGGCTGATGCAGTTACAGAAGATACTCTCGATCAGGCGGTTGATTTTGTGAAAAAATTTGCGGGAAAACTCGGCTGTATCATCGCTGTTACAGGAGCAATCGATCTGGTAGCAGATGCAGATACCTGTTATGTGATCCGGAACGGAAGACCGGAGATGGGTAAGATCACAGGAACCGGATGCCAGTTGTCCGGTCTTATGACAGCTTATCTGACAGCAAATCCGGATAACAAACTGGAAGCTGCTGCAACTGCCGTTATACTGATGGGAGTTGCCGGAGAAGTCGGATTTGCGAATATGGAGTCCACAGATGGCAATTCAACTTATAGAAACCGCATTATTGACGCAATCTATAATATGGATGCAGATAAGCTTTGCAGTATGGCAAAGTATGAGATCAGATAAGGAGTGAACGAGGCTATGAGTAAGCAGACACATATAAAGCCGGAGGAGCTTTTGCTATATGCAGTAACAGATAGACATTGGTTGAATGGGGCAACTCTGATCAGTCAGGTTGAGGCAGCATTAAAAGGCGGAGCAACCTTTATCCAGCTTCGTGAAAAAAATCTGGATGATAAAGCATTTTATCAGGAAGCTCTTGAGATCCAGAAATTATGCAAAGAATATAAGGTGCCGTTTGTAATCAATGATAATGTGGAGCTTGCAAAGAAGATTGGTGCAGATGGTGTGCATGTCGGACAGTCGGATATGGAAGCCTTAGATGTCAGAAAGGTGCTGGGAGACGATAAGATCATCGGAGTATCCGCACAGACAGTGGAACAGGCAGAACTGGCTGAAAAGCATGGAGCGGATTATCTGGGCGTTGGTGCGGTATTTCCAACCGGATCTAAGAATGATGCAACAGAAGTCAGTTTTGAGACGTTACAGGAAATCTGTGAGCATGTGCATATTCCGGTTATTGCAATCGGCGGCATAACCAGAGATAATGTTGTGGAATTAAGTCAAAGCGGAATTTGTGGTATCGCAGTTATCAGCGCGATCTTTGGTCAGACAAATATTGAGGCAGCTACGGCAGATCTAAAAAAACAGACAAAGAAGATGTTAGGAGAATAAGGATGATAAAAGGTGCGATCTTTGATATAGACGGAACACTGATCGATTCCATGGGAATGTGGGAGCATGCGGCAGAACGATATCTGGCAGAAATGAATATCAAGGCAGAACCACATCTTCAAAAAAAACTGTATACATTTACGATTACAGAATCTGCGGAATACCTAAAAAAGAATTACGGCTTGTCAAAAACGATTCCTGATATCATAGATGGAATCAACGAAACTATTGGAGCATTTTACAGAAATGAAGCAGAACCAAAGCCGGGGATCATAGAGTTCTTATCTGCCTTACAGGAGCGGAAAATTCCAATGACAGTAGCGACTGCGACAGACAGGGTTCATATCGAAGCCGTACTGAAGCATAATCATATGGATCATTTTTTCAAGAAGATCTTTACCTGCTCGGAGGTAGGAATCGGAAAAGAACATCCGGATATCTATATTCAGGCAGCAAAGTATATGCAGACGAACATTGCTGATACATGGGTGTTTGAGGACGCTTATCATGGAGCAAGAACGGCATTTGATGCAGGCTTCAAAGTATGTGGTATCTATGATGCTGCGAGTGCGGAGCATGTAAATGAGTTAAAAAAATACAGTACGCTGTATGTTGACAATACAAAGGAATTATATAATATTTTCTTCCTTTAAAGAAACCGGTATGACACAGAATGGATGAAAATGTACAGCAAACCGATAACTAAAGTATTTTTAAAAGTAAAGGAGACAAAGGGTTGAAGACAGTTCTTACAATAGCCGGAAGCGATTCCGGCGGCGGTGCGGGAATCCAGGCAGATATAAAGACCATTATGGCAAACGGTTGTTATGCCATGAGCGCAATCACCGCATTGACCGCCCAAAATACAATGGGAGTGACCGGGATTCAGGAGACAACGCCTGAGATGCTTGCTTTACAGCTTGACGCCGTATTTACGGATATCCTGCCGGATGCGATTAAGATCGGTATGGTCGCATCCGAGAAGTTGATCCGTGTGATCGCAGATAAGTTAAAAGAATATCAGGCAGAACATGTAGTTGTGGATACCGTTATGGTGTCAACCAGCGGACACCGGCTGATCGACGAGGATGCGATCGGTGCTTTAAAAGAATGTCTGCTTCCGATCGCAGAGGTTATTACTCCGAATATTCCGGAAGCAGAGGTATTGGCCGGAATGACGATCCGTGATGAACAGGATATGGTTTGTGCAGCTGAAAAAATATCAAAAGTCTATGGCTGCGCAGTTCTCTGCAAGGGAGGACACAGTATCAACGATGCAAATGATGTCTTATATTCAGACGGAAAAGTCAACTGGTATTATGGAAAACGAATCGATAATCCGAATACTCATGGAACCGGATGCACACTATCAAGTGCAATCGCATCAAATCTTGCAAAAGGATATAAAATCGATGAAGCAATAAAGAACGCAAAAGACTATATATCCGGTGCGCTTGCAGATGGCATGGATCTGGGACATGGAAGCGGACCTATGAATCACGGCTTTGATCTGAAAAGCAGATTTGCAGAATCATGAAAAAAGTGGTTGCGAATCTCAAATGACTATGTTATTATGGACAAAGTTGGTGTAAAAGCGCATTTGACACCAGAACACTTGGAATGGAGGTGGCAATATGGTAAAGACAATTATCATGGTCGTATATGTAATTATATGTATAGCATTAACAATTATTGTCCTGTCACAGGAAGGTAAATCAGCCAGTCTGACAAGTTCAATTACCGGCGGTAATTATGATAATTCATACTGGGGCAAGAATAAAGGAAGTTCAAAAGATGCGGTTCTCAGAAAGATCACAACAGTGCTTGGTGTTCTTTTTATAGTAATTGCATTGCTTCTTGATTCTAAGCTGTTCTAGTTCATATACAGAATTTATCAGTGCTTACATATGTCCTATATGTAAGCACTTTTTAGATATACGGAGAGGTATTTATGACAGAAGAATTAAAGAATGAAAGAAAAGAGAATATATATACCCTGATCAATGACGATGATTACAGACCATTGAAATTTAAAGAGCTTTGTTATCTGCTTCAGATCGGAGGACGTGATAAGGATGACCTGTTAGAAATCTTAAATGAGCTTGTCGATGAGGGCAGGATCGAGAAAACCTCCAAAGGTAAGTATCAGAAGCTTGGAAAGGGTGTCCTTGTCGGTACATTCATCAGCAATCAGAGAGGATTTGGATTTGTCCGTGTGGAAGGATATAAGGAAGACTTCTTTGTACCACAGAAGTATACGATGGGCGCATTCCATAATGATAAGGTGCTGATCCGTGTTGCATCCGGTAACCGGGGCAGATCAACGGAAGCACATGTAGAACGGATTCTGGAACGAGGCTTAAAGCAGTTGGTCGGAACTTATCAGAAGAACTGGAACTTTGGTTTTGTGATTCCGGATAATGGTAAATTAGACAGTGACATCTTTATACCGGAGAAGAAATCCATGGGAGCAGTAACCGGACATAAGGTTGTTGTGGAGATCACAAATTATGGAGAAAAGTCCAAATCTGCAGAGGGACGTGTTGTTGAGATACTTGGACATATCAATGATCCGGAGACGGATGTATTATCGGTTGTAAGAGATCTTGATATTCCGGTTGATTTTCCGGATGTTGTTATGGCAGAGGTGAAGAATATACCGGATGAGGTAACATCAAAAGAAATGGCAGGAAGAACCGATCTCAGACAGTTGCAGACCGTTACGATCGATGGAGAGGATGCAAAGGATCTGGATGATGCGATCACACTCTATGAGGAAAACGGGTTATATAAGCTTGGCGTTCATATTGCAGATGTTACACATTATGTAAGGGAGAATTCTCCGCTTGATAAAGAAGCATTGAAGCGTGGAACAAGCTGTTATCTGATCGATAAGGTCATACCGATGCTGCCGCATAAGCTGTCAAACGGTATCTGTTCACTGAACGAGGGAAAAGACCGTCTGACGCTTAGCTGCCTGATGGATATAGATGCAAACGGCAAGATCATCAATCATAAGATCTGTGAATCGGTGATCAATGTTAACCGCAGAATGTCATATACAAGTGTATCCGCAATCGTAGAGGATCATGATCCGGCAGAAACAGAAAAATATAAAGAACTGGTTCCTATGTTTGAATTAATGCTTCATGTGTCAGAGTTGTTAAGAACGATCCGACATGAGCGAGGTTCGATTGATTTTGATTTTGATGAGTCTAAGATTACAGTTGATGAAGACGGTCAGGTATCTTATATCGGAGTGTATGAGAGAAGACGTTCGAATCAGATTATTGAAGACTTTATGCTGGCTGCAAATGAGACGATCGCTGAAGACTATTTCTGGCAACAGATTCCATTTGAATATCGTATCCATGAAGCACCGGATACGGAGCGTGTAAAGCAGTTATCCATTCTGATCAGCAAGTTCGGATATTACTTTAAGGCATCCAAAGAGAATATTCATCCGAAGGAGTTCCAGAAGCTGTTATCAAAAATCGAGGGTGAGCCATGTGAGAATCTGATCAGCCGTATGACACTTCGTACGATGCGGCAGGCGAGATATTCGACGGAATGTGAAGGACATTTTGGATTGTCCTGTAAATATTACTGCCATTTTACATCGCCGATCCGAAGATATCCGGATCTTCAGATCCACAGGATCATTAAGGATAATATCCATGGAAGATTGGATGACAGAAGACTTTCGCATTATGATGCGATCCTTCCAAAGGTAAGCGATGATAATTCCAGAAAAGAACGCCGCGCGGAAGAAGCAGAACGTCAGGTCGAGCGTTTAAAGAAAGTGGAATACATGGAGCATCATATCGGAGAAGAATTTGAAGGTATCATATCAGGAGTCATCAACCGTGGTATCTTTGTAGAGCTTCCAAATACTATTGAGGGATTTGTAGATGTGTCGACACTTTATGACGATTTTTATGTGTATTCGCAGGATGAATATGCTATGATCGGAGAATCAACCGGAAAGAAATACTCGATCGGTGATACCGTTAAGGTAAAAGTAAAGCTTGCAGACAAACAGAGCAGACGGATCGAATTTGTGATCCGGTCAGATGCCAAAGAAGGAGATGAAGCAGGACATGGCAAAGGAAAGAGGAAACAAACTCATCGCAAATAACAAAAAGGCATATTTTGATTATTTCATAGAAGAAAAGTACGAGGCAGGGATCGCACTGGCCGGAACAGAAGTGAAATCAGTCAGACAGGGACATTGTAGCATCAAAGAATCTTTTATCAGTATCGATAAAGGAGAAATCTACATTTATCGTATGAATATCAGCCCATATGAAAAAGGCAATATATTCAATAAAGACCCACTTCGTACCAGAAAGCTGTTGCTTCATAAGTATGAGATCAATAAACTGATGGGAGCCCAGCAGGTAAAAGGATATACGATCGTTCCATTAAAGGTCTATATCCGTGACGGCCTGGTCAAGATGGAGATCGGGCTGGCAAAGGGTAAGAAATTATACGACAAACGTCAGGACATCGCGAAGAAGGATGTCAAGCGAGAGAATGAGCGTGAGTTCAAGATCCGTAATTTGTAAGATCTGATAAAGAATTTCAGAAATATCCGAGTATGATAAACAGAATTATTCCCGATATTTTGTATGAAGTTTTAAAGATTTTGTGAAATGCTGGAATATTTCATGCAGATGTGATATACTCCAATAAGATTTTTACTGGGAGGTCAGGCAAGTGAGCCAGAGTAAAGTAGATAAAAGAAAATATGAGAAGAAGAACCGCGCAGCGATCATGAAGCGCGAAAAGAGAAAGAAAATCCTTGGATGGTGTATATTTGGCGTGTTAGTCGGATGCATTCTTGCAGCTACACTGGGCGTAAAGATATACAAGGCCATTCCAAAGTATGTAGAGGCTGAGAAGCTCGGTGCATATGTCAGCCAGACATGGGCAGAACAGGGATATGGAAGTATTTTCCCTGCAACTTCATCTGATGCATCAGACGGAGACAGTACGGATGTTGAAGATACTGACAGTGATACTTCTGAAGACACAGCTTCTGAAGCAGATACTACATCTGAAACGACAACTACAGCAGAGACTGATACCACAGAAGCTGCTGAGTAATATATGAAAGCACCTGATAACAGAGCTTTCCTTTATAAACCAGGGGTTGACTGGTTTCGACAGGGGTTTTGCAGTCATGGAAGCCATCCGTGGACTAGGACCACGTTAAAACTTAGACTAAATATAAACGCTAACGATAATTTAGCTTACGCTGCCTAATTAAAGGCAACTGCCAGCTTTAAGGTCCCCCGTACCTTTTAGATCTGGTATCATCCAACGGGAAACTCCGGTGCTTAAGCTTTGCGGTATCGGAAAATTCATGAAGCTACCGATGTATCCAGCCTGTCCGTAGGCGTGGTATTGAGGAAATGTTAAAATACGGAATGTGATGGGAGATGCCGTGATGAATGAGCTTTTGGACGTGGGTTCGAATCCCACCAGCTCCATAGCATGAACTATGGCAAAAAGAATGCAAGGTCATACATCCAAAAAGATGTAGATTTTTCTTGCATTCTTTTTATTTGTATGGTAAACTGAACGAGTTGTGAAAAAAATCGATGGTCCTCTGTACCGGTGTGGTAGTAAGAACATCTAAATATCAAGGAGGTCACACAAAATGAATAGCGATTACATTAAGAATCTTGAAGCTTCTCAGATGAAGGCAGAAGTTGCTGACTTTGCAGTAGGTGATACTGTTAAGGTACACAACAAGATCAAAGAAGGTAACAGAGAGAGAATCCAGATTTTCGAAGGAACTGTTATTAAGAGACAGGGTGGAAGCAACAGAGAGACTTTCACAGTCAGAAAGTTCTCAAATGGTGTTGGCGTAGAAAAGACATGGCCGGTACATTCACCATTTGTTGAGAAGATTGAAGTAGTTAGACATGGTAAAGTAAGACGAGCTAAGATTTACTACTTACGTTCAAGAGTTGGTAAAGCTTCAAAGGTTAAAGAGCTTGTTAAATAATTTTTACAGGTTACATGAAAAAGTGGCTGGGGTTAATAGCTCCAGCCATTTTTGCAATATGAGCATATTGGAGTAAGAATATGAGCGATAAAAGTGAACGCAGAAAGAGAATAAGACGGGAAAAGCGGCGGCAGAGAAGAAAAGAAAGAAGCTTTAAACGTACAGTCAGGACGATATTTGGCTGGTTGTTGTCTGTTTTGATTGCAATCGTACTGGGATATGGAATGGTATCTTATTGTTTTCAGACTGTGTATGTGGTTGGGGACTCGATGAGTCCGGTGTGCATAAATCAAGATAAGGTTACAGTAAATAAGTTATGTTACCTTCTTGGCTCTCCGGATCGATATGACATAGTAGCATATAGAAGTGTTGATACACCGGATGAATATTATGATATTAAACGTGTGATCGGTTTACCGGGAGAGACCGTGCAGATAAAGGATGGCAAGGTCTACATTAATGATAAAGAACTTACGGATACTCCGTTCAGTGATTATATCTTTACGGCAGGGCTTGCAGAGAACACGATCACACTTGCTGATGATGAATATTTTCTTCTTGGAGATAATGTGAATAACAGCGAAGATTCCCGTTTCTTAAAAGTGGGAAACGTGAAAAAAGCTGAGTTATTAGGAAGGATAAAGAAACGATGAATATACAGTGGTATCCGGGACATATGACAAAAGCAAAACGTATGATGCAGGAAGATATCAAGCTGATCGATGTTGTGATCGAGCTGATCGATGCCAGAGTGCCATACAGCAGTAAAAATCCTGATATTGATGCTTTAGCTGCGAATAAATACAGATTGATTTTATTGAATAAAACAGATCTGGCAGACGCAGCTGTGACCGCGGAATGGGAAGCATATTATAAGGAAAAAGGTTTTTTTGTTGCTAAGATCAATGCCAGATCCGGGGATGGAATGAAGAATATTAGCAATGTAGTAAAGGAAGCATGTAAGGAGAAAATTGAACGTGATAGAAAGCGTGGAATCATTAATCGTCCGCTTCGTGCCATGATCGTCGGTATTCCAAATGTCGGTAAGTCTACCTTTATTAATTCTTATGCCAGAAAGGCGTGTACAAAGGTTGGCAACAAGCCGGGTGTTACAAAAGGAAAGCAATGGATACGTCTTGGAAAAGATATTGAATTATTGGATACCCCTGGAATATTATGGCCCAAATTTGATGATAAAGAGGTTGGATTACGACTTGCATTTATCGGATCAATCAATGATGAAATCTTAAGTATTACCGACCTTGCGTATGAATTGATTAAATTTTTACAATTAAACTATTGTCAGAGCCTTGCAGATAGGTATAATATTAATGATGATGACGACAGTGTTCATATTCTGGAACAAATTGCCGAGAAACGTGCGTGCATCAAAAAGGGTGGAGAATTAGACATTGATAAGGCGGCTGCTCTCCTGCTTGATGATTATCGTTCGGGCAAACTGGGCAGAATCTCACTGGAACGTCCGAGTATGGTAAAGGATAAATAGTTATTATGAAAGAAGATAATGAACGCGTAGATGCGTTAAATGCAATATTTGATGATGATCCCATGCAGAAAGAGCGCGAAAAAGAGATCAGACGGCTTGAAAAGAAACGTGAAAAGCAGCTTGCGAAGCTGCAAAAAAAAGGAATCGATCAGGAACAACAGAGATCAGAAGAAACAGTAAAAGAGGCGGATGCAGACGAAAAGGAAGCATCTGATAAGGTTTTAAATGAGGATGGAGAAGCGATAACCAATTATTTCGCAGAATCCGATCCGGCATCGAACACTCATGTTCAGGATGAAGTTGATAAGCCGAAAAAAAAGAAGAAAAAAGAAAAGAAAAAGCAGGAGAAAGAGGAGATCAATATCGTAAAAGATTTAATTAGTCTTGCCATTTATATTCTTGCGATCGTTGCGGTATGTTGGCTGATTCTTACCTATGTGGGGCAGCGTACAGAAGTAAGCGGAGATTCCATGAATGATACTCTGCATGATGGTGATAGTTTATGGATCGATAAGCTGTCTTATCGCTTTAAAGATCCTGAAAGATTTGATATTGTGGTATTTCCTTATGAGGAAGAGGATGAGACCTATTATATCAAACGAATCATCGGTCTTCCGGGCGAAACCGTTTATATTGATGAAGATGGTGTGATCTATATTAATGATGAGCCGTTAGAAGAAAATTATGGTAAAGAAGTAATCGAAGAAAATCATCGAGGGCTTGCGGCAGAAGCGGTTACGCTCGGAAATGATGAGTATTTCGTAATGGGAGACAACCGGAATAACAGCCGGGACAGCAGATTGTCAGATGTCGGAAATATACATAAGGACAAGTTTGTTGGTAAAGCAGTATTCCGTTTTACCGGTGGATTCGGTTTTTTAAATAAAGAAGAACAATAAGTACAGATAAATGGCTGTCGTGTAAGAAACAACAGCCATTTATGCTTATATGAGGATGAGATGGAAAATAAAAGAAAAAGTATAACAGAGATTAAATCCGAATTTGCAAATGCAGATATACATTCAGTCAGACATGTGATGGAAAGATATGCAGAGGATGACAGGGAAGGTGTAAAAAAACTGATCCTTTCTGCTGAAAAGAAGCTTACAGCACATCAAAAAGAGCTTGACCGGATGGAGCATATGTTTGAATATGAGAGACAGCATGCGGACTGTCAGTATATCTGTGGAATTGATGAGGTTGGCCGTGGCCCGCTTGCAGGTCCGGTAGTAGCTGCGGCTGTCATTCTGCCGGAGAATTGCGATATTCTATACCTGAATGATTCCAAGCAGCTCTCTGAAAAGAAGCGTGAAGAATTATATGATGAGATTATAGAAAAAGCGGTTGCTTACGGAATCGGTATGGCAGATGAGAAGCTGATCGATCAGATCAATATTTTAAATGCAGATTATGAGGCCATGCGGATCGCGATACATAAGCTTGCCGTGAAGCCGGAGCTGTTATTAAACGATGCAGTCAGAATACCGGAGGTAGAGATACCACAGGTATCGATCATTAAAGGAGATGCAAAGTCGGCTTCGATCGCCGCTGCCAGTATTATTGCAAAGGTAACGAGGGATCGGTTAATGGTCGCTTATGATGAGATCTATCCCGGGTATGGATTTGCAAAGAATAAAGGGTATGGTTCGAAAGAGCATATAGAAGCATTAAAAACATTTGGACCATGTGAGATCCACAGAAGATCATTTATTACACATTTCTGGAAAGAACAGTAGAAAAAAGGGGAACAGTCAGTATCGAGCGTTATAATACGAGAAAAAAAGGAAAAGAATATGAAGACATGGCTGCATTATATCTGAAAGATACAGGGTATCGGATATTTGCCAGAAATTATCGGATTGCCGCCGGAGAGATCGACCTGATCGCAGGAAAAGACGGGTATCTGATATTTGTAGAAGTAAAATACCGGAGCAACAGCAGACATGGTTCACCGGAATCGGCAGTAACGTCTGCCAAGCAACGGCAGATCAGTAAGGTAGCTGTGTATTATATGAAACGATATGGATATGATCCGTATAACACACCGGTAAGATTTGATGTTATTGCGGTGACGGAAAATGAGATTCGTCATATTAAGGATGCGTTTCCTTATCAAGGATATTATTAAGGCTATGAGGTATGAAGATGTATAACATAATATATATCAATCAGGATAAGACTACAGAGATAAAAGTGAAGAACGGAGTTCCGTATATCGTATTCAAGAATCTGGAACTGCCCGGTATCGTGCATGGGTTTTCGACAAGGCTTGGAGGTGTCAGTGAGGGAATCTATTCTACGATGAACTTGAGCTTTCATCGTGGAGATGATATGGATGCGGTGATGGAGAACCATAGGAGACTGGCACAGGCAGTCGGATATGATCACCGAAGACTGGTATTTTCCGATCAGGTACATGAAACCGTGATCCGCAAAGTGACAGAAGAAGATGCCGGAAAAGGGATCACAAGGGAATCAGATATAACAGAAACGGACGGCCTGATGACGAATGTAAAGGATCTTCCGCTTATCACATTTTATGCGGACTGTGTACCGGTATTCTTCTATGATCCGGTAAAAGAAGTTGTAGCCATGAATCATTCCGGTTGGCGGGGAACAGTTAAGAATATCAGCCGGCATATGGTTGAAGCACTAAATAAAGAATATGGCTGTGAGGCTTCGGATCTGATCTGTGCGGTCGGACCGTCTATTTGTCAGAACTGTTATGAGGTAAGTGAGGATGTAGCTGAGGCATTTAAGGATGCTTATTTACCGGAACAGTACATGAAAATGACAAAAAATATTGGAAATGGTAAGTATTTGCTTGATTTACACCGGGCAAATTATTATAATCTGACTGGTGCAGGTATATTGCCTGAACATATAAATGTAACCGACATATGTACATGCTGCAATCCGGATTTCCTGTTTTCACATAGGGCGAGCCATGGAAAACGTGGCAATCTGGGAGCTGTTATCATGCTGAAATCGACAGCAGACGGAGGAAACGTAAATGAGTAAACCGATAGTAGCCATCGTTGGACGACCAAATGTAGGTAAATCTACCCTGTTCAATGCATTGGCAGGAGAGAAAATTTCAATTGTAAAAGATACGCCAGGCGTAACCAGAGACAGAATCTATGCAGATGTGAGCTGGCTCGATTATAATTTTACGATTATAGATACCGGTGGAATTGAGCCGGAAAGTGACAATATTATTTTAAAAAGTATGCGGGAGCAGGCAGAGATTGCCATTGAAACTGCGGATGTTATTATATTTATGACAGATGTCAGACAGGGACTTATGGATGATGATCATAAGGTAGTCCAGATGCTTCGTAAATCCAAGAAGCCGGTGATCCTTGTGGTTAACAAGGTAGATAGCTTTGAGAAATATATGAATGATGTATACGAGTTCTATAACCTTGGACTTGGAGATCCTGTTCCGATATCAGGTGCATCCAGACTTGGAATCGGAGATATGCTGGATGAGGTTGTCTCTCATTTTGATGAAGATTCCAAGAATGAAGAGGAAGATGACAGACCTAGAATTGCCATTATCGGTAAGCCGAATGTAGGTAAGTCATCGATCATCAACAAGCTTCTCGGAGAAAACCGTGTGATCGTATCTGATATTGCCGGAACGACCAGAGATGCGATTGATACCGAGATTGTGAGAAATGGAACGGAATACGTATTTATTGATACTGCAGGACTTCGAAGAAAGAGCAAGATCAAGGAGGATATCGAGCGTTACAGTATCATTCGTACTGTATCGGCTGTTGAACGCTGTAATGTAGCTGTGCTGGTTATTGATGCGACAGAGGGTGTCACGGATCAGGATGCAAAGATCGCAGGCATTGCCCATGAACGTGGAAAAGGAATGATCATTGTTGTAAATAAATGGGATGCGGTGGAGAAAGACGATAAGACTATTTATAAGTTTACAAAGGAGATCCGTGAGAAGCTGTCCTATATGCCATATGCAGAATTATTATTTGTGTCAGCAGCCACAGGTCAGAGACTTCCGAAATTATTCGAAACGATCGATGCGGTTATCGAAAATCATTCGCTCCGTGTTGCGACCGGTGTGTTGAATGAGATTATGACAGAAGCAGTTGCTATGCAGCAGCCGCCTACAGATAAAGGAAAACGTTTGAAGCTGTTTTATATTACTCAGGTAGCGGTTAAACCTCCTACATTTGTAATATTTGTAAATGATAAAGAACTGATGCATTTCTCATACACACGTTATATTGAAAATAAGATCAGAGAAGCATTTGGTTTCCGAGGTACACCTCTAAAATTCATTATCAGGGAGAGAAAAGAAAAATAATGTTAATCTTAGCAAGAATCATATGTCTGGTCGGAGGATATTTTTTCGGGATTATCCAGACAAGCTATATCTATGGTAAATTACATGGTATCGATATCCGTGAATATGGAAGTGGAAATGCGGGCACTACAAATGCACTTCGGGTTCTGGGAAAGAAAGCGGGAGCGGTTGTCTTTCTGGGAGATCTTTTCAAATCAGTTGTAGCCTGCAGTATCACACATATCATTATGAATGCACTTGGTATTGAGAATGTGTATTTGTTCGTGATCTACACAGCGGCAGGTGTTGTTCTTGGGCACAATTTCCCATTTTATATGCAGTTTAAAGGCGGTAAGGGAATTGCAGCGACTTCCGGTATTGCGATCGGTCTGCTTGACTGGAGAGTTGCACTGATCGAGCTTGGACTGTTTGTATTTTGCGTAGTGGTAACAAAATATGTATCGGTAGGTTCTATTTGTCTGGTACTCGGACTGATGGTTTCCTATACGATATTTGCATACACCGGTTCTTATGGTTTTACATCTGATTCCATGAAGCTTGAAAGCTGTATTGTATTAGGGCTTATTACTCTGCTTGCTATTTACAGGCACAAACAGAATATTGTAAGACTTATAAAAGGTACAGAGAATAAGTTTTCATTAAAAGATAAAAGTAAAACAAAAGAAGAACAGGCATAGGATTATAATTTGTGGTTTAATCGGTCATGAAGTTTTATAAGATGGAGAGGTATATAGTATGATAATTGGTATTTTAGGAGCAGGAAGCTGGGGGTCAGCACTTGCAAACCTGTTGGCTGGAAATGGACATGATGTAACAGTCTGGTCTATAGATGAAAAAGAAATCGAGATGTTGAATACATACAGGGAACAGAAGGATCGTCTGCCGGGTGTTCATTTGAACGATACAATTGTATTTACAACAGATCTGGAACAGACGATAGATGGTAAGAAAATGATCATCTGTGCAGTTCCATCTCCTTTTATCCGAAGCACTGCAAAAAAGATAGCACCTTATATTACAAATGAACAGCTGATCGTTAATGTCAGCAAGGGTATTGAGGAGGCAACCCTGACTCCGATCGTAGAGATCATCGAGAGTGAGATACCAGGGGTAAAGGTCGCAGTTCTTTCAGGTCCAAGCCATGCGGAGGAAGTCGGTATCGGTATTCCGACTACTGTTGTAGCAGGTGCACGTGATATGGATACGGCAAAGCTGATTCAGAATACATTTATGAATGATGTGTTCCGTGTCTATACAAGTACAGATGTGACAGGAATCGAGCTTGGAGGCTCGGTTAAGAATGTTATCGCACTGGCTGCCGGAATCACAGACGGATTAGGATTCGGAGATAATACAAAAGCAGCGTTAATGACCAGAGGCATGGCAGAAATTATAAGACTCGGTACTGCAATGGGCGCTCACGTTGAGACTCTTGCCGGTTTGTCAGGTATGGGAGATTTGATCGTGACCTGTACGTCCAGACACAGCCGTAATAGGAATGCCGGTTATCTGATCGGGCAGGGAAAGAGCTATAAAGAAGCAATGGCTGAGGTTAAAATGGTTGTAGAGGGAGTATACTCAGCAAAAGCAACCCTGAAGCTTGCAAAAAAATATGGTGTTGATATGCCAATCGTTGAAGAGGTGAACAAGGTCTTGTTCGAGGGAAAGTCTGCTCGTGAAGCAGTGGTAGATCTGCTTACCAGAGACAGAAAAGCAGAGATATCCGTAGAGGAATAATTTTCTGACATACTTATAAAAGTACATTCATATATTACTTATATGATAATCTTTACATAGGAAACAGATTTTGTATTTCGGGTTGGACACATATATTGCGGAATACAAAAACAGGAACGGAAAATGTGTAAGAAATGCAGGAGGTATATATGGAAGGCTTTAATGTGTATAATGACATCAATGCCAGAACAAACGGAGAGATCTATCTGGGTATTGTCGGACCTGTTCGGACAGGAAAATCAACATTTATCAAACGTTTTATGGAGATGATGGTTCTTCCGAACATAAAAGATGAGAATGACCGCGAAATTGCTCTGGATGAGATGCCGCAATCGGCATCCGGTAAGACAATCATGACGACAGAACCGAAATTCATTCCGAAAGAAGGGGTGGAAATCCGGGTAGATGATGAGATTGATATGAGGGTTCGTCTGATCGATTGTGTCGGATATGTGGTAGACGGAGCTGAAGGGCAGACGGAAGATGGAAAAGAGCGTATGGTTAAGACACCATGGTATGATTATGATATTCCATTTGCCAAGGCGGCAGAGATCGGAACGAAGAAGGTTATAAACAGTCATTCAACGGTCGGGATTGTGGTGACCTGTGATGGAAGCTTTGGCGATCTTGCCAGAGAGAGTTATATCGATGCAGAGGAAAAAACAATTGCAGAGTTAAAGTCAATCGGGAAACCCTTTGTTGTTATATTGAATTCGAATCGTCCGGGTGCAGCCGAGACAAAGGAACTGGCAGATTTGATGGTAGAAAAGTATGGAGTAGCTGTTCTTCCGGTTAACTGCGATCAACTGAACAGGAAGGATATCAATGAGATCTTTACTTCCATGTTATACAGTTTTCCGATCACATGTATTAATTTTGTAATTCCCAAATGGTTAGAAGTATCGGAAAATGAAAACAAGATCAAAAAGAGTGTCATCGAGAATGCCATGGATATACTGAATGGCAATCAGCATATCTATGACATGGTTCATTGTTCGTTCCCTGAAAACGAATATGTGGAAAAATATACATATAACAATATAAATCTGGCAGACGGTTCATTGAATGTACAGGTAACGATCTATAACAGATATTATTACGAGATGCTTTCCGATATGCTGGGAACAGATATTCATAATGAATATGATTTTATAACTGAAATAAAGGAAATGGCAGAAAAGAAGAAATTCTGCAATGGAGTCATGAATGCACTTGAAGGTGTAAAAAATGGCGGATACGGGCTTGTAATGCCCGAAAAAGAGGATATTACGCTTGAGACACCGGAGCTTATAAAATCCGGTAACAAATATGGTGTTAAGATCAAAGCAGAAGCGCCCTCCGTACATATGATCAAGGCGAATATCACAACGGAGATCGCACCTATCATTGGTACGAAGGAACAAGCAGAAGATCTGGTAGAGTATATTAAGACCAGTACCGGAGAGAACGGAGAAGATATCTGGGATGTTAATATATTTGGAAAATCGATCGAGCAGCTTGTAGAAGATGGATTAAATACTAAGACAAACAAGATGAATGTAGAAAGTAAGCAGAAGTTACAGGACACCATGGAAAAGATCGTGAATGACGGAAATGGTGGACTGGTCTGTATTATTATATAATCATACAAAGAACAGATGCAGAGACTTACATGGTATCTGTGAGTGATAAAGGGAGAAACTATGTCGGCAATCGATGTAAAACTTAACGTATTTGAAGGACCGCTTGATCTGCTCCTTCATCTGATCGAAAAGAATAAAGTAAATATCTATGATATACCGATTGTAACGATCACAGAACAGTATCTGGATTATGTGAATCATATGGAGGAGGAAGATCTGGATGTTATGAGTGAGTTCCTCGTAATGGCGGCAACTCTGATTCGTATTAAATCCAAAATGCTTCTTCCTAAAGTGACGGAAGATGACGAAGAGGAAGAAGATCCAAGAGACGAGCTTGTTCGAAGGCTGTTGGAATATAAGATGTACAAATATGCAGCAAGTGAGCTGAAGGATCTGGAGCTTGATGGCGCAAAGGCATTCTATAAAAAAGAAAGCATTCCTGCTGAGGTGAAGAATTTCAAGCCAGCAGTAGATACGGTTGCTTTGATCTCTGAATATGACATCAATCTGGAAAGGCTGAATGAGATTTTTAAGTCTGTGATGCGGAAACAGGTTGAAAAGGTAGATCCGATCCGTAGTAAGTTTAAGAACATTGAAAGAGAAGAAATCTCTCTGGAAGCTAAGATGGCTGAGATTCGGGAACAGGTTCGTGGACTTGCAGGAATCAACTTTCGGACGCTGCTTGAGATGCAGGCTTCAAGGTCGAACATTATAGTAACGTTTCTTGCAATCTTAGAGCTTATGAAAATCGGAGCGATCCAGATTCGGCAGGAAGAAATCTTTGGAGAGATCATCATTGATTCTCGGGATGACATTGAAACATATGAGTTAAACAGTTTTACTGTCAGCGCAGATAAAGAAGATACGAATGAGTCTGCTTCCGCAGAGGAAAAGCCGGACCCGATTTAAGAGGCTGATAATGAAACGGATGAGACAAGACGAGGATAAAACAGGTATGGATAAGATAAAAGAGAACGAAGCAGCATATAATTTAAAAGAATATGACAGCGATAAGAGTAATGAGGAAGATGTATCCAGAACAGTTCAGGCAGATCTGTCAGATGCAGGTGAGCAAGATATGACGTCGGAGAATACAGAGAAACAGCCAGTTACTTATAAAGAATACAGTACAGAATATCTTGTATCTGCGGTTGAGGCTATACTGTTTTCCATCGGAGAATCTGTGTCGGTTGACAGATTGGCAAAGGCACTTGAGATGGAAATAAAAAAGCTGTCCAAACAGATGGAAGAGGTACTTGCGATCTACAATCAGTCAGATCGTGGCATCAAGATGGTAGAACTTGAAAACGCTTATCAATTATGTACCAGAAATGAATACTACGATGTACTTACAAAGGTTGTCTGTACACCTAAGAAGCCGAATCTGACAGATGTACTTCTTGAAACCTTATCAATCGTAGCTTATAAACAGCCAATCACCAGACCGGAGATAGAGGCTATTCGAGGAGTTTCCTGTGCACATGCGATCAATAAGCTTATGGAATATGGATTAGTAGATGAGGTTGGACGGTTGGATGCTCCGGGACGACCGATTCTTTTTGGAACAACAGAAGAGTTTCTGCGAAGCTTTGGTGTTGCATCCACGGAAGAACTTCCGATGATCAGCCCGGATAAGATTGAGGATTTCAAGAAAGAAGCTCAGGAAGAGGCAAACGAGATCACACTTGGTTTGGATAATGAGTCATAAAGCAGCCGGATACGGAATATAATTTTATGAATAAAGAATATATCCGGTGATGATATGACTGAAATATATAAAAAATATTATAAAAAAAGAAAGAAACCTGCGGGAAGAATGAAACAAAAAATTCCGGCGGGTTTTCTGTTTGCATGGTTTCTGACAGCAGCCGTGCTGCTTGGTTCCGTGATTCCTGTAAAAGCGTTAAATATGCCTGTATGCCAGATACCATATTATCGAACGGAGGGCATCAGGCAGGATAATAATACCGGTCGGACTGCTTCAGAAGTGAAGCTCTCGGACAATGACCTTCATGCTTTATCAGCTATCCTGTTGGATGGAAAAAATGGCAGGGTACTGTATGATAAAGCTGGTGAAGAGGTTCGGGCAAATGCCAGTACAACGAAGATTTTAACCTGTATCCTTGCGCTGGAATATGGTGATCCCGATGATGTCGTTATAGTATCCTCTTATGCGGCAAAGATGCCGGATGTTCAGTTGAATATCAGAGAGGGTGAAGAATACCGGTTAAAAGATCTGCTTTATTCGCTGATGCTTGAAAGTCATAACGACAGTGCTGTTGCAATAGCTGAATATATTGGTGGAAGCGTTGAAGCATTTGCCGATCTGATGAACCGAAAAGCAATAGAAGTCGGTTGTACAAATACACATTTTATTACGCCTAATGGACTGGATGCAAAGGATGAATATGGGATTCACGGAACGACCGCAGAGGATCTTGCCCGGATTATGCGGTATTGTATCAGAGAGTCACCGAAACGGGAACAGTTTCTTGCTATAACAAGAACAGCTACATATTCCTTTACAAATGTAGGGGGAACGAGAAGCTTTAGCTGTTCCAATCATAATGCTTTTCTGAATATGATGGATGGAGCTTTGACCGGAAAAACGGGATTTACCGGATCTGCAGGATATTGTTATGTCGGAGCGTTGGAGCGGGATGGAAAAATACTGATCGTTGCCCTTCTTGGCTGTGGGTGGCCGGGAAATAAGACCTATAAATGGGCAGATACAAAAAAATTAATGAATTACGGACTGGCAAATTATCAGGAGCATGTAATTACTGATGATATACTTCAAAAGAATAAGATACCGGTTCTTTCGGATTCTGTTTATGGAACAATAAAAGAAGATACAGAGACAGTTGGCTGGGAATGTCATTTTTCGGAAACTCTGCTTTTGCGGACAGATGAACAGATCTCGGTTAAGTATCTGCTGCCTGAGTATCTGAAATGCCCGATATATGCAGGAATGCAGGCTGGTTCTGTGGTGTTGTTAATTGATGGGAAAGCATTTGCAATCTATCCGGTGACAATAACAGAAAATGTTCAAAGTGAATCTTTGTATGATTTCATGAAGGAATATGTAAAAGACTACATAGACAGGAATTTCTTCTGATTAGACTGTAATAATTCAGTAATCGGAAAGAGTATGATCTATAATAGATGACAGATGTAAGAAAGTCTATAAGGAGGATATAATTTGAGACAGTTTGTAATGATAGGCGGAGATATGCGTTGCCATTATCTGGCAGCATATTTAAAAGAACAGGGAGTATATGTTACAACATATAAAGTGCCAGACTGTGAGGATGAATACAGCAGCTGGCCAATGCTTTCTGAAGCTTTCAGAAATGACAGTACTGTTGAAGAAAGGGTATTGTTATTACCTGTTCCGGTTGCAAAAGACGGAATCCATATCAATGGATGTACAGAGCTTGCGATAGAAAATATTGCAAGGAGTCTTACAGCTTTTGATTTTGTATGCGGGGGAGTGCTCCCATCCGGGCTGACAGATGCCTGTACAGCAGCCGGTGTACCATATTATGATTATATGAAGGATGATTGTGTGGCGTTAAAGAACGCAGTTGCTACGGCGGAGGGGGCTATAGCTGAAAGCTTTATGATGAGTGATATTAATATTGAGAACAGCAAATGTCTTGTCACCGGATATGGAAGATGTGGCCGTGTGCTTGCACAGAAGCTCCTTCGTATGGGTGCTGAGGTAACGGTTACAGCCAGAAGTGTGGAAGCATGTTTTAAGGCGGCAATGGGAGACTGCCATACGATTCTATTAGATCAGCTTGGCTCAGACAATAAGCTTGATCAGTTTGATTTTTGTTATAATACCATACCTGCGCCTGTATTAAATCGAGATATATTATCAAAGTTCCGACAAAATATAGTGATCCTTGATATCGCATCGATGCCCGGTGGAACAGATTTTTCCTATCTGGATGAAAGAGGGATAAGATACCGACACAGTCTGGGTATTCCGGGACGCTATTCACCGAAGACTTCGGGCGAGATCCTTGGAGAGGCGGTTCTGGGGTATCTGCTTTTTTGAGTCACATGTCATGATGTTCTGCATAATCTATAATAAACATAAAATTTCTCTGCAAAGGTAATTGTTTTATGAGTTAATTAAATAAAAACCTGACTACCTGCCGGAATATTGATTTTATGGAGTTCATATAGCATGGAAAGGATTATAGATATGAGTTTATCAGGGTGCAATTGCGGCGTTGCAATAACCGGTTCTTTTTGTACTTTTGATAAAGTAAAGATAGAGATAGAGGAAATGACGAAAATGGGAATATCGGTGTATCCGATCTTTTCTGATCGTTCGGCGACATACGACACCAGATTTGGTAAAAGTGATGAATTTGTAAAAGACATTCAGAGGATTACAGGGAAGAAGGGAATATTTACGATTCAGGAGGCAGAACCGATCGGTCCTAAGGCATATCTGGATGTATTGGTGATCGCACCATGTACCGGAAATACACTCGCAAAGCTGTGTAACGGTATAACGGATTCTCCTGTGCTGATGGCAGCAAAGGCACATATCAGGAATAATAAACCACTGATCATCAGCATATCGACAAATGATGCGATGGGAATGAATTTTAAGAATATCGGAATGCTTATGAATATGAAAAATATTTATTTTGTTCCTTTTTATCAGGATGATCCTGTAAAGAAACCGAATTCCCTGATCGGAAAACTGTCTATGATACCGGATACGATAGAGGAGGCTTTAAAGGGGAAGCAGATTCAGCCGGTGTTATGTGACAAATAAAAAGAATGAGAGCCTGTAACCTTAATTTCATTTGATGCCCTATATAATTACATGACTTGCTTCATTTCTATTCGACTCGCACGCGTATTTGTCAGCAGTCGCCCAAACTCACCCTAACGGGTTCAAACATGGGCTTGGTGCTGACAGCTGGTGCAAGTCTCATAACGAAATTACGCAAATGTCAGTAATTTATGTAGGGCATCATACTGAATTATAGGTTACATGCTCTTTATTTACTTTATAGGAGGTTTGTTTTTATAAGATAAATAATCTGCTGGAAAAAGGGCGATAGAGTATCGGGCATTTTGGAGTTCTGGTATATAAGATATAAACACCCACCGGCTGGTGGGTGTTATGATCAGAATTCGATGGAGATCTGGTATTCTTTCAACCAGTAGTTGATCTGTAATAAGTACGCCATCATCTGTGGACCTGCCATCAACTGACCATACCAAGGCTTTCCGTAATCTTTCGGTGATTCCAGAAACTGCAGAACTGCTTTTTTTTCCAGAAATCGGTTGACAGGGCTTGCAGGATCATCGATCACTTCTCTTAAGCGGTCGGCAAGGATCGTTTCATAAAGCGGGTTATAGGTCTTGGGATACGGGCTTTTCTTCCGGAACAGGATCTCATTTGGCACGAGATTCACGGCAGCATGGCGGAGCAGACTTTTCTCTGTCTGATTTCTGTATTTATATTCCCATGGCACATTAAAGACATATTGCAGAAGATGAATGTCTGCAAATGGTACTCTGGCTTCCAGACCATTATACATACTGGTACGATCCATACGGTCAAGCAGGGTCTGCATAAACATCCGGATGTTCATATAGCCGATCCGGCGGCGGGATTTCTCGATATCTGATTCTTCCGGCAGAACCGGAATCTCCGAGATGATCTGATGGTAAAGATTTTTCACATAGTCATCCATCTGTAAGGCATCTGCAAACTCCGGATCTAACAGCTGCTTTCTCGGTGTGAGATCGATCATCCATGGAAATGTATCGGATGCAAGCAGATCTTCCCGGTAGAACCATGGATAACCACCGAATATCTCGTCTGCACATTCGCCGGTCAAAACAACCTTATTGTGTTCGGACACCCGTTTACAGAAATACAATAACGAAGAGTCGACATCTGCCATAGTTGGTTGATCTCTCGACAGAACCGAGTCATAGAGAAGATCGGCAAGTTCCTCCATATTACAGGTTAAGTAGTGATGGGAGGTTCCTAGATAGGATACCATCTGATCGACATAAGGACGATCCTGTTCCGGCTGAAAGGCATTTGATTTGAAATAACGTGCATTATCTGTAAAGTCAAAGGAATAGGTATCAAGCACCTGTCCGCGTTCTTTTAATTCATTTGCACAGACAGCACTTACGATCGAGGAATCGATACCTCCTGACAGGAAGGTACAGATTGGAACATCGGATACAATCTGTCGTTTGATCGCATTTTTAAGAAGATCGGCAGTCTTCTCGATCGTTGTTTCGTAATCGTCGGTATGAGGCATGCTCTTTATTCGGAAATAGCAGATCGTGGATTGACCGAAACGATCGTACCGCAGATAATATCCTGGCTTGATTTCATTTATTCCTTTAAATACGCCACAGCCCGGAGTTTTGGACGGCCCAATGGCGAAGATTTCACATAAGCCTTTTTTATCCAGTCTAGGAAATGTGCCGGGATAACAGAACAGTGCCTTTCGCTCTGAGGCAAATACCAGCGTTTCGTCAGACAGAAAAGTATAGTAAAGTGGTTTTACCCCGAACGGATCACGGTAAAGGAAGATGGACTGCTCCATATGGTCATATATTGCAAATGCAAAAATACCATTTACCTTTTCTACAAAATCAGGTCCGTAGTATATGTAGGAGAGCAGCAGAACTTCGGTGTCCGATGTTGTGGTAAAACTGTATCCATGTGAGATAAGAGGTTGCTTTAATTCATCTGTATTATAGATCTCACCATTAAATACAATCGTAAAGCTTCTGCCTGCGACCGTACGGGTCATTGGTTGGATTCCGGCCTTGATATCACGGATGGATAATCTGGTATGCGACAGACCGCAGGTATCCGTCAGAAGGATACCGTCATCATCCGGCCCGCGGTGTTTTTGTTTTATGTTCATGTCAGATAGAATATTTTGAAAATGATTTTCTGCTTCGGTATATCTGCCATGTACATTATAGAATCCAGAGATAGAACACATAGCTAACTCACTTCATGTTTTTCGTATAATTGTATGAGAAGTATTTGGTTATTATTCCTAAATAATGTAGGTTTGTCAAACATATGTTACACAGATGCCAGATA
>NZ_QTMQ01000007.1:0-239 GCF_003604095.1 Clostridium sp. AF15-41
CCGATGCCAATGCAGATGGGACCGGACGGCAAGCCGATAGTACCGCCGGTATCTCCGATGAATGGTGCAGCACCGATGCCGGAGAAGAAACCGGAGGCAGCACCGGTACCACCGATGCCGGAGAAGAAGCCGGAGGCAGCACCAGTACCACCGATGCCGGAGAAGAAGCCGGAGGCAGCACCGGTACCACCGATGCCGGAGAAGAAGCCGGAGGCAGCACCGGTACCACCGATGCCGGA
>NZ_QTMQ01000007.1:249-131113 GCF_003604095.1 Clostridium sp. AF15-41
AGAAGAAGCCGGAGGCAGCACCGGTACCACCGATGCCGGAACAGAAGACAGATGCGCCGAAGCCACAGGCACCGGTGCCTTATCTGTTAAGAACAGCAACAAATGAAAAAATCTATATAAATAAGCCGGAATTTGCAATCGGAAGATCGGCAACAAAGGCAGACTATACTGTAACCGATAATTCAGATGTCAGCAGAATCCATTGTATTATCGAGAGAAAGAATGGTGTCAGCTATATTAAAGACAATCAGTCAACCAATGGTACATATGTAAACGGAAAAAATATAGCAGGGCAGGAAAATGTATTTTTAACAAACAATGCAAAGGTTTCATTGGGAGATGAAGAATTTGTATATCATATAAGATAAGCGTGGGGACAACAGAGCAGGAGAGAAGTATGAAGTATAAAGCAGCGTATTACACAGACGTAGGAATAAAAAAGAAAAATAATCAGGATTCTCTGGCAATTAAGATTGCAGAGACGCCGAAGGGATCTGCGGTATTTGCAATTATCTGTGATGGTATGGGAGGACTTGCAAAAGGCGAGCTTGCCAGTAAAGAAGTGATATGTGCATACTGCGACTGGTTCGAGAAGGATTTTCCGGAACTGGTGCTTTCCGGAACATTTAATGCTTCCATATTGAAACAACAGTGGGATATGATAGCAATTAATGAAAATGAGAAATTAAAAGCATACGGAGAAGCACAGGGGATCATGATCGGTACCACTCTGTCTGCAATGTTGATGTATGGAGAACATTACTACATTATCCATGTAGGAGACAGTCGTGTATATGAATTAACAACAGAGGTCACACAGCTTACGAAGGATCAGACGCTTGTAGCGCGTGAGGTTGCTGCCGGAAGACTGACACCGGAGCAGGCAGAGAAGGACAGCAGAAGAAGTATTTTATTACAGTGTATCGGTGCATCACCTGTGGTAGAGCCTGATTTTATCAGAGGATATATCGAAGAAAATGCCTGCTACATGTTATGCTCAGACGGATTCCGACATAAGATATCAGAGAATGAGATGCTGGATCGTATCGGACCGAAAGCGGTGCTGGATGAAAATGCCATGCGTGAGGGTTGCGCTTTCCTTACAGAACTGGATAAGTACAGAAAGGAAACTGATAATATCACGGTATTGTTAATTAAGACAGAGTAGTGGGGAGATAAGATGACAGAATTAGGTACAGTATTAGATGGAAAATACGAAATACTGAAAAAAGTTGGTCAGGGTGGAATGTCAATTGTTTATCTGGCGATGGATAATCGACTGAATAAACAGTGGGCGGTTAAGGAGATCAAAAATGATGGTTCCAAAAGCGTTGAGACTCTGTTAAAGGGTCTTGAACGAGAGGCAAATATTCTTAAAAATGTAGATCATCCGGTTTTGCCGCGAATCGTTGACATCATAAATGAAAATGGAACGATTTATGTAATCATGGATTTTGTTGAGGGAAAACCTTTGAATGAAGTCCTGAAGGCAGAGGGAGCGCAGGAGCAGTCGGATGTAATTGAGTGGGGACGCGCACTTGCCAGTGCACTTGATTACCTGCATTCTATGAATCCACCTATTATTTACAGAGATATGAAACCATCCAATGTTATGTTAAAGCCGGATGGATCTGTAAAATTGATTGATTTCGGAACAGCAAAGGAATATGTAATAGAGAATAATGCAGATACGACAGCCCTTGGAACAAGAGGTTATGCTGCACCGGAACAGTTCGGTGATGCACAGGGACATGGTATCTATAATACAGATGCAAGAACAGATATTTATAATCTGGGTGCGACATTATATCATTTGGTAACCGGAAAGAATCCATGTGAACCGCCGTATGAGATCAAGCCGATCAGACAGTGGAATCCGATGCTTTCATCAGGACTTGAGCAGATCATTATCAAATGTTGTCAGCCAAATCCAAATGACAGATATCAGTCCTGTTCAGAGTTGCTGTATGCGCTGGATCATTACAATGAATTGGATAATGAGTACCGGGCAAAGGCAAAGAAGAAACTGATCATGTTTTGTACGATGGGTGGATTGTCATTGGCATCTGTTGCATGTGCAGTGATCGGCGGCGTGAAGAAGAATGAGATCAAGGAACAGAATTACAGCAATAAGATCTTAGAGGCAGAGAATGCATTACAGGATAATGATGTAAATAATGCAATCAAAATCTATAAAGATGCGATCGCATTGGATGAGACATCTTCAGATGCATATCTTGGTTTGTTAGATACATATGCTTATTATTACGATGCCACACAAGATGCTGAGAAGACATCATCCGAAGGCATGGACAGTGGAGCGAAGCTTGGTGTGCGGTATGTAACCAAGTATATTGATAAGGTTCAGGATGATGTTGTTTATGAGGTAGCAATCCTTTATTACAATGAAATTCAGGATTACAAAGCTGCAATGCAGTATTTTAATCAGGTAAACGATAAAGAGAACTTCCCGGATGAAGCTGCACAGGCATCTTATTATTCCGCTATCTGTGAGAATAAGATCAAGAAGAATTCCAACTTTGCGAACAGCCAAGAGAACCTGTTTAATTTTGAAGAATATAATAGCAGCAATCTGGAAGATACCAATACAAGTAAATATGTGAATTATCTGAATATCGCTTCAATATATGTTGATAATCTTGGAAGTGAAGCAGACGATATGCCACAACGGACGATCGCCCTGTTGCAGGAAGCAAATGAGAAGCTGGACGAGAACAGTACAGCATTATCAAATGCGTTCCCTGAGGATCGAAACGTAAAGTATTATACAGCACAGTACGCAAGGATCCTGTATTCGGTATATTCCTATGAAGCAGAAAATGCAACAACTGATGATCAGAGGGAATCCTTCTATCTGAAAGCAGTTGACGCATTGAATCGTTATCTTGCAAGTATCGATATTACAGACAAGAATATTTCTGACAATACAAAGAAATCTTATGTCAAATATATGAAGGAAGAAGCTGAGACATATATAGCACTTGCAGTTTCTAGCGGTAAGAAAGATTATTATGATTCAGCTGAAAAGATATATAAGACGGCAGAAGACAGCATGGGTACAGAGGATTTTGCGGCAGACATATATGTAAGTCATCTGAATTATCTGTACGACAGATATTCGGGAGAATACGGATCTAATCCAAAGAAGTGGAGAAGTGAAGGAATATCCAAGGTACAGGCAGTTTACAATGCAGGTAAGAAGATTAATATACTTGCAAATCGTGGTAACAATGAATGGAACTCGTTAATCGTGAATTCTGCAATTGCCGGAGTAATTGATGGCACAGCAGCTGCTAAGTGAGAGTGAGGGTGATAACAATGAATGAAACTATATGCAATATAATGTTATTCGGTGGCATAGCTCTTGCAGTTGTATTTGCGGTTGTTGCAGTTATTTTGTTTGTAAAGTTAGATATACCAAAGGTGATCGGTGATCTGTCCGGAAGTACCGCGAGAAAGCAGATCAGGGAGATCCGGGAAAAGGGATATGAGAGTGTTCAGGGAAGCGGTGCTTCCAAGAAGGACGCGATCAAGTCTAAGGATAGTACCGGAAAGATCGAGGTAAGAGATATCAAACGGAAGACCTCCCGTTCAGAAGAACTGGAAAAGAAAGGTAATGAACGGTATCAAAAGGCAGTCAATGAGCTTAAGAAAGAACAGCAGAGCCGGATGGATGAGTTCGAGCGTGAGACAGATATCTTACAGGGACCGGATGATTACGAGAAAGAGACAGATATCTTAACAGAACCGGATGATTACGAGAGAGAAACCGATATATTATCGGCGGATGTAGATTACGATGAGGCAACTGACGTATTGACACCGGAAGATGATGCAGATGAAGCAACCGATGTTCTGACGATGGAAGATGATACAGAGGGAGCAACCGATGTTCTGACGATGGAAGATGATATGGAGGGAGCAACCGATGTTCTGACGATGGAAGATGATGCAGAAGGAGCAACCGATATTCTGACAGCGGCGGATGATGAGGAAGCAACTAATGTTCTGACATCGGATGAAGAAGCAACGAACGTTCTTTTAAATGAGGCGGTTCATGGAACGAAGCCGGAAGTAAAGGATCGTGCAGGTTTCAAGATAGTAACAGATATCGTCGTAGTACATACAGATGAATCAATATAAGGAGGGAATGACCAATATGAAAAAGAATAAGTATTTGCATCGATTGATCGCGTTGGTCATGACGGCTGTTATGCTGTTGTCACTGGTGGCGATAGATAACAGATTTGGAATAGCGGCGAAAGATGAGTTCTCAAAAGAGGTCATTGATCTGGAAGATTATATTCCAAAGAAAGTAAAGTATAAAGAAGCAAAAGACGGAAGCGTTAAGATTGACAGTGTTAAGGAGATCGAGGTTACGGTTCCGTTAGAGTCGGCAGTTACATTTAAGGGTGACTATCTGATGGAAGCACTCGATGCTGACGATGCTAATAAGGATCAGAAGGTAGCAACTTCCTGTGATGCAGATGAGAAGGATGCACCAAAGAAAGCGTCCAAGATCAAAAAAGTAAAGGTTGAAACGGTGGATGATGAATACCGGTTCGCTGTATATAAGACAACGAAGGAAGAGGGTATATATGACTTTGCCGGTATCGTTGCCGTATATAGTGATGAAGGTAATGATCCGGTTCCGGCAGTACCGGTTCCGACGATTCAGGCGTCTGTAACAGAGAGCGATGAGCTGATCGCTAAAACAGGTTATTATTATGCAAAACCGGGATCATCTGTCAATATTAAGCTGGCGATTGCTGATGGTACAGATGATACATATATCCGTCAGGAATCAGAAGACCCTGCTGATATCACAAAGGTAGCTTATACTGTGGATGGTGGTGCAGAGACGATCATAGATGCAGATGACGATGGTAATTATGCATTAACAGTTAATGAAGCCGGAACTTATGAATTCACGGTTACAAACCGCGGCGGAGAGTCCGGTGTATCGGCTGTAAAGATCCTTTATCCAACGACAGTTCAGATTACAGATGTAACAGCAAGTGAGAATACAACGGTAAAGAAGGTTGGAGACAAGATTCAGGAACTTCTGAATAAGGTAGATGCTTCGATCAAAGTAACTGTCTCTGCAAAGGAGACAGTAGATGGAAGCCTTATGCCGCTGACCCTGAAATACAGACTGGCAAATGGTGCTGTATGGGGAGAATGGCAGAAAGCAGATATGACAGAGGATGTAGATGCAGGCTTCTATAAAGCAAGTGTATCGATTCCGAAGTCTTCAGCAACCGGAGAAGATTATAAAGTTGCGATCAGTGTATGCGATTCAGACTATACAGAAGTCTCTACATATACATTTGACGAAAACGGTGCGATCGTATTTATCGATGATGATGAACCGGATTTCGTAAGTGGTGTTGTAAACGCATATCAGGGAACATCAGTATCCGCATCTACAAGCCTTGGTTCATACAGCTATAATTCTGATAGATGGTATAGCAGACTTGCAGTTAAGAATGTAAAGACAGAAGAAAATCATTCACCGATTGACTTTGTTGTAGCAACATTTGATGGCACACCGTTTGATAGGAATATAGAAGTATCCGCAAATGGAAATAAATATACTTATACATATACAGATTGGGATAGTGATACAGTAGATTTGGAAGATGGTGTACATACAATCTCTTATGCAGTAACGAATCGTATGGAACTGGACAGCATCAAAAATGTCACATTTAATCTGGATGCAACAAAGCCTGTAGTAACAGTAACGAGTGCAGTTAAGAATGCAGCTGTAGCACAGGATGAGAAATATGTAGTAAGCGGGGCAACAGGAGAGACATTGACTGTTACAGCTACAGATCCGGGAAGCGATGTCGGAACAGGAAGTGGCGTAGCAAGTACAAAGGTTACAGTAAACGGAAGTGAGAAAGCATTAGCGGCAGACAACACTCTGACACTTGCAGATGCAGGCGTATATGATGTCGTTGTGACTGTCACAGATAAAGCCGGAAATGAAGCTGCACAGAAGTTTACGGTTATCGTAAATAATGAAACACTTACGGACGAAATTACGGCAAATGCGGATGGTACACCGTTAGATCTCTCTGATCTTGTATATACAGGTGGCAATAACGTTACAGTAACATACAAGGTTACAGGACTTGATCTTGATCAGAACGATGTGATCAGTAATGTGGTAAGAAGGGATTCGGATGTAACAGGTACTACAGGTGAACAGATCACACCGACGATTGCGAAGAATAGTTCCGGTATAAATACAACCCTTACTCTTATTTATACATTACAAAAAGAAGGAGTCTATTCTTTCAATATCAAGACAAAGCATCATTATATAGATCTTGAGAATGATGCAAATACAACAGAAAAGAGCTGTACGATCGCGTACGATAAGAGTGCTCCATCTGTTACAACGATGGAATTTGTAGACTATGAAGCCGGTATCGATAATGTATATTATTATTCAAAAACTACAGTTCCTAAGATCAAGATAGCTGCAAAGGACAGCATTGCAATCAGGAGTTATAAGATTACAGATAAGCACGGACAGGAGATCGTGTCTGAAAACTTATCGACGGATCCGAAAAAAGAATTAGAGCAGACGTTTGAATTGACAGCAGGTATTCAGGAGAATCAACCATATACGATCACATTCTATATCGATGATATGGCTGGAAACGGTATATCAAAGGATACCTCTGATGAAGGTATTCCATATCGGTTTGAGATCGACAGCATCAATCCGGATAGCGTTGCGATCGCCAATATGGCAGATGACGGAAGCCTGAATCTTAAGAGCTACTGGAATGGTTCGGCGGTTACGGTAAGTGCATCAGCGGAGGATAACCATTTCATTACATCATTTAACGCGGAAGCAATCTGCGATGGAAAGGCAGTTGCTGAGCAGGAACAGCAGGTAACAGCAAGTAAGAATGCATCTGCAGCATTTACATATAGTGAAGCCGGCACGTATGAAGTGACAGTATACGCATATGATGAAGTCGGAAATGTGAATACAGCGACCTGTCATTTTGTGATCGACGGAAAGCCTGCAGATATCAGCTTTACCGGTATTCCTGACAATGGAATATACAGAAATGATTCAAAACATCCGATCACGATCAATGTAAAAGATGATTATGGAATCAGCGCTGATAAGGTAAAGATTACTGAATACTATGAAACTTATGACGGTACAAAGGGACAGCTAACTGTTCTTTCGGAAAATACAGATATTAAGACAACAAAGGCAACTGTTAATTCCTGTGAGGTTATTGACGGTAAGCCGATGAAATATTATTTCAATGTGGAAACAACTGATAATTCAGGGAATGTTTCAAGCACGACAAGTAAGACCTTCTATTACGATGATATGAATCCGGAGATATCAGTAACACCGGATATCGTATCAGAGGAAAAAGATTATTATTACAATGATAAGGTTACATTTAAAGCAAATGTAAAAGAGCAATTTGCACTTGGAACGGTTGTATATCTTCTGAATACAGAAGACTATGATCTTGCAACAAAGGCTTCTGATTATAAGAAGAAAGCGATCAAGGCATATACACTTGACGATCTGTGTGAGAAGACATTTGAATTCTCTGCAAGCAAGGCAGGCTTCTATGACTGGACTGTCGTTGCAGTAGACGGAGCAGGCAATGAAGATGCCGTAACCGAGATGCAGTTCACGATCGACAAGGAAAGACCGGAGGCAGAGATTGATGGTGTGCCGGAAGATGGTTTGTCGACAGGTACAGAGGTTGCGATCACAATTACAGATAATGAGGCACTTGATAAGGATGACTTCACTGTTATTCAGCATTATAAATACTACAATGGCACAAAGTATAAGAAGAAAACCGTTAAAGTAAAGCAGACCAGTGCAAATGAGCTGACGGCAACCGCTAATTGTGATGAGATGGATGGCAAGGCATGTTCATATTATTTCACAGTGGTCGGAAAAGATAAGGCCGGAAATGAAGTGATCTATGATCAGAATGCATCCAAATTCAAAGTGGATGGAACAGCACCGGAGATTACGATCACACCTTATCCGGATGAGAATGACGGATATTATAACAAGGGCGTAAGATTCAAGATCAATGTAAAAGAGCAGTTTGAAAAGAAGCATAAGATAACAGTTTCTGATAAGAATAAATCTGTGAACGGAGATGCGGATGATGTATTTGTCTTAAATGGTACAGATGGTACATTCGAGGTTAAGAGAAATGCAGAAGGCATCTATAACCTGAAGATTAAAGCAGAGGATGCATTCGGAAACCTTGCGGAAGATAAGGTTAGCTTCATTGTTGATAAGTCGGCTCCGACGATCGGTATAGCGACCGTAAGCAAGCTGAACAATGGGAATGTAGCCTTAAATGTAAATATTGCAGATAATTATAAAGGAAAAGAATACATCGTACATGTGATAAGGAAGGATGCTTCCGGAGCAGTTGTATATAATAAGGATTACAGAAAAGAAATCTGGAAGACAACTACCGCAAATCCGGATCTTGTATTTACCGATGAAGGTGATTATGAGATTTCCGTATCTGCAGAGGATAAAGCCGGAAATAAGAAGATTGCAGAAAATGTAACCTTCCGAATCGATAAGACCGCACCGGTTCTGTCAATTACAGGTGTTGCGGATTCTCAGACAACGGATTGTACAGCGACTCTTTCCGTAAATGAGGCATTCCCATTTTCTTATGATGGTTCGTCACTTGGCAGTACAGATGTTACGGCAACTATCACAAAGAAGACAGACGGAGCAGGAACAACAAATATAGCTACACTGAATACAGGCAATTTCTCAAGTGGTAATCCACATACAGCTACATATTCCTTTACAGAAGATGGTGAATATACGATCACATTTAATGCAAAGGATATGGTTGGCAATACAGCGGCTGCCGTAACGAAGACATTCAAGGTAGATAAGAATGCGCCTGAGTTATTTGTAACGGCAGTAAACAGCAAGAAGTCAAATATAAGCGAATACCAGATCGTCGGTGGTGCTTCTGAT
Source organism: Clostridium sp. AF15-41 (assembly GCF_003604095.1). Lineage (NCBI taxonomy): Bacteria > Bacillati > Bacillota > Clostridia > Eubacteriales > Clostridiaceae > Clostridium > Clostridium sp. AF15-41. The sequence goes on from NZ_QTMQ01000007.1 coordinate 9,296, forward strand.
GATTCAAAAGACTATGTAGATATGAATCTGGAAGTAAAGGAGACATTCTTTGCTACAAATAAAGTATCGATCACCGTTCATAAGGATGGTAAAGATGTATCATCCGGCTACTTTAAGAACTTCAGCAGCAGTTCTGAGGTCAGCAGAGGCAGCCAGCGGTTTGAAGATGATGGTGTCTATACAGTTGAGATCTCAGCACAGGATGCGATTGGTAATAAGGCAAAGGATTACAGTATGGCGTTCACGGTAGATAATACCCCGCCATCGGTTGAGAATACAGAGAAGATGGAAGGCTTTGCAGCCCGTAGAAATGAGAATGGAGATCTGTTGCTGAACAGCAAAGATTTCTCGGATATCAAGGATAAAGGCTATGATGCATTCTGGACTGTAAATGATACTTCTGTATTTACAGCAAGTGTTAAGCTGGATGGAATCGACTTCGTTGATTTCTCCGATCTGACAGACGGATATCATACGATGATGATTGAAGTAACAGATGAGGTCGGACATAAGACTACGAATACATTTGATTTCACCTATGACGGAACTGCACCTCGAATCATTATAAGTGGTGTGGACGATAAGAGCGTTGTAAGAAATCCATTTACAATGTCGATCGGACTGGAAGACCCGGATGATACGATCACGGAGATTGTGATCAATGGCAAGACTATTGATCCAACGTTGTATAAGGATACAAATTCATATGACTTCCAGGTATCTGATTATGGAAAATATGAAGTGAAGGTAACAGCAGCAGATGCGGCCGGTAACGTATCATCAACTTTTGATGCTGAGACGGGAGAAGTATTCTCCTTCCAGCTAAGACAGAAGCTTTCACCGGTTGTTATCATTCTGATCATTCTTGCAGTTCTTATTCTTGCAGGAATCATAATCTGGATCATACTCAGAAAGCGCAAGAAAGCACAGCAGTAAATTAAAACATAGAAAGAAAGGGACCACGCCCAAACAGGCGTGGTCTTTCAATGAGGTGACATAAATGGCATTAAGAGCGGTAGCATTTGATATGGATGGAGTCCTGATCGATTCCGAGAAGGTATACAGAATGTGCTGGTTGAAGAATGGATTGTCCATCGGTATCCCGGAGAATGAGATGTCGAAGATCTGTGACCGGATGGCAGGTGGAACCAAGAAGACAAATGCGCATGTGATGAAAGAAAAAATGGGCGAAGATTTTGACTATCTTGCATTCAGACAACGCACAGTGGATATGGTCGAAGCATATCTGAATGAGCATGGCGTTGAATTAAAGCATGGCGTGATCGAGACACTAAAGACTTTAAAGGCAAGAGGAATCAAGATGGCGGTTGCAACCTCGACGGATCGGGAACGGGCAGAGGATAAACTGATTCGAAGCGGATTGCTTCCGTATTTTGATGATGTGATCTGTGGGGATGAGATCGAGCGTGGAAAACCATACCCGGACATCTATCTGAAAGCCTGTGAGAAGCTTGGTACGAAGCCGGAGGAGACAGTTGGAGTAGAGGATTCCATTAATGGTGTGACAGCCTCCCACGATGCAGGACTGTATACCCTTATGGTGATCGATCTGATCCAGCCGGATGAGGAAACAAAGAAGAAAGCAGACCGTATCAGCAACGATATATTTGAACTGACGGAATTATTTGAAGACTGATGAAGCAGTTTGACTTCGAAAATGACATCTGAAAATGATCGATATAGCAGAATAGAGGCTGATCTCTGGAATGAAAGGAAACCTTTCGGCATATAGTAGTGTCAGGAGGTTTTTCTATGATTACAGGACAGAAAATTTTCAGCCTGTTAAAGGCACTTGCGGTATCTTACATAATAACAGCGATCCTGCTGCTTGTAACGGCACTCCTCATGTACAAGCTGGGGCTGGGTGAAACGGCGATTCATCTGAGTATTATCATCATTCATGGCATCTCTGTGTTCCTTGGCGGTTTTCTTACCGGCAAGATGGTGAAGGAGCAAAAGTATATCTGGGGATTGATGCTCGGAGTGTGCTATGTGCTGGTGATCGGTATTGTATCTTTCATTATGAACGGTACGATCCACATCTCTGCCGGAGGAACATTAACGAATGTGATCCTGTGTCTCGCAGCCGGAATGCTTGGCGGAATGCTAGGTTAGAGACAAGTTTTTCGTAAAAATACTTTGACTTTAAAGCATGTTGTGTTATAATTTCGCTATATGACATAAAAAGGAGAAGTGTACCTATGAAGAGAATAAAGACACTCACAAACAGAACAATGAAGAACACAATGGTTAAAGGTGGATGCGGCGAATGCCAGACATCATGTCAGTCAGCTTGTAAGACATCATGCACAGTCGGAAATCAGAGCTGTGAGAATGCTGAGAACAAGTAAGAGATCATTGTAGACAGACAACCACAAAGGGGACCGTCAAACAAATGGCAGTCCTCTTTCGTTGCGTGTCAGAAAAATTAATTCACAAGATGGGAGAATTTGTATGGTACATCAGTACAAAAGTAATGGATATAATATCGTACTCGATGTATGTAGTGGGTCTGTTCACGTAGTGGATGACCTTGTGTATGATATTATTGCAAATTACGAAAATCATACAAAAGAGCAGGTAATGGAATTGCTGCCATCCTATGATAAGGATGAAGTATCGGAAGCCTATGACGAGGTAACCGGCCTGGTAGAAGACGGAACACTATTTACAGAAGACATATTCAAAGATTATATCATTGATTTTAAAAAGAGAAAAACAGTGGTAAAGGCTCTGTGTATCAATATTGCACATGACTGTAATCTTGCATGCAGATATTGTTTTGCAGGAGAAGGTGAGTACAAGGGTGACAGAGGTCTGATGCCACTTGACATAGCAAAGAAATCTCTGGATTTCCTCGTTGCCAATTCCGGTAACCGTGTAAATCTTGAGGTCGATTTCTTCGGCGGTGAGCCACTTATGAACTGGGATGTCGTAAAAGAGACCGTTCGATATGGAAGAAGCCTGGAGGAGAAGCATAATAAGAAATTCCGTTTCACACTGACAACAAACGGTGTGTTGTTAAATGATGAGGTAATGGAATTTGCCAATAAAGAGATGGCAAATGTCGTATTATCCATCGACGGAAGAAAAGAGATTCATGATTACATGCGTCCGACCAGAAATGGAAAGGGAAGCTATGATCTGTTACTTCCAAAGTTCCAGGAATTTGCAAAGAAGCGTGCCGGAAAGAGTTATTATGTAAGAGGCACTTATACGCATAACAATCTGGATTTTTCAAAGGATGTATTACACATGGCAGATCTTGGATTTGACCAGATCTCCATTGAGCCGGTTGTATCTCTGCCGGACGAGCCTTATGCGATAAAGGAAGAGGATATTCCGTATCTGTTAGATCAGTATGATATCCTTGCAAAAGAGATGATCAAAAGACATAAAGAAGGAAGGGGCTTCAATTTCTTCCACTTTATGATAGATTTGACAGGGGGACCATGCGTGGCCAAACGTCTGTCGGGGTGTGGTTCAGGTACAGAATATCTGTCAGTTACACCATGGGGCGACCTTTATCCGTGCCATCAGTTTGTCGGTGAGGATGGGTTCTGCATCGGAAATGTAAATGAAGGTATTACGAAACCGGAACTTGTTGATGAGTTTAAGCTCTGCAATGTCTATGCAAAGGACAAGTGTAAGGACTGTTTTGCAAGATTCTATTGTAGCGGTGGCTGTGCGGCGAACTCATATAAATTCCATGGGAATATATTAGATGCGTATGATATCGGATGTGAACTTCAGAAAAAGCGTATCGAATGTGCGATCATGATCAAAGCCGCATTAGCAGATGAAGAAGAAAATCAATAAGGAGGACAAAGGTAAATAAGATGAAGAAAGCAAGAAAAAAAGCCATATGGGTATTGATCCTGTTCCTGCTTGTGCTTGCGGGTTCCATCTACGTTGCATTGTTTGGTGTAGGCGACAGAGGAAAAGCAAAGTATATCAGCCTTGGACTTGATCTGAAGGGTGGCTTAAGTGTAACCTATGAGATTCAGGATGAGGATTACAGTGATGCAGATGTTCAGGATACGATCTATAAGCTGCAGAAACGTATTGATTCCCATACAACAGAGCATAACGTATATTCAGAGGGAAATGGTAAGATCACTGCCGAGATTCCGGGTGTAACAGATGCAGATGCAATTCTGGAAGACCTGAGTATCGAAGGTAAGTTAGAGTTCTTAGATCCTGAGAATTATGAATTATGGTCACAGGGCAAGGATTATACTCCAGCTCTTACCGGTGATGATATTAAGGGTGCAGATGCCAAGATTGATTCTACAGAGACCGGTGATGACAATGTAGTACAGTTGTCATTCACAACAGCAGGTGCTCAGAAGTTTGCAGATGTAACAACAGCAAATGTAGGAAAGATCGTCTATATCATATATGATGGTGAAGTTGTAAGTGCACCAACTGTACAGCAGGCAATTACAGACGGAAACGCTGTTATCAACAGAATTTCAACATATGAAGAGGCAGACAGCCTTGCTACTACGATCCGTATCGGTGCATTGCCACTGACACTGAAGCAGGTACGTTCTAATATCGTCGGAGCAACTCTTGGTTCAGAAGCAGTATCAACAACGATCAAAGCAGGTATCATTGGTATTATCTGTATCTTCATTATCATGATCTGCGTATTCAGAATTCCGGGTCTGATCGCATCATTATCATTGACACTTTATACATTTATGATCTTACTTGTTATGAACCTGTTCAATGTTACATTGACACTTCCGGGTCTTGCAGGTATCATCCTTTCTGTAGGTATGGCGGTCGATGCGAACGTCGTTATCTTTACACGTATTAAAGAAGAACTGGCAACAGGTGCTTCTGTTAAGCAGTCTGTAAAAGCCGGATTCCATAATGCGTTATCAGCGATCATCGATGGTAACGTGACAACCCTGATCGCAGCACTTGTGCTTGGTATCTTCGGAACCGGTACGATCAAGGGATTTGCGATCACGCTGGCAATCGGTATCGTATTATCCGTATTCACAGCACTTGTTGTTTCACAGCTTGTATTAAATGCACTTGTTACACTTGGTGTAAATGATGTGAAGTTCTTTGGCAAGGCAAAAGAGCCAGGCAAGGTCAACTTCGTAAAGGGTGGTAAATATTGTATTATCGCTTCTGTTCTTGTCATCGTGATCGGCTTCTGTTTTATGCCGATCTTTGCAAAGACAAAGGGAAGTGCATTGAATTTAAGTATTGATTTTGCAGGTGGTACATCAATCACAGCAGAATTTGACAAAGCATATTCATTATCTGAGGCAGAGAAGGACATTGTTCCTGTTATCGCTGAGGCAGCAGGCATCAGTGAGGCAGATATCTCTGTTCAGACTGTTTCCGGTACAAATGAGATCGTATTCAAGACCACAGAGCTTACGACTCAGGGTGATGATTCTCAGTTGACAAAGGTAACAGCTGCACTCAGCGAGAAGCTCGGTGCGACAGTAACAAATTCCGATAATATCAGTGGTTCAGCCAGCAGCGATATGACAAGGGATGCATTCCTTTCTGTAGCACTTGCAGCCGTTCTGATGCTGATCTACATTGTAATCCGTTTCAAGGATGTGAAGTTTGGTGTAAGTGCGGTATTAGCCCTTTGCCATGATGTAGCTATGGTATTTGTTCTGTATATCTTACTTCGGTTATCCGTTGGTAATACCTGTATCGCATGTATGCTGACAATCTTCGGTTACTCGATCAATGCGACGATCATCGTATTCGACCGTATCCGTGAGAATATCGCAAATGCAGGAACAAAGAAAGATTACAAGCAGATTGTTAATTTAAGTATTAATCAGACGATCACCAGAAATATCTATACATCCTTAACAACATTTGTTACGATCTTCGTATTATATGTAATGGGTGTAGCAGCGATCAAAGAGTTCGCATTTACTCTGATGGCCGGTGTCGTAATCGGTGCTTATTCTTCTATCTGTGTAACTGGTCCATTGTGGTACTACTTCAAGACCGGATTTGGTAAGAAGAAGGATGCTGCGAATGGCAAGAACAATAAGAAAGCAGTAGAGAAGAAGAAAACAGCAAAGGCGCAGTAATTATCTGTTGCCGATCGAATGAAAAACAGACAAGTATGTAGGATTTACATATTTGTCTTTTTTTTCGTTGTGTTACAGGAAAATTTACATTGGGTATTATAAAACTTAATCTGTAATGACAATGTATTGACAGATGATAAAAGCTGTGATATGTTGAAACAAAGGAGGTGTATGATATGAATACAAATTTAAATGTTGCAATGGCACCAAAGGATTCGACCTTTCAGGTGAGAATGAATTCTGAGATAAAGAGAGCCGTTGAAGATATTTATGCAAGAACAGGTATGACACTGACAGATGCTTTTAATACATTTATTCAACAGTCCTTGAATGTCGAGGGTTTGCCATTTATCGTGACTACGAACAGTAAGGAGGCGTTAAAGGAACAGGCGTTGGTTATGGTAATGCTTGATTTGAAACGTGCAGAAGCTCGTGCGGATGCGGAAGGCTGGATTGATGCAGATGATCTTGAGAAAGAATTGGGGGTGCGTGATTGAAAAAAATAAAATATACGCCGGACGTAGCAGACAAGTTGAGAGAATTAAAAAAAGCCATTACACAAAGTTATGGGGCGGACAAAGCAATAGAAATAGTTAAGAAAATAACAGATGCTATAAGGGATCTTGGCACGAATGAAAAAAAGGGACCGGCAGTTTCACAGATGTTTGGTGTAGATACAGATTATCGGTTCCTTTTTATTTCTCATAATTATGTATTTTATCGTATAGAGGATGAATGTATTTGTATAGTTAATCTTTATCATGAAAGGGAAGATTTTATGTGGAAATTGTTTGGGATTGAGACTGTGCAGCAGGAAACATTAGATTACTGGAATGAGTAAAATATTGAAAAGGTTTGGTGAGAATGATGAAACGATTTGAAGCGGTTATATTTGATATGGATGGGGTTATATTCGACTCGGAGCTGCTGGTCATAAAGTGTTGGCAGGTCGTTGCAGATAAATATGGAATCAAGAACATAGAAGACACCTGTCACAAATGTTTGGGACTGAATAAGGATGCTACAAAAGAACTGATGCTTGGGGTGTATGGAGCAGATTTTCCTTATGATGAGTATAAGGCGGAGATGTCGGCACTGTTCCATGAACAGGCGGCGGGAGGAAAGCTTCCGATGAAGCCGGGAGTTACCGGTCTGTTGCAGACATTAAAAAAGAATGGAAGAAAGGTTGCGTTGGCATCTTCTACCAGGAAAGCAGTTGTCGAACAGGAGCTTCGGGATGCAGGTATCCTTCCGTATTTCGATCGAGTTATTTGCGGAGATATGGTAAAGCGGAGCAAACCGGAGCCGGATATCTATCTGGAAGCATGCAGACAGATCCATGTGATGCCGGAGCAGGCATACGCCATAGAGGATTCTTATAATGGTATCCGTTCTGCACATGCAGCGGGACTGCATCCGATCATGGTGCCGGATCTTGCACCGGTCACGGAAGAAATGCAGGAGCTGTCGGATGTCATTCTGGATTCCCTGACCGAAGTAGAGAAATATCTGTTTTTATAAAGAATTAAATCTTTCAATCGGGAATTAAGTTTTATAATCAGGAATTAAGTCTTATAATCGGAAATTAAGTTTTACATTTTACTAAAAAGATATATAAAAACGCTTGACCTTAAGTTCACTTTAAGTTGTAGAATATGTCTAGCATAAAGTTTAACAAGGAGACAATATGTATACAAATACTTTAACATTGGCAAATGGTGTAGAAATTCCACAGTTAGATCTTGGAACCTGGTTTATAGACGATGGAGACATGGCAGATGCAGTTAAGGCGGCTGTGAAGCTTGGTTATCGTCATTTTGATACAGCACAGGCATATGGCAACGAGCAAGGCGTAGGGGAAGGAATCAGAACCTGCGGTATTCAGTGTGATAAGCTGTTTGTTGTATCAAAGGTCGTTGCTGAACATAAGACCTACGAAGAAGCCTTCACTGGAACTGTTAGAATACTGCCAGAAGAACGGAATCGCAGTTGAGGCATATTCACCGATCGGTCATGGTGAGATCCTTCATGAACCGGAGATCGAAGCTATGGCTGTAAAATACAATGTATCTGTTCCACAGCTCTGTATCCGTTATACCTTACAGCTTGGAACGATCTCATTACCAAAGACAGCAAATCCGGCACATATGGAGAGCAATGCACAGGTAGATTTTGAGATCAGCGCAGAAGACATGGAACTTCTGAAGCATTTCAAGCATATCGAAAGCTATGGTAAGAGCGGTGGTTTCCCGGTATATGGAGGTAAGCTGTAATTCCAGGTCAGTGAAAATATACTTCCTTGAGGGGAGTTGTCTGATACTGTAAGTTCAGCGCCATGAAGATCTGCTATGCTTTTTGCGATGCTGAGACCCAGACCAAAGTGTGTTTTGTGATTGTTGCGCTTTGAATAGAAGGTTTCAAATATGTGCGGTTTATCTTCATCACTTATGCCCGGACCCGTATCTGCCACGGTATAGCATAGCCGTTTATTCTGCATGGATACAGACAGGGAGACATGACCGTTTGTTGTGCAGGATATCGCATTATCAACCAGAATAGAGATGCATTGAAGTATTCTGTCCTTATCCATATAGCAAAGAGGAAGCGGGTCATCTGGCAGAGAAGCAATAAGGTCGAGATTCTTCTGAATCGCGACAGGCTCGAAACGATCATAACATTCAATAATAATATCCTCCGGCTGGGTATCTTTAAAGTTTTCCCGGTCGGATTTTTTTATGTCTGCAAATGTGAGAAGATTATTTACTATATCTGTTATTCGGTTACATTCTCTGTCTGCCGTGGATAAATAGTCTTTGTCAGCCGGACTTAGATGATTGCCGGATAGTCCGTTGAGACAGGATTTTATAATGGCAAGGGGAGTTTTTAATTCATGCGAAGCCACAGCAATAAAAAGATCCTGTTTCTGATAGGCTTCATTTACCGGTATAAGAATCTTTTTCGTGAAAAAATATGATACAATAGACAACAGGGTAATTGCGATCACCGTTACGATCAAAAACAGAATACTCATCTTTATTTTGTATGCGGAGATGAGAGCATTGTTGTATACCGTATGTATGGTATAGTAAGTGCCGCCTATATTTATAATGCTGTAGCTGTTCCAATAAGTCGTATGGTCATATCGGACAGTATAAAATCGGCGGTGGCTGTCTCCGTTGTTTATGGTACTGTAATAGTCATCCCAATACTTAGGCTGCATATAAGGCGATGCGGACTGAAAGATGGCATCACCTTCTTTGAAAGCCTCTGTCGATAAGACCTTTTTATCATTTCGCAATATATCGATATTAAAGTTTTTTGTGTTGTATTCATTAAGAATGTTCATGTCGATAATATTTGTCTGGTTCAGATAGGAATATAACAGATTTGTATCTTTAGAGTAGGAAGCATATGTGCTGTTTGAATATTCCTGCACGACAGCATAAAACAGCAATACGGACATGGTTGCAAGGATCACAGCTATGACAGAGGATAGGAATACAGTGAGTTTTTTCCTGAGCTGTTCTATCATTTTGGTGATTCCTCCTTTTCATATACAAGAGTATAACCGCTTCCGTACACTCCCTTTATCGTAATTCGGCTGTGAACCGTTTTCAGCCTGTTCCTTAGAAAATAAACATAATTCAGAATATTTCCATTTCCAACATTGGAATTAAGCCCCCATATAGCTTCGATAATCTCATCATGGCTGACGAGCTTTCCTGCTGATCTGAGCAGAAGCTCAAATAGCTGGGATTCCCGATTTGTGAGTTGGACAGACCGGTCGCCACATTGGATCGTACGGCTGTCTATGAGATACTTGATATCACCATAAGAATAGTCAAATGAATGGATCTGGTGGGATCTGCGGTAAAGAGCATTTATTCGTGCCAGTAATTCATCAAATTCAAATGGCTTAACAATATAGTCATCAGCACCCAGTGAAAAAGCTGCTGTTTTGTTTTCAAGTGTGCCGAGGGCGGTGAGCATTATGATGGGAATTGAGATTTTGTCAAAATATAGTTGGTTTAAAATATCAAGACCTGACATATCGGGCAGCATCCAGTCAAGCACAATTATATCGATATCAACACCTGAATATATTAGTTCGGTACATTGTTTTCCGGTTGTACACAAGTATACGGTGATACCATGTGATTCCATTTGTCTTTTTAGTACTTTTCCAAGATCTGTATCATCTTCTACGAGCAGCAGTTTCATATAAATCTCCATTTCCCTATTACGGTATAAAGTATCGTTAATACAATAAGTATAGTAATTCATTTTCCAGAGGTTTAAAAGTAATATATGTAATTTAGATGTTTTTTAGACAATCGTGCAGATCGATGGTGTTACAATCGATATATCGAAAGTGAAAATGATTGTAAAAGTATTTGTAATAAGGGAGGCAGACATGAAACGTATCGGTTTTTATCTAATAATGATTATTGGCATGATGTTATGCTGGGGTTGTGGAGACCATAAGATAACAGAATCCACAGAGACAGAGGCGGGTTTGCCGGAGTACAAGATGGCACAGCTGGATATGGCACAGATCTGTGAATTTGGCAAGGTTCAAGATGAATATGTATGCATTGGAGAAGCTGATAATGGGGGCTATATTAGGCTGACAGGGAAAAAGCCGGATGGAGATTTCCGGCAGGAAGAACTTAAGATTGATTCTGTTATGGATGAAACAGATATGATCACGGCAGCAGATATGGACGAAGCCGGGTGCCTGTATCTGGCAGTCAGCAGAATGGATGATAAAAGAGATATAACGGGCAAGATTGTGAAGGTAACGCCTGATGATACAGTTCAGATACTGGCAGATCATATAGAAGAAAATGTAAAAAATATCAGACTGATTGCTGATGGATATATCATTGGATGCTCGGACGGGATGCTGCAATGCTTTTCCATGGAAGGACATATGAAATATGAAATAGAAAATTCTGACTATACGGATATCTGTGTAGCTGGTGATAAACTGGTTGTTCTCACAGTGCGGGATATAGAGACCTATGACATATCGGATGGTCATGTGCTGGAAACGATTACGTCTTTTGATGATGCCATGACGGAAGGGCTTGAAGATGCAGCTTCTGAGAAAGGAAAAGATGCACTTAGCTGCAGCAATATAATGAAGTATGATGAAAAGTCTGACCAGATATACATTATGCTGGGAACGGGTTTATTTGCATATAAGCTTTCCGACAAACTGGGGATAAGACTTACGACATTCAAAAGTGCTGATATAAGATATGACTTTGTCGTGGAGGATTCGGATACATTTGTGGCTGTCACAGGGGATAAGAGTGGCAACAAGAGGATCGTAGTATACTCATCATCCGATGCATATGCAGCTTATAACAGCACAAAAGAAGCTTCAGACAGCAAAATTGTTACCGTATATTCTCTTTATTACACAGAGGGTTATGAAAATCTGATTACATGGTATGAAAGTGATCATTCTGATATCACGGTTCAGTACATATGGGGCGTGGATGACCAAAATGGAATATCAGAAAAGGATGCCATAAGTTCTTTAAATACACAGCTTCTTGCAGGAGAAGGACCTGATGTCATTATCATGGATGGATTGAATGTAAAAAGCTATGAGAGTACAGGAGTACTTATGGATCTGTCACAGGTTCTTGATGATATACAGAAGGAGAATACATCCTGCCTTAAGAATGTACTTTATACATATGAGAATCAGGATGGTTCAGTATATGCCATACCTGCCATGGAGACATTTACAGCAGTTATCGGGCCGGAGACTGAGATAAGGGATGTCATCGATGTTCAATCCCTTGTGGCTTATATAAACAGTCAGGACAAACCAGCCGATGGAAATGATCTGTCATTTTACTATTGGGAATCTTATTTTGATACTCTGTATCCGGTGTATGCATCAGAGATCGTTGATATGGAGGGACATTATGACAGAGAAATGCTAAAGAAATTTCTGGAGGATCTCAGACTTTTATACGACTTAGAGATGGCAAGGACGACACAGGATCAGATCAGTGACTGGACTGCAAGGTTCGGAGCTTATGAGGAAAATATAAAAGACAATTATTCAGGATATATGAGCCCGCTATTTAACCGGGAATGGTCTGGCAGGAAGCTGGCATTTGTGGATATGAAGACGATGAGCGAGGCATGGTTGTTTTACAGCATAAAGGAAGATTCCATGGTTGGAATGGAGGATAACACGGCAAACCGTGATTATGACTATGAACCGTGGGGCATGAATGAGGGAATGATATATGTGCCAAATACAATCCTTGCGGTCAACAGCAAAAAGGATAACCGAGATAGTGCGGTTGCGTTCGTAAAAGCGTTATTCAGCGCAGAGGTACAGAAAAAATATTATGGAACAGAATGTGGAAATCCGGTAAATATGGATGGTGTGCGGGCATGGAATGAGGATGCACTCAGTATGGGAACGCCGGGAGGTGCTGTTGAAGTCGGTGGAAATAATTATCTGAACTGGACATATTGGCGGACGGATGAGTATCTGGAAGATTATATAGATAAGTTGAGCAGGCTCTGTGTACCTTCAAATCCGGATGCAAGAATCCGGGGCATGATAAGGGAAAATGCAGTGGACTATCTGGAAGGTAATGTGAGCCTTGAGGACACCCTGAACATAATTGATAAATCGTTGAATGTATATCTAAAAGAATAGAAATGGATGTGGTCAGGGAGGAGTTTTATAATCATGAGAATACATAGAAAAGGAATGAACGGAACGTCTGAATTTATCATACCGGGTTTTGTGGGTATTATGGTCTTCGTGATCGTACCACTTGTGGATGTATTTATATCATCGTTTCAGAAATCGGGAACAGAAAACTTTGCTGGTCTGCAAAATTATGCACTGGTCATGGAGAATGATGCATTCCGGCTGGCAGCAGGCAACTCTCTGCATTTTGAACTTGTGAGTGTACCTTTGCTGATCGTTATCTCGCTGGTAGTGGCTATAGAGGTTCATGGGATGAAAAGTAATATTATAAAATTTGTATTTCTTATCCCGATGGCGATTCCGTCAAATTCCCTCACTGTAGTATGGAGTATATTATTTGATGATCAGGGCGTGGTGAATAATATGATCGTCAGGTGGGGAATTGGCGAACCGGTAAGCTTCTTTTCCGGCAGGGCAGTTTTCTGGCTGTTCGTATGCACATTTATATTTAAAAATATTGGATATAACATGTTGATCTGGCTGTCTGGTTTGTCTGCAATTCCGGTGGAGATATATGATGCGGCAAAAGTTGACGGAGCTGGCAGGTTTACACAGATCTGGAAGATCACCCTTCCAAATATCAAGAGACCGTTTTTTATCGTGGCTATGCTGTCGGTTGTAAATTCGCTGAAGATCTTCCGTGAACAGTATCTTATGGCAGGGGGATATCCGGATATGACGATATATCAGATTCAGCATATCTTTAATAACTGGTTTGAGAAGCTGGAGATCAGTAAGCTGACAGCAGGCGCGGTTCTGACAGCGCTGGTGTTCTTTGGCGTGATCCTGATCATAAGGTGTGTGTGTCTTACAGACTGGTATGGTATGAGGTTAAAAATCCGCAGAAGATTCTTATTAAGAAGACCAAAGCAACAAGAAAGAGGGGAAGGGTGCAGATGAGATGGGTTTCAAAGGGTGTGCATTTGCTGATAAAGTTTTTGGTGCTCACAGGTGCGGTATTGTCTGTTCTGCCTTTGGTATTTCTGATCAGTGGCGCATTTATGGGAGAATCGGAGCTTGGACAGATCGCATCTCCTGTTATAAGCGGGGGGGCCGGTTATGCTTCCTGGCATTTCATTCCGTTATATCCGACATTTAAGAATATAATCGAGCTGTTGTTTGATACGCCGGAATACTATGTGCTTTTCTGGAATTCTGTGAAGATCGTGGGCGTTATACTTATCGGACAGCTTGTGTTTGCTGTTCCTGCGGCATGGGGACTTGTCAGAAGCCGGAACAGACTGTCGAAGATTATATTTGGCTTATATATGTTCTGCATGATCCTGCCATTTCAGGTGACGATGTTATCCCAGTATCTGGTGTTGAACAGGATGAATATGATAAATACACATTGGGCGGTCATACTGCCATTTGTTTTCTCTTCATTTCCCATATTTATTATGTACAGTGCATTTGAACAGATTCCTGATTCGGTGGTAGAGGCTGCTAGACTGGATGGAGCGGGTGGCTTTAAGATCTTTATCTATATGGCGGTTCCGATAGCAAAACGAGGGATTCTTGCAGCGGTGATACTGGGATTTCTTGAGTACTGGAATATCGTGGAGCAGCCGGTGGTATTTTTAAAGGACAAATCATTACTGCCACTGTCGGTATATCTGCCGGATGTGACTGAGGGATGCGCAGGAAAAACATTTGCATTTGCCCTGTTCAGCTGTATTCCTTCTCTGATCATATTTTATATTGGAAAGGATATTCTGGCAGAGGGCATATCCATAGGATCTGCGGATGGCTGATCGCAGGGTAATTTACAGGGAGAAAATGATATGAAACGGAAAAAAGGATTTAAGATCGTAAGAATTATAATAATATTTCTGGTAATCGTTATTGCCGGAACTGTTATGTCAAGATTTGCAAGCAACACCTTGACGCCCAAGGTAGAAATTATGTATGCATCATCCGGCAGTATATCAAGGGATGTCGTACAGGATGTGATGATCGAGAGCGACAGCAGGACACCTGTATACAGTTATCCTGATCTTCTGGTTCAGGCAATATATGTGCATACGGGAAGTTATGTAAAGAAAGGTGACAAGCTTATGAAGATCAAGGCAGAGGAGCTTTCATCCACATATCTGACGAAAAAGCTTGAGCGAAAGAATCTGAAAGAACAATATGTGTATGCATGGGGAGATGAGAGGGCGTTAGTGGAAGCAAATATTGCGGATGTGGACAGACAGCTGAATTATCTGGAAAAGCTGATCGATAATGAGGGTGTCATATATTCCGAGGTGGAGGGACTTGTGTCAGAGATCCGGGTGGATGTAGGAAGCAGAACCACAGAGGAGGCAGCATTTGTGGTTATGGAGAGCTCGGATGAATATACAGTACGAATCCCGGTGACGAGCGAGCAGAAGCGTTATATAGAAAAGGGAGATAAAGTTATTCTTCATATAAATGATACCAGTGTGAATACGGAGGTAACGGCAGTATACAGTGATGCCACTAATGAGCAGGGGCATATCGTGGAGACGGTTATATCCGGTGAACTGGTAAATGTAGGTGACAGTGTTCTGGCAGATATCTCCCATCAGTCTGAGAAATATGATTTTGTCGTTCCTGTGTCTGCGATATATGCAGATGTTGTAGGTTCGTATGTGCTTGTAGAAAGATCGAAGGATACGATTCTTGGAACAGAGCTTGTGGCTGCAAAAGTATATGTGACAGTAGGAGATACAAATAATTATGAAGTGGGAATTAAGAAAAGTTCCCTGACAGGCGACGACAGGATCATAGCCAGTTCGGACAAGAAGATCGAAGCAGGAGATACGGTTCGGGAGAAGTAGAGGGGTTGACGATGAAACGATTTGTGATTGGTATACTGGGAGCTGCTTTATTATCAGGTATGGCGGTGTGGAATATCATACATGCGGAATATATCAGCGAAACTTATGATAATGACAGAAATTATGCATATCTTACGACAGGACAGGTTACATATAACAAAATGAAAAATGAAGACTATATAAAAGGCACATATCTTATCGACAGGGATGTGTCTGTAACAGGTAATGGCGTATATAAGCAGATCATGACAGATATAGTAACTGTAGATTTTGATGTGGAGGATATGCTCGGTATAAGTGGAATACTGGCAGAAAATGATATGGGTGGATGTATTATAAGCAGCGGGCTGGCATATCATATGTTCGGAAGTATTTATGCTACAGGGTTTACTGTGACAGTCCAAGGTGTTGATCATGTTGTGCGGTCAGTAACGGATTCAGAGGATAACTTTATACTGATACAGGCGGAACAGGAACGTGGAGAAGACTGGGAGCTTGTTGAGCATAGAGAAATAAGTGGTTTGGTGATCGATATATCGGAGGAGAACTACAGAGGGGAGTATGCCGCGGAGGTCGGTGAACACCATGGTTATAGTTCGGACTGTTATTATGTAACGGACTACCTGAATATTTTACCGAATATAAATCTGCCTGCAAAGTGGTCAGACTTTGATTTCTGGGCGGAGGCGTCCAGTGAATGGAAGCAGATGTCGGAGAGAAGATTATATGCTGATAAGGACGTGCTTGAAATATTTTATTACAGGCAGAGACAGCAGTTGAACCTGTACAGATGGCGCAGCTTTATATTCGGTATTTTATTAGTAGGCTGGTGTGTGATGATGCGATCATTTATTACCAGCCCCTCTTTTCCGGTATTGAGAGGGAGAGAAGCCTTTCTGTTTCCGGAACAGCCGGCTGAAATATAACTGATCATCATATCCTACGATCCTGGCTATTTCATTTATGGAATAGTTCGTCTGTTCTAAGAGAAGCTGGGCGTTGTTGATCCGGCGGGACACGATGAACTGCATTGGGGTCATGCCTGTGTATTTCTTGAAATTCCGTATGAACCAGCTCACGCTCATTCCTCTTGATTCGGCATATTGTTCTATGCTGATGTCTTTATTATAGTTTTCATTAAAGTAGGAAACTGCATAGTCCATTTCACGATCCAGATATTCATTTTTCAGGATATGTTCGCGTGACAGCTCCCGTTTGAATACGATTAAAAGGCGGGTCAGCAGTAAAGCCAGCATTTCTTCATAATCATCCTGACAACGCTGCAGCTCCAGGATGATCTGTTTAAATATATGTTCATATTCCAGAGAAGAACCGACAGGAAATACTCTCCGGTTATCTTTAAATCCATATTTCCTCAGAAGATTCTTCACATCGGAGCCGGTGAAATGAATCCAGTAAACCTCTGTTTTATCTGCATCGTAATATTCATATTTCTGTAGTTCCTTCGGGCGGTAGAGTACCATATTGCCGGCAGGAACGATCGTCTCATTCTCAGTTTTATCAAAATGAAAATGTCCAAGCCCGGATGCGATATAGATGATCTGGTAGTCCTGTCTGCCCTTAGGACGATAGGTAGGCATCTTCGGGTCGCCACTTAAGCGGTATGTTCCGCAGCTTCCGACAATAAGCGGTCTGCGCTTGTCCTTGAAATCAAGATAGGAATGATTCAGGTATCCGGTATTTATATACATGATGAAGCTCTCCTTTATTTGTAGGATTGTAATTAAAAAGATTTATTGATATTGTATCATTTTGTCCATATTCTGTCCATTCCGGTTCATAGACAGAAATGCTGTTAAAGTGTATGATAAATACAGACAAAACGAAATAACAAGATAATATTTGCAAATAATATCAGAGACATAAGAACAGTCGAAAACAAAAAAGTACATATAAGGGAGGATAACTTATGATAGTGCCACGTTACTATGAGAATTTGAACGTATTACATGAGAATACACAGCCTGCAAGGGCATACTATGTACCGGCTTCCTGTAGGATGGATGATCTGGTCGAGCACAGAGAAGGATCAGATCGGTTACAGTTATTAAATGGAAAATGGAAATTCCAATATTTTAAAAGTATTTATGATGTGAAGGATGCTTTTTATGAGATGGGATATGACACCGGAGCATTTGACGAGATCGAGGTTCCGGGCGTATGGCAGATGGCAGGATATGATACACACCAGTATACAAATATCCGCTATCCATTTCCATTTGACCCACCATATGTCCCACAGGATATACCGTGTGGAGCTTATGTGCATACCTTTTCTTATGCAAAGGATGTGGATGCGGCAAAGGCATTTCTGAATTTTGAAGGTGTGGATAGCTGCTTCTATGTGTGGATAAATGGGGAATATGTCGGATACAGTCAGGTATCCCATATGACCAGTGAGTATGATGTGACAGACATTTTAAAAGAGGGAGAAAATACGATCGCTGTCCTTGTCATGAAATGGTGTGATGGTTCTTATCTGGAGGATCAGGATAAATTTCGGATGAGTGGAATTTTTCGTGATGTCTATATTCTGAAAAGACCGGAGTGCGCCATTCGCGACTACCGTATCACGACCTCTGTTTTAAAGGAAAAGGCTGAGGTGAAGCTCGATCTGAGCTTTTATCAGGAGACAGCGGTTAAGGTTACGATCGAAGACAGGAATGGTGTGGTTGTAGCGGAAGAACAGGCAGAGCATGACGGAGCTTTCACATTTGAGATTATACAGCCGACACTTTGGAACACCGAGAATCCATATCTGTATACCCTCATTTTGCAGAGTGAAAATGAGACGATCGTTGATCATATCGCTGTCAGAACGATAGAGATAAAGGATAAAGTTATTTACTTCAATGGACAGAAGATCAAATTCCGCGGTGTCAACCGGCACGATTCTGATCCGGTAACCGGCTTTACAGTGGATGTGGAGAAGATAAAAAAGGATCTTACCCTTATGAAACAGCACAACTTCAATGCGATCCGTTCCAGTCATTATCCAAATGCACCGTATTTTTATCAGATGTGTGACAAATATGGCTTCATGGTATGCGACGAGGCGGATATAGAAGCACATGGCCCATATATGTTATATCGCAAAGAGGATACTGACTACAACCGGTTCAAAAAGTGGAATGAGAAGATTGCAGACAATCCGGAATGGGAGGCGGCTATTCTTGACCGGGTGAAGCGGATGGTCGAGAGAGATAAGAACCGTTTCTGTATCGTGATGTGGTCGATGGGAAATGAAAGTGCATATGGCTGCAATTTTGAAAAGGCACTTGCATGGACGAAGCAGTATGATCCATCCCGTATTACCCAGTATGAAAGTGCAAGATACAGAAATTATGATGTGACCTATAATTATGAGAATCTGGATCTGTACAGCCGTATGTACCCAGCGCTGTCAGAGATCGAGGAATATCTGGAAAAGGACGGAAGCAAACCATTTCTGCTGGTTGAATACTGCCACAGTATGGGAAATGGTCCCGGAGATTTTGAAGATTATTTCCAAATGATCCACAGTGATGACCGCATGTGCGGTGGATTTGTATGGGAATGGTGCGACCATGCAGTTGCGCATGATCAAGCGGAAAACGGAAAGACGAAGTATTACTATGGCGGAGATCATGGAGAGGCGATACATGATGGTAATTTCTGTATGGATGGTCTTGTGTATCCGGACAGAACTCCGCATACCGGACTGCTCGAATACAAAAATGTCTACCGCCCGGTCAGAGTTCGGTCATTTGATCAGGAGAGAGGAACGCTTACCCTTCATAACTATATGGATTTTGATGATATTCAGGATTTTGTGGATATCTGTTATGAGGTAACTCAGAATGGCTTAAGTGTTCAGAAGGGCAAGGTAGTGGGTGCTTCGGCTGCTCCGCACAGTGATTGCACCGTGGGGCTTGATATCGATGTTCCTACGGCAGGCAGAGTATATCTGAAGCTTTCTTATCAGTTAAAGAAAGAGCTTCCGTTAGTTTCTGCGGGTCATGTATTGGGCTTTGATGAACTTTTGCTTGAGAATAAAGATGGAAGAAATCAGACAGCTGCCAAATGGACGGCTTCGGATGTGGAAGTATCCGATATCAGGGTAGAGGAAGACGATGCATGGATCGTGTTAAATGGTGATGGCTTCACATATCGGCTGGATAAGCGTACCGGCTTGTTCAGCGGACTTCAGTATGCAGGCAGGGAATATCTGAATCATCCAATGGAGCTTAACATCTGGCGTGCGCCTACAGATAACGATATGTACATCCGGGCAGAATGGGAGAAGGCCCATTATGATGAGGCATACACAAGAGCATATAGTGAACAGATCCTTCAGAACAAATTCGGAGTAATGATCATGTGCCATGCAGGTGTGGTAGCTCCAACCGTTCAAAAGCTGATCGATGTAGAGATTATGTGGAAAATAGATGGCGCAGGCAGAATTGCTGCGGGAATAACAGCAGTAAAAGATGAAGAACTCCCGGATCTTCCAAGATTTGGTATAAGAATGTTTCTGGATAAGAAGCTTTCTGAGGCTGCCTATTATGGCATGGGGCCACAGGAAAGCTACCGCGACAAGCACAGGGCTGCCAGCCACGGCTTGTTCAGAAGTTCTGTGCAGGAGCTTCATGAGGACTATATCATGCCGCAGGAGAATGGAAGCCACTATGACTGTGATTATGTGGAACTGACAAATCAACGATATGGAATGGCTGTTGCAGCAGAACATACATTTTCATTTAATGCCTCTTATTACACTCAGGAAGTGCTTACGCAGACGAAACACAATTATGAGCTTACGGAAGCCGACAGTACGGTGCTCTGTATTGATCATGCACAGAATGGAATCGGTTCGAACAGCTGTGGCCCGGTTGTCTTGGATGAATACAGGTTCAGTGAAAAAGAGTTCCGGTTTGATTTCACACTGGTACCGTTTGTGAGGGGTTAATTAGGAGGAGATACACATTGTTAAATGGTGTGTTTTACACGGCAAATGAAAAGCTTAAGGCAGAGCGGGGAATGTGTGCAGGAGAATAATCTACAAGACTTCACAGATTTTTCACAAAAATTATTAGCACTCACTATTGACGAGTGCTAATACAAGTGGTATAACATAATCAGAACGAAGGAGAGGACATCAGATAGAGACTGATGGAGGTTCCGGAGTTCCGGAAAAATAACAATTACGTGTTCTGACAATGGTCAGCACACAAAAGAATAAAATGTATGTATTTGAATGGAGGAATGACTTATGTTGATGCCTAGTATTTTTGGAGAAAATTTATTTGATGATTTTTTTGATGATTTTGCACGTCCTTATAAAGTGACAACAGGTTATACACAGCCTGCTAATATTATGAAGACAGATGTAAAAGAGACCGAAGGTTCATTTGAACTGGATATTGATATGCCTGGTTACAAGAAAGAAGATGTAAAGGCAGAATTGAAGGATGGTTATCTGACCATCACAGGTACAACGAAGAAAGAAACAGGCGATCAGGACAAGAAAGGCAAATATGTCCGCCGTGAAAGATATTGTGGTTCTTGCAGCCGTAGCTTCTATGTTGGTAAGGCAATTGAAAAGGAAGACATCAAGGCAAAATTCGAAGATGGTGTTTTAAAGATCAGCGTACCAAAGAAAGAAGAGAAGCCAAAGGTTGAGGAAAGCAAATATATCTCAATTGAAGGATAATCCTTTCACTTCCTGTATGAAAATTATTAAAGTAAATCATTTTGTCTCCTTCTGATAGAAATGTCAGATATGAATAATCATAAATGGGGCTGTTGCTTTACGAAGAATCATTCGTAGAGCAGCAGCTTTTTTTAGTTTTTTGCAGCATATAGGAAAGATATCGTAAGCATTTGTTGCAAGAGCCGGAATGTATCAAAACAAGTTGTTTTTCTTAAAACAAGAAAAACGTTACAGATAGACAACAAAAAACGAGGAAAAATGTTACAAAATGGGCATTAAAAACGAGGAAAAATGTTACAGATGTAATTTGCGTATGAAATGAACAAGGAAATTGATGGAAATAATAATGTATGATATAATAATGAAAAATCGCTTGCATGCAAGAGTCGATTTTTCGAATGCATTGAGTGAGCACAACTAAAAAATACAAAGGGGAAAACCTATGCCAATCAGAATAATGGGAACCGGAAGTTTTTTGCCGGAAAAAAATGTGTCAAATACAGACCTTGAGAAATATGTAGATACTTCGGACGAGTGGATCTCCAGTCGAACCGGAATCAAAAATAGAAGAATTGCAGTACATGAGACAACTGCAGGAATGGCAGCAGAGGCTGCAAAAAAAGCCTTGGAGATGGCAGGAAAAGAAGCAATTGATGTAGAACTGATTGTGCTTGCAACAGTAACACCGGATTATTATACACCGAGTGCCGCATGTCAGGTTCAGGCGGAACTTGGCGCAGACAATGCCATTGCATTTGATGTAAATGCTGCATGTTCAGGATTTGTATTTGCACTCAATGTAGCAAAAATGTATATCGAGACAGGTTTTGTTAAGAATGCACTGGTAATTGGTGCGGAGACATTATCCAAGATCCTCGACTGGAACGATCGTGGAACCTGCGTGTTGTTTGGTGATGGAGCAGGTGCAGCGTATCTGGAAGAATCCGACAAGGGAATTATTAGTGTAGTACAGGGATCAATCGGTAAGAAGGGAATGGTTCTGAACTGCGAGAGCAGACGTACTCACAATATATTTACAGAAGCCGGGATTGAACATGATTATCTGCATATGGATGGACAGGAAGTATACAAATTCGCTGTCAGACAGTGCCCGAAGTGCCTGCTCGAAGCATTGGAAAAGGCAGATATGACAGCCGATGATATTGATTATTTTGTTCTTCATCAGGCAAATGTCCGTATTATCGAATCAGTAGCAAAGCGGTTGAAAGCGCCGATCGAGAAGTTTCCGATGACACTCGGATATACCGGAAATATGAGTGCTGCCAGTGTACCTGTCATGCTCGACAGTCTGGTGCGTGATGGCGGCTTAAAACGTGGCGACAAGGTTGCAATGTCAGCATTTGGCGCCGGCTTAACCTATGGCGCGATCGTCCTCGAGTGGTAGAGAATGTCTAAACGGCGGTCACCTGTGCGATGCCAGATTCGACCTTGTGCCAAGACTCCCTGCGGTTCCTATGAACTGCATATACCTGATTCGCAAATATTCCTGTGCTAACTCGCCTGACGGCTCAGACAAGCACTCATATTTGCCGGTATATGCAATTCATAACGGAATCCTCGCTGATGTCTTGAAACAAGGCCGAATCTGGTATCGCATAGGTGACCGCCGTTTTTCGTTACATTCCTCAACGCAGCGGTACATAAGGTTGCAAAAGACGCAACCTAAGTACCGGCGTTCGGAAAGGTTTGCTTCATAACAATATAGGATCGAGATAGATGAACGACAGAGAGAAAAGGCTGTAGCAGCATACAATTAATAAAGTCCTGTCCAGATAATGCCAGATTAAGCAGAAATGGAAAATAGCATTACTGTTATGTAGCAAGCCTTTTCTCACGTCAGTCGTTAATGAGCCACCGTTAGGTGGGGAATTTAGGACTGCTACGTGAGAATAGAGTGCAAACGCCTTGCGGAATAATATGTAATGCTATTTTCCATTTCGTTTCAAAGTCACCTGGACAGGACTGATTAGCTGTAAGCTGCTACAGTCTCTTTTATATTATCGTTCGTTGATAGGAACGTACTCTTTAATCTCTGCAATGCTGGTGTAGGCAGGACGGATGATCTTGTAGGAATTAACAAGCTCTTCCATACGGTGTGCGCTCCAACCGACTACTCGTGCGATTGCAAATAACGGAGTAAACATCTCAGCAGGAATCTTTAACATTTTGTAGAGAAGTCCGCTGTAATAATCAATATTGATACAAACACCTTTGTAGATCTTACGTTCTTCGGCAATGATCTCAGGTGCAATACGCTCAATCATCTCATAAAGGGCATATTCTTCGTCCATACCCTTTTCGGCTGCCAAAAGCTTTACATATTTCTTGAATTCCAGAGCACGGGGATCGGATATGGAATAGAATGGATGTCCCATACCATATACGATACCGGTCTTGTCATATGCTTCCCGGTTGACGATCTTACGAATGTACTCGCCAACTTCTTCCTCATCTGTGATATCGGATACATTGTCACGGATATTTTTCATCATACCCATAACCTGATAGTCACCGCCACCGTTTAAAGGTCCCTTTAAGGAACAGAGGGCAGCAGCCATTGTTGCATATGTATCGGAACCGGAAGAGGTTACAACACGCGTTGTAAAGGTTGAGTTGCTTCCACCACCGTGTTCCATATGAAGTACCAGTGCCAGATCCAGTACACGGGCTTCCAGACGGGTGTATTTCCGATTGGAACGCAGGGTACTTAATATATTTTCGGCAAACGATAATTCAGGAAGCGGCTTATGGATATAACAGCTCTTGCCAAGTTCGTAATGGCGGTATCCCTGATAGGAATAAACAGCCAGACGAGGGAACATACTGATCAACTGGATACACTGCTGTAATACATTTTCCAGAGAGTTGTCACCCATCTTTTTATCGTATGAACCAAGAGCCAGTGTACTCTTTGTCATATTTGCAATAATATCGGCAGTCGGACTCTTCATGATCACATCCTGAATGAAATGATGCGGCAGATCATAACTGATATTTAAAACCTGCTTGAAGTTCTGAAGCTCCTTTTCATCCGGCAAAACGCCGAATAACAGGAGATATGTACATTCCTCAAAACCAAAACGATTATCCAGGAAAAATCCTTTGATCAGATCATGAATTTCGTAGCCACGATAGTAGAGCTCTCCGGCACATGGAACACGATTGCCGTTTTCATCTGTTGTAAATGATTTACTGAGAGAGATATTCGTGATTCCGGCATTGATACCGATACCGTTTAAATCACGGAGACTACGTTTTACACCATATTTTTCATATAAGGCATCATCAATGCTGTTGTTTTTGATACACATATCCAGATGGCTCTTTGTGAAAGGGCCGATATTATTAATTGACATTTCAATTTCCTCCTGTGAATAGGATAATACTAAAAGTCATTATCGCATTTTTTTATAGAGAATGCAATGAAATAATTGTAGCAAGGCAGCACATGCTTTGGTATAATTAGTATGGTTACAAAAAAGGAGAGTGTGTAAAACGGAGGATATACATGAGAAAAGGGAGATTGGCGGTTGTTACAGTCTTTGGAAGCCTTGCAGTCGGGCTTGCTGCCTGTACGGTATTGTCAGGCAGAGTTTATAATAGCGTGTTGTACGATATTGTTCCATGGCTTGTTACGGGGATGGTCTGTGTAATACCGACGGTATTGTGCGGAAAACTGGAAACACCAAGACTTAGCAAATGCAGAAACGGCTGTATGCAGCTATTTGTATTCTGTGTATCCACAGTGCTTACAATTATATATACCGTTTTATGTATGGCAAAAGTTCTTCCGGCTGAATATATACCGACAAATGGGAAAATGTGGGTATTTCATATATTGACAGCGATTCTTGTGGAAGCAGTTGTGTTCTGGAATGGAATGATCCGGATATATCTGACGTCAGAACAGCTTGGTATCAAATGGAGAGGGATCGGAGCTGTATGTGGCATGATACCGGTTGTAAATTTGGTCGTACTTGGGAAGATACTTCGCTTGACGATAGGAGAGGTTTCATTTGAAAATGATAAGGTTCGATTGAATCGGGAACGGAATAAAGAGCAGATCTGCAAAACAAAATACCCGATTCTGCTGGTGCATGGTATCTTCTTCCGGGATTTCAAATTGTTAAATTACTGGGGAAGAATTCCAAAGGAACTGGAGACAAATGGTGCAGTTCTTTTTTATGGCAATCACCAGTCGGCAGCATCGGTTCCGGCATGTGCGCAGGAGCTGGATACAAGAATCCGGGAGATCGTAACTGAAACGGGCTGTGAAAAAGTAAATGTGATCGCACATTCAAAAGGTGGTCTGGATATGCGCTATGCCTTATCAGAACTTGGTACAGATCGGTATGTTGCATCACTAACAACGATAAATACACCGCACCGGGGATGTGAATTTGCAGATTATCTGTTAAATATTGTTCCGGAAAAAGAGCAGCAGGGCGTGGCAAAAGCGTATAATGCAGTATTTAAAAAACTGGGCGATGATTCGCCGGATTTTCTGTTGGGAGTAAAAGATCTGACAGCTTCGGCATGTAAAGCCCTAAATGATAAATTACATGATGCACAAGGCGTGTTATATCAGAGCGTTGGTTCGAGGCAGAATGTGGCAGGAAATGGCAGATTTCCGCTGAATTATACATATCGATTGGTAAAATATTTTGATGGAGCAAATGATGGACTGGTAGGCGAAAAATCATTCCCATGGGGAGCAGATTTCAAATACCTGACTGTGGAGGGGAAGCGTGGAATCTCGCATGGAGATGTGATTGATCTAAACCGGGAAAATATTCCGGGATTTGATGTCCGGGAATTTTATGTGAAGCTGGTTCATGATTTAAAAACAAAGGGATATTGATATATAAAAGAAAAGGAGCAGTATGATAATGGGAGAAAAAAAGCGAGTTTCAAATGCAGCAGGAAAAAAGAAAGCAAATCAAAACACTGCAAAAAACGGCAGGCGGCCATCCTCGGGTAGAAAAAGACGCAGAGGCATGACGGCAAATCAGTTTATATTGATAATGGCAGTTGTTGTCGGAATCATTCTGGTATTTACAGTCAGTAAGATCATGCAGAATCGCTATATGAAGGTGACAAAGATAGGAAGTGAATATGCACTTGGAACACCGTTTGATATAAAGAATTATGTGCAGCCGGTAAATGATAAAGCAACAGTAGAATGTGATGAAGCTGATTTTCAGCCGGATAAGGTCGGACCTTATAAGGTGAAATATACAGTTAGATGCGGCAGGCTAAAGAAACATAATATAGTTACGATAGAGGTTGTGGATCATGATTTCCCGGATATAACGGGACCTGAGAAAATTGGCGTGCTCAAAGGGGAGATGGTCGATCTGTTGAAATATTATAATGTAAATGATTCTGAACCGAATCTGGCAGATAAGCTCACGATCGATCAGGAAATAGACACCAGTGAAGGCGGATATGCAGAGTATACTCTCCGCGTGATTGACTGGGGAAATAATTCAGCATCCAAGACGATTACGATCGGTGTATTTGATTTTACAGATGATCAGAGGGCTGTGGCGCTGGCGGTAAGGGAATATAACCGGGAATTTAGCAGTGCTGTAACAGACAGCGGTGTATATTATATGGAAAAAGATGATACAACCGGTTATGTGTTGATCGGAAGTGATAATGTATATGAAGCAGGTGCTGATAACAGCTGCACCAGAATCGAGGCAGATGAGAATCTGATCCAGTCAATCCAGAGCAATGGTTCATGGATGGAGATAGGCGGCTATTCCTACTTCAATTACAATATACAGGAATAATCATTGGTGGCAGAGACGCTATAGTATTCTTTTGGAGGGGTATCGTATGGATAATACAGAGTTATTTTTAGACAAATATAAGGAACTTGAGAATGCGGCAATCAATGAATTCAAGCTTCCGCCGGATGGTTCGGCGGTTGCAAAGCTGGAAAAGAGAAGTGAGTTCAAAGATATTCGATTTGAACTTAACTACTGTCGAGAGGTTCGAAATCTTCTGCAGCATAACCAACGCTTGGATGAGGAATTCGCCGTGCAGCCGGGGAAGAAAATGATTGAGCTTCTGGATATGGTTCTGGATCGCATCAAGAATCCTGTACGGTGTATGGATATCGCAGTACCATTTAATGATCTGGTATGGCGATCTCTGGATGATCCGGTTATGCCGGTTATACGGATCATGAATGACAGAAATATTTCCCATGTGCCAATCTTAAAGGATAAAAGAGTGGTGGGAGATTTCAGTGATAACTGTATCTTTCCTTATCTGCTGGGTGATACAAACTGCCACATCGATGAGAAAACTCGGTTTCGAGATCTGCAGGAATATATCGAATTGGAGAAACACCCATCAGAACGCTTCCGATTTGTCGCATATGACGAAAAGGTATCCAATATTAAAAAATACTATGAAGAAAGCAGGAGAGATCATGAACGTATCGGATTGATCTTCCTGACCGAGACAGGACACCCGGACGAACGTCTGCTGGGAATTCTGACTTCATGGTTAATTATAGGAAATTAAAAAGATATCAGGAGCGCAGGGCTACAGCCACAACCAGCCTGATGGTATATTGACGTACTACAATTTCTATTCAATGTGTATTGCCGGTAAATACTTTTGTGCAAACTCGTCCTTCGGATTCAAACATGCACCCGTATATACCGGCAATATGCATTTCATAACGAAATTTTCGTTAATGTCAATATACCATCAGGCTGGTTGCGGCTGTAGCCCCACGCTCCTGATTTTTTTATTCTATAGATGACATATAGATGTTCAGCAGCTTAAGTGCGGTATCCTGCACTTTAGGCGGGCTGTCATTTAACTGCGATAGAATCTCATCTTTATATTCTTGAAATGCCGGCGGTTCTTCTGTCAAAATATCATTTGGCGTTATATGAAGTACGCTGCATATTCTCAGCAAAGTATCAAGTCTCATATTTACATTTCCACGTTCAATATCAGCATAGGTTCGATCTGACAATCCTGCTAATTCAGCAACTTCTATCTGTGTCAAATGTACTTTCTTTCTGAATTGAAGCAGTTTGTTTCCTATCACATGAAAATCGGATATTATCACAGAATTACCTCCTTGTAATCTATATATAGGAATTATACTTCTTATTTAAATTGACAAACAGGAACTATAACTGTATAATGGCAGGAAGAAAAGTTCCTGTATATGTGTAGTATTACAACATATAAGTGAAAAATGCGGAGGAGAAAATGAAAGTAGATGATTTACAAAAGAATACCGGATTGAATGCAAATATTCTGAAACTGATCGCGGTAATAGCCATGGTCATACAGCATGCGACGATTGTGTTCTATCCAACAGAGAACGCACTACATTGGACCTTGTATGCGGTAGGAAGAATAACAGCGCCTGTTATGTGTTTCATGATAGTAGAAGGATACTATCACACATCAAATATCAAAAAGTATTTGATGCGTTTGTTTGTAGCAACCTTGATCTCACATATACCTCATGCACTGGCATTTGGATATTCACCATATGAGTTCTGGAAAGTGACAAGTATTATGTGGTGTCTGTTTTTAGGTTTGCTGGCATTAGTGATATTTAATAAGAAAGAAATACCACTGATCTTAAGACTGTTCGGTGTCGGTATTTGCTGCATTTTGTCATTCCCCGGCAACTTAAATTGCATTATTGTCCTGTGGATAATGGCATTTGGCGTATTCAGAGACAGTAACTGGAAGAAATATACAGCGTTTTTCATCGTTACACTGTGCTATCTTGCAGAATTCTGGGTTATAAGTTCACACGGAATACCATGGATCAGACTGGTATCGTTATTGGCAATCCCATTGTTGCTGATGTACAACGGCAAGCTTGGTAAGAAAAGCAAATGGATACAGTATGGATATTATCTTTTTTACCCGCTTCACCTTTTGGTGTTATACGGTCTGAAGATGTTGATCGGATAAATGGATGATAAATAAAAAGCAAAACAAAGGAGAATTAAAATGAGTAACTATAGTTTTGGAGTGCGCACTAAGAGATGGATCAGATTTTCAATTAACTATATAAAAGAAAGAATGCGTGGTCTCGATTTCAGTATGGTCTATGTCGGAGATATCCAGAAAAATGTAGCAGAATTTCATGGCTACAGTATGACAGATGAGAAAGACATGAAACGTATGCTGAAGGCCATCCCGGTCAATCCAAGTGAATGTTCATTCCTTGATGTAGGATGCGGAAAAGGAATCTGTATGAAATGTGCGGTTGAAAGCGGATATGGCAAGGTTGCCGGTCTGGATCTGGATAAGCACTTGTTAGGTATCGCAAAGAAGAATATGTCTATTTTAAAAATGGATGTAAGATTGATAAATGCAAATGCTGTGGATTTTGACGGATATGCTGATTTCGATGTTTTCTATTTCTACAATCCTTTTGGGAGAAGCGTTTTTGAGCAGGTTATAGAGAAAATCAAGGAAAGTCAGAAGACAAGAAACCGTGATATCTGGATCGCATATTATCATCCGGTATTCAGTGAATTATTTGATAAGGCAGGCTTTGAATTGAAAAATGAAGTAAAAGATAAGACCAGAGATACAACTACAAAATTCTACTATATGCCAAAGTTGAAATAAAAAAGATATCAGGAGCGCAGAGCTATGGTCACAACCAGCCTGATGGTATATTGACGTACTGCAATTTCTATTCAATATATATTGCCGGTAAATACTTTTGTGCAAACTCGTCCTTCGGACTCAGACATGCACTCGTATCTACCGGCAATATGTATTTCATAACAAAATTTTCGTTAATGTCAATATACCATCAGGCTGGTTGTGACCATAGCTTTGCGCTCCTGATATTTTTTTATATATTATGATAATGGTGGACGACGAAGTTCGTTGTCCAGTTCGGACTGATCGATAGCGATCGTCTTTGTATTCTTGATTTTTTCTATACGTCTCTTCCGGCGACGCTTATGGATATGTTTGATCAGAGTGATGATCAATAATAAGATAACACCGATACTGATCAGAACAACAGATAAGCCATAACGATCCAAAATCTTATCAAAAAGATTGTAATTATCTTCCTGCCAGATATTCTCCTGTTCCAGAGTTGACTGGATACTGTTTATACTGTGCATTGTTCCTTTACAGGTTGGGATTCCCGGCAGCCAGTCAGATGCTGGCGTCAGATTCTTTGCCTGTTCACTTGTAATATTGAAATAATCGTAGATCAGGACATTTTTACCGGACGTTGTCTCAGGATCATCATATGCAAGATCGACAATGTACCAGCCATCATCAAGACATACCATGTTCCATGCGTGGGAATTATAGGTTTCAGAATCCTTGTCTTCTTCAGAAGATGATGTCACATTTCCTTCTACATAGATGCATTTAACACCGAGATAGTCCATAACGGCTTTAAATGCTTTAGCATATCCAAATGAAGTCGCACTTTTATGTTTGGAGTTAAATACTCCGTCTACACTGTAGCACCATGAATCTCCGGAGTGAGAAGCTTCGCTTTCCGTATCAAAATAAGTATCATCAATAATTGCATTATGGATCAGATATTCTTTTTGGTAGTCAGGAAGATCTTTATCTAAATTATCTGCATAATTGGAGATGACAATATTTGCATTATTTCGGATAATCTCCCGGGTATTCCCGTTTGCATAATCATCATAGCAGATGATCTGTACTTCATAGCAAACCGAACCGCCATCTAGGGATTTAGCATTGCATTTGAAATCAGGTGACATCCAGAAATACATTGGGTTATCTGCAAGAACTGCATTTACAACACTCTGCATACCGGATGCGCCAATAACTTCCCAGTTTTTACTGGTTACATTAATCGTGAATGCTTTGTAATAATGAGTTTCGCCTGATTCACGATACTCCGCATTCTGATTGGATTCGTGGTAAGCATTGGCTGCTTCTTGTAACTGATTATATACATTTTTGTATGCATCATTGTCAAACCTGTTATAATAATACTTCGTTGTATCAATATCTGCATAGGTATTGGTCTCTTCTGTCGTATCATCCGTTGTATTATCCGCGGCAAGTACGGTCATATTCGGTAATACAAGGATAATTGTCATCAGAAATAGTAGTAATTTCTTTCTCATAAACACACCCCGATCCATATCTTTTACGATGAAAAGATTATAAATTTATACTTTGTCATTTTACCACAGAGTGGAAACTATTACCAGTAAAAAACGCTTTTCTGTAAGCCTGCCCAATAGATTTCGGACTAACGCTTGAAATGGGAATGAAAAATGTGTAATATTGACTAAACATAGAGTAAAAATAATGAGTATGTTACAGAAGGAGTACTGATATGGGAGCATCAAGTTGTGATTTATGTGCACATTACGTGTATGATGATGAAGATGATTTTTCAGAGTGTATGGTGAATATGGATGAGGATGATTATGCCAGATTTATAACCAGTTCATATGAAAGTTGTCCGTATTTCCAGTTGGATGATGAATATAAAGTAGTTCGAAAGCAGATGTAAGAAAAGCACACGTTGGCTGAAGGAGTATATATAAAATATATTATCAGACAATGTGTGCTTTTTATATAAGAATCGGATGCAGTCTGAAATGAGAGAGCGCCTGATCTGTGATCACGCGTGATCCTCCGGCGACTTTTTGAAGGATTCCACCAGATCGGTCAGATATACATATCGATCCATCAGGTGTTCCAGCTTCATTTCAGCCGATTCTTTTTCAGCCATCAAGTGATTCAGCTTTGTAAAATCAGTTGCGGCAGCTGCAATCTCACGATCTAATCCGTCTATCTTTTCTTCGCAGATCATGATATCGTTTTCAATATTGTCATATTCACGCTGCTCATTAAAGGATAATTTGGTCTTTGTGCGTTTTGGTGCAGCTTCTTTTTTGGAAGTATCTGATCTTTCTGTGACTGATGGTGTATTCTTTCGTGAAGCCGTAATATTTGCTTTGCCTGCACATTCAGTGTC
This sequence comes from Clostridium sp. AF15-41, assembly GCF_003604095.1. Lineage (NCBI taxonomy): Bacteria > Bacillati > Bacillota > Clostridia > Eubacteriales > Clostridiaceae > Clostridium > Clostridium sp. AF15-41. The sequence goes on from NZ_QTMQ01000007.1 coordinate 41,697, forward strand.
ACTTACAGATTTCGCTGAATTTGCAAATGAACCATGTTCCAGATAATAATCGGTATAACTTCCTTCGAACTGGTTGATGTGTCCTGTTCCGTCATAGACGAATAAACGTCTGACAACACGATCCAGAAAATAACGGTCATGCGATACAACGATCAGGATACCGGGGAATGAGTCCAGATAATCTTCCAGAATGCAAAGAGTTGATATGTCCAGATCATTGGTAGGCTCATCTAAGATCAGAACATTCGGAGAACCGGCAAGTACTTTTAACAGATAGAGTCTTCGTTTTTCACCACCGGATAATTTACCGATCTTCTGATACTGAAGGGTCGAGTCAAATAAAAATTCTTCGCATAGGGTAGAAGCAGGCATATATCCGTCAATTGTTCGGATGAATTCTGCCTTTTCCTTTACATATTCCAATACACATTTATTATCATCTAAAGGTTCATTCTCCTGAGAGAAATAACCGATATTTACCGTTTCTCCAACCTCGATATAGCCACTGTCCGGTTCCAGAATACCCGTGATCAGTTTCATTAGTGTGGATTTGCCGCAGCCATTTGGACCTGTAATACCGATCCTGTCGGTTCTTAAAAAGTTATATGAAAAATGCTCAATCAACGGATGAGACATTCCCGGAAAACTCTTTGATATGTCGTGCAGCTCGATCGTTTTATTCCCTAGCCGGGTCGTGATCGAATTTAAGGTTACGGATTTATCCATCTCGATCGGTTTCTCGGCGGATAGAACTTCAAATCGCTTAATATGTGCTTTTTGTTTGGTGCCTCTGGCTCTTGCGCCGCGTTGGATCCATGCAAGCTCTTTACGAAGGATTGTCTGGTGTTTTCTCTGAGTGGCCAGAGCGATATTTTCCCGTTCTGCCTTAAGGGCAAGGAAGCCTTCATAGTTTGTTTCATAACGATAGATGTATCCTTTATCGATCTCTGCGATCCGGTTTGTTACACGGTCAAGGAAATATCTGTCATGAGTGACCATGACCAGCGCACCTTTATAATTGTTCAGATATTCTTCCAGGTATTCCGTCATATCGTTGTCCAGATGGTTCGTTGGTTCGTCTAAGACCAGAATATCACAGTTGGACAGCAGAGCGGCAGCAAGTGCAACTTTTTTCTTCTGACCGCCGGAGAGGGTGGAAACCGGAATACCGGTATCGTTAAAGCCGAGCTGATCAAGAATTGCTCTGGCATCACCTTCAATGCTCCATTTATTTTCTTCCGTGCTGTTGGCGGTTATAACATGTTCGTATATTGTTTCATTGTCGTCAAATGTCGGGCTCTGTGGAAGATAATTGACAACAATGTTGTTCCCACGCACTACAAGCCCTGCGTCACAGGTATCTAAGCCTGCGATCATTTTCAATAAGGTTGATTTTCCGGTTCCGTTGATTCCGATTACACCGATCTTATCACCACTGTTGACGGAGAAATCAGCTCCCTTGAAAAGCACTTTATCTGTATACGCCTTGTGGATATTTTTCATAGTTAATAAGTTCATTTGTATTTCCCAAACCATTCTTTATATTTGTTTCTTATAGAATAGACTGTTGATATTATGTGGCAGTACACTACTACTATACTGGAAACTGCACTTATTTTATGATGGTTTCCCGGCTACGTCAATAAGAGTTTTACGCACACTTGCCTCCGTGCGTTTAAAATATATAAAACAGATAAGAGATTATTATTTTACACAAAAAAATGCAGGAAAATGAAAAAAGGATATCCGAATATTGTGACCGGATATCCTTTTTTACGACTGCTCTTATAGCTCCTGTTTGTCGTATATTCCTTTTATTAAATGTAAGTTGCCTTATGCGACTGCTGGTTCAGCAATGAAAGGCTTCAGTGTTGACATATATGAATCGGAAATACCATCATAGAATTTTACGGTTAATTCATCTCTCAGATCGAGACTGATAACACCAAGAATAGATTTTGCATCTACCATATAGTTTTTGTTTGTAGCTGATATATCGACATCGCCATGATATCCTCTCATTACATCTACAAACTGCTTTACTTCATCAACGCTGCTTAATTTTACTTTAATGTCAGTTGATTTAGCCATAAAACTCGCCTCCTTGATTTGTTGAACAATTTATAATCCTTTTTTTTGCTAAAGTCAAATTATGAAAGTGTGAACAAAAAGCAAAATTATTACCAATTTCTAAAATTTTTTAAAGTGAATAGAAATTTCAGCTTAAAGAAATTCAAAAATCGGCATTTTTTAGTTAAGGATATTCATTTATATGTAGTAAAACTGTAATGGTGTTACAAATTGCTATGAAAAATTTGTACAAAATAGGAGAAATTGGTGATTTTGGTGTATATTTTCGGTATAATACAGGTAAATAGCAGTTGATATGTATCTGCTTTTGTACAAATAGCTGTAAAAAAACAGGGATTGATCGGAACAAAAGCAGACAGAAACGGAGGTGGAAGTATGATCTATCAGGAAGAATCAGGACGGGAATATCACATAAAGACCGGGAAGAACGAGATCGGAAAATATGTGATCCTGCCGGGGGATCCGAAGCGGTCAGCGAAGATCGCAGCTTATCTGGATGATGCAAAGCTGGTTGCGGACAACCGGGAATTCGTGACATATACCGGATATCTGGAGGGCGAGAAGGTCAGTGTAACATCGACCGGTATCGGCGGACCATCAGCAGCGATTGCATTGGAGGAACTGGTGCATTGTGGCGCAGATACATTTATAAGGGTTGGAACCTGTGGCGCGATGCAGTTAGATATCATGGGAGGAGATATCGTGGTGGCAACCGGTGCTGTTCGGATGGAGGGTACATCAAAGGAATATGCTCCGATCGAATATCCGGCTGTTGCAAGCTATCCGGTCATTCAGGCACTGACAAAAGCCTGCGAGACGACGGGAGTCCGATACCATACCGGAGTTGTTCAGAGCAAGGATTCCTTCTATGGACAGCATGAGCCGGGAACCAAGCCGGTGTCCTATGAACTGGAAGCCAAATGGGAGGCATGGAAGCGGATGGGTTGTCTGGCGTCCGAGATGGAGTCCGCGGCGTTATTTATCGTAGGGGCTTATCTGGGCGTGAAGGTCGGAGCCTGTTATCTGGTAGTCGGAAATCAGGAGCGGAAAGCAGCGGGACTTGAGAATCCACTGGCATACGATACGGACATGGCAGTAAAGACCGCAGTTGAGGCAGTCCGGCAGTTGATTCTGGATGCAGGGAAAGAATAAAATCTATTAATATAATAAGAAGTTATTGAAAAAAAATGTTAAAACATATACAATGTTTATAACGGTATTTGGTAAATATTAACAAAAAGAACCTGACGATATAATTTTTCGGGTTCCAAAATATCAGATAGGAGGTCAGTAATGGACAGAAAGGATTTGGAAGCAAAGGTTTTACAGGCTGTAGCTTGTGTTATGCCGGAGATTGACATCAGCAAGCTTGACATGACAGCCGAGTTGACAAAAGAATATGGGGTTAATTCTGTATCGATTATTCAGTTGATCGTAGAACTTGAAAATGATTTCAATATTGAATTTCAGGATTCAGAACTCGCATTGGGTTTGTATTATGATATGAATGATGTGGTTGCCGCTGTTGCAGCCAAGTTGAACTAGAGAAGATAAGGGAGGTATAATCATGAGCAATAAAAAGATATTGCCGGTCAGCTACCCAATGATTACATCATGGCAGTGGCATGCAACATTATTCTCAATTCTGGGGGATGACGAAAAGGCTAAGAACTGGATCTTCAGCAATTACATCCAGCTTAGATGTTATAATATTGAGGAGATTTTCACAGGAGATGAGATGCTTCTGGCAGATATGATGCCGGGAAGCAGTTCTTTGAAGGAGTGTCCATATCTTCTGTTCTCACTGATGACAAAAGAGCAGGTAGAGAGCTACTGTGGAGATATCATTAACTTCATTATTAAAACGATCGACCTGAACGGATATGTCTATGGTGTATTTGACGAGGCAAAGATTCTGTGCGATTCCGGTGCAGATTACAAATTCCCACATGAGTTATTTATCTTTGGCTATGATAAGGATAAGGAAGAATTTCATGTTGGTGATTTTACGTTTGGTGAGCATTATTCTTATTCAACTGTATCCTTTGAGGATGTTAAGCGGGGTTACGATATCATAACAGCATCCGAAGATCATATGTTTAAGGATGATTATAAAGGCAGACGTGGTTTATATGTGATCCAGAAGAATACCGCTGAGATGTATTATGATCTGGATGTGGCATATATCAAGGATACATTGATTGAATATCTGGACGCAAAGGATTCCAAGAATCATTTCCGTATGATGAGAAATCGTTTCTCAGATACAGTATTCGGTGTAAATGTATACGATGCAGTATATAAGCAGATCGAAAAGCAGCTTTCAGGAGATGAGCCTGATTTTGATATCCGTGCACTTCACCTGTTATACGATCATAAGGTTCTGATGAATGAACGCCTGAAGTATATGATGGCAAAAGGTGTGTTGGCTTATGATAATGAGATTCTTGACGAGTACATGGAGGTTGTCAACAATATGCTGACAGCAAGAAACCTTCTGATCAAGACATCCATCACAGGAAATGTGAACTGCCTTGATCGTTTTGAGAAGTATATTATGACCGCAAAGGCCAAAGAGATTGAGGTCCTCAACAAGGTTGTCGAGAGACTTTAAAGTAGCAGACGAAAACACCACGGTGTATGTTTAAGGGACGAATTCGGGCCGGGCTTATATCTATTATTACGCAAAACGCTTTCGCTCTATTCCTCGGCGTAGCGGTACATAAGGCTGCGCAAGACGCAGCCTAAGTACCGACGCTCGGAAAGGTTTGCTTCATAATAGTATAAGCCCGGCCCGAGTTCTGTTCCTTGAATATATACCGTGGTGTTTTCTGTTTGTGGCTGAATTGTAGCTAGTTATTTCATAATAGTGAATAGACGGCTTTCTGGAATTAATTCAGCGTCTGATTCAGATATGTATGAATCAAATAAATAACAAACCAGATACAGGGCAGACAATGCAGTCATGGTATTCTTTAAATTGGCTTTTTCATAATTGTATTTTCCGCCTGAATTGATTTCCGTTCGGTTGTGCTTAACGAGATTATAATCTTTCCACCAGCCGTCCGTTTCATTCTCTGTGAAATTTGTAAAAGGAACAAAATTTATTTCGCATATGTCTGCTTTAGTGGAAATTCTCATGTTGTGTAAATTTTTATATTTGTAAAGCAACATATCTAATTTTTGTGGAAAGCTTTTAGGCAAAGCCTTTTCTATAAAAAGATCCCTTCTGATAATTTCATCAAATTTTAAGACCAGTGAGTCAAGCTCACTACATGCCATCATAAATATTTTCGCAAAGTTATTGGAAAAGCATCCATAGTTTTTGCTGTCAATGGTTACATAATCATCCATCTGCAGGAGATCTTTTTCTAATGAGAGATACTGTTTCCAATATAATTTTAAAAAATCTTTATGTAACATTATTTATCCTCCTTTCTGAATTTTATGTTTATGCTATGAATGATATCATAATTCAGGGATAAAATATAGCCGGCTGTTCGGCAACAGATATTTTCATGAAGCAAGCCTATTCAAATGTCGGTTCTTAGCGATCCACGGAAGTGGGAGCTTAGTACCGTTACATGAGAATAGAGCGGGAGCGTCTTGCGGAATGAAAAGTATCTGAGCCGGACAGTCGGCTATATTTTTCGCCCATCTATTTCACTATATGGATCTCTGAAGGCTGATAGTAAAAGCTGTCGGTTGCGATATAGCGGTTGCGGTAGTCAGGATCTGTGGTTTCTGCGTCATCATCCGTATGAGCAAGGACATCGTAGGATACGATGCCTTTGGTGGACACTTCCTTTATGAGCAGATAGGAAGCACCTTTTAAGGATATTGGTTCATCGGTGAGGGTGGCTGCTTTTTGTGTGTCGCTCCAAAGTACGGTATTGTCATCGGACATACCATAGAAGGTGTAGCTGTCTACAGGATCAGAAATGGATCGTACCATAAGGGAGATCGTATTCGTTGTAGTGGCATTGGAATCGATGCTCGATTCTGTGTAGCTTTCAGAGAAGGTTTGAGTCGTTGATTCGCCTTCGCTCATGATTGAAACAGGAGAGCCGGGTGTTATAAAGAGATCACCATTTTCTTTCTGATAGATTAGATTCAGATAGATATAATAAAGATCTGAATCTGTGGAATAATCTGTTTTGTCCGGATCAACATAGAGAGTGCCGGAAAGGGATAAGGAAGCTTCTGTGGTACCATCGGGTGGATACATATAATTGCTTTGACCGATTAGTGTATGGGATGAAGACTCATAGGAGGTAGTGCTCGTTCCATCGGAACCGGAAATGTTTATAGATGGTTCAGCCATCATATCGGAACAGAACGAATAATAAAAATTTCCTTCTTCTTTGGATACATCAACTTTAATTGCAGCCAGATAGCAGCCGGAGATATCGGGATTATCCGGTTTGAAAGTATCTGTTTTCTGATCATATGTGCAGGAAATCGGTTCTTCCTGATCATCCAGAGGTGTTGCTGTACAATAGATACCAACCAGATGCTTGGTAACTGCAGATGGGGTATTTTCTTTCTTTGCAAGCTGACAGCCGGAAAGGACAGTCAGAACTAAAAGGGTCAGTATACTTATAGATAAAAATTTCTTCATGCTTCTTCCTCCTCATCAAGATTTCCGTCAAATGACAGGATATCGCCTACATCACAGTGCAGGTAGTAACATATTTTATTGATGGTTGTAAATCGGACACCTTTTGCTTTCCCGCTTCGCAAAATGGAAAGATTTGCTTCGGTTATGCCGATCTTTTTGCATAATTCTTTGGAAGTCATATTATTTTCTTTTAAGACTTTTTCCAGATTGATCTTAATTGCCATATGAAACCTCCGTGTTAAATGAATGCTTCATTTTCTTCTTCCAGCGTGTGTGCTGTCTCGAATTTCTTTGCAAGGATAAATGCCGTTACGGTCAGAAGGATCTCTAAAATAGGAAGAGGTACGGTAAAGGTCGTATCTGAAAGTGACGGAAGCATAAGAAGCTGCAGGATGTTCCGAGCAACTTCAAGCACTGCCGTAATGCAGAGAACTCTTACACACAGATGGGAGAGTGCCCCTGCATCCCGGATCGTCTGATCGGAGAAATGACTGTCTTTCAGAGAACGGCACAGCCGGAAGGATGCGATCAATACCCAGATGAATAACAGGGATGGAACCAGGTCGCAGAGGAGTAACGGAATGCGGTCAGGCTGAAATGATCCCATGCTGCCATTATCAAGCATAACAGCACCATCTTCTGATGATATGATCCGGGAATACAGGTCAGAACCTGTTTGATCTGCAGAAGCCCATAGTTTTGGAAGCTTTATGAAACAGATATTAATGATTGATATGATCATTACAAGAATGATGAAAACCTGTGCGATCTTTGCCAGATTGATCTCATTTGCATGCCGGATCATGGCAAGAACCCGGAGAATGATGTAACAGATAAAGATTGACCACAGGGTTGTCGATATTGCCAGATCGATCATAGGTATCGAATAACGAAAATAGGGGGCCATAAGCCCCGGATTTATCATCAGGTAAATGCCGATAAAGAGGACAACGGAGCATACGAGTAACAGATAGTCTGCACGGATCTTCTTTTTCCTCAGACAAAGAAGTAGAAATGCGATTGCCGGGAGACAGCAGATAATGATATAAAGTATGATCGCGATACAGTTACCGGAGCTTCCGGATAATGAAAGCTTTCGAAGCCATACTGCGATCCATTCAAACGGAGTTGTAAAAATCTGATTCATGGTTATATCCTTTCTGATAGCTAATTTTATCTAAAAATTATCGAAAAACAATAATTACAGTTTCAAAATATCATTAAAATTATCGTTTGTCAATAATTTCTCTGGATTGCGAGCTTGATTCATTTATGCAGGTCTAATATAATAGGAATTGCCGTGTTCAGGTTTCGTATCATTTGTTTGAAGGATAGATAAAATGGTCGTTGGCATTTCAACACTGACATAAGGGAACATGGGAGAGTAACATTCTCAGTGACGATAAATAAATGTTTGTGAGGCAGAGATATGATTTATTCTTATCCGGATTATTATAAAAAGTTTAGATGTATAGCGGACAAATGCCCGGACACCTGCTGTTCTGACTGGCAGATCGTGATCGATGATGAATCACTGGAAAAATATCGGAATTACGCAGGAGAATACAGGCAGACACTTCACCGGAATATACAGTGGGAAGAAGGCGTATTCGGACATAACCGGAAGGGCAAATGTGCATTTTTGCGGGATGATGGACTGTGCGACATGTATAAGCATATGGGAAAAGACAGCTTATGCACGACTTGTCGGGAATATCCAAGGCATACGGAAGAATTTGAAAATATAAGAGAGATTTCATTATCGCTTTCCTGCCCGGAGGTGGCAAGGATATTGATGCAGAAGACAGATCCGGTAACATTTGTCTGTGAAGAAGACGATGAGGAAGAAGTATTTGAGGATTATGATTATTTCCTGTTTTCCAATCTTGAGGATATCCGGGAGGAGATTTTGAAGATTACCCAGAACCGGGAAGAAAGTCTGAAAGCAAGGATCAGAAAAGTATTGCAGATCGGTGCTTCCGCACAGAGACATTATGAAGAAGGGGATCTGATCGACTGGGATGAATGTGAGGATACAGATAAAGTCTGCGTGAAAGATGAATATGAACTGTTCCGGAAGCATATGAGATTCCTGTCAGAGGAGCTGGAGCTGTTATATCAGGACTGGGATGATGTGCTGGTGGAATCCGAAGTGCTTTTGTTTGATTTGGGGGAATCCGGTTTCACAGAGAATAAGAAACGATTTCTGTCATGGTGGGGAAACAGCAGCCTGCCTTCACTTGAGATCGTGCTGGAGCAGATCGTTGTTTATTTTATCTCGATCTATTTGTTAGGTGCGGTCTATGATGGGAATATTCTTGGTAAAATAGATTCCGCGGTGGGTCATGTGACAGTAATCTTCCTACTGCTTCTCGCCAGATGGATAAAGTGCAGTGAGAAGTTAGAGATGGCTGATCTGATCGAACTGGTGTACCGGTATTCCAGAGAGATCGAACATTCGGATGAGAATCTCGACCGGGTGGAAGAACTGGACTGGTTTATAAGAATATAATTTGAATTTCAGTGAACTCTATAGCATACTATAGGATAAGGTTGCTCACAGAGCGATGAACAGTGATAAAAGGAAAATGGAGTAACAGTATGAATATATGTATATTTGGTGCATCCAGCAATGACATTGATCAGGCATACATGGATGCGGTTTTTAATCTTGGAAAGAAGCTGGCAGAGAGAGGACACACATTAGTATTTGGTGCGGGTGCAAGAGGACTTATGGGGGCTTCCGCCAGAGGAGCAAGTGCCGGAAACGGTGAGATCGTTGGCGTTGCACCGACATTTTTTAATGTGGATGGTATCATCTATGACAAATGTACAGAGCTGATCCGGACAGAGACGATGCGTGAGCGGAAACAGATCATGGAGGATCGGAGTGATGCATTTATCATGGTGCCGGGTGGAATCGGAACATTTGAGGAATTTTTTGAAGTGCTGACTTTAAAGCAGCTTGGACGACATGGCAAGGCGATCATTGTCTATAACCAGGATGGATTCTTTAATTCCTTGTTTCAGATGATGGATGAATGTGTCGAGAAGGGTTTTATGAATCATGTAACAAACGAGATCTATCAGGTGATGACAGATATAGATGAGATCCTTTCTTATCTGGATGGCTATACACCGGAGGTTGGCAAGGTGTTTAAATTCTAAACGATATGGGTGCAGGAGGAAAAATGGGAGATACGAATGAATATACAGTTCACGATCTGGTACGGGATGAGTTGTATAAAAATATGGATGTTGAATATGGAAAATTTACAGCAAGTCTGTCACCGAGAGCAGGAAATATCATCGGCGTTCGGATTCCGGTGCTGCGCAAAATGGCGAAAGAGATCGCGTCTGTAAACTGGAAGGAGTATCTGGATGGTGCAAGGGATGATACCTTTGAAGAAGTCATGCTACAGGGCATCGTGCTTGGCTATGCCAGAGGAAAGATCGACGACATTCTCACATACATGGGACGGTTCATACCAAAGATCGATGACTGGTCGATCTGCGATACCTGCTGTAATACCTTTAAGATTGCAAACCAGTATCAGCAGGAAGTGTGGGATTTCCTGATGCCATATCTGGACGAGCAGGGAGTAATCGATGGTAAGCCTGCTAACGAGAGAAATCGTGAGTTTGAACTGCGGTTTGTAGCAGTTATGATGTTGAATTATTATCTGAATGATGCCTATATTGATAAGGTGTTATATGCATACGATCATATGAAGAATGATGGCTATTATCTGAAAATGGGTGTTGCATGGGGACTTGCAGAAGCTTATGTAAAATGTCCGGAGCAGACAAAGTCATTTTTAGATAACAACCATCTGGATGATTTCACGTTTAACAAAGCAATCCAGAAGATGCAGGAATCCTTCCGTATCACACCGGAGGAAAAAGCTGCGCTCAAGGCAATGAAGCGGTAGAGTATAGGTCAAAATATTTGAGGAATGATTAGAAATCATATGCTCTATAGGAATTTGTCCAGCTCGGCTTCTACCTGTTTTCTTTTCCTGATTTTTGGATGATCGATGATCGTACCGCCTGTGACAACCATTTCCAGATTGCGTAGAGCACGCAGATCTTCCAGAGGATTCTTTGCGGTAACGATCATATCCGCCATTTTTCCTTTTTCAATAGAGCCGGTGATATCACCGATTCCTGCAAGTTCCGCACTTCTTCCGGTTACTGTATAGATGGCAAAGGAGTTTGATACTCCGACATATTTGTGGAAGTAATAAAGCTCACGCCAGAAATCGTACTGCGTGATCCAAGGGCAGCCAACGTCATTACCAAGGACAACCGGAATGTCATTTGCAAGGGCAGCTTTGGAGCAGTCAATGATGCCTTCAAAAACAACATTTCCGTTGTATTGTTCTACCTCTGTTGCATTCGTAATGGAACGGTCGAATAATGCATATGGAAGAGCCGGGGAGATCGTCGTACACAGAAAGGCGCCGCGTTCTTTGAACAGACGGATCATATCATCATCCAGCTTTGCACCATGTTCGATCGAATCAACTCCGTTTTCGAGAGCAATACGAACGCCCTCCGGAGATTCCACATGAGCAGATACAATGTAGCCGTCTGCATGCGCCTTATCGCAGACTGCACGAACCATTTCCGGTGCCATTTTCAATTCTCCCGGTACACCTTTTCCTTTTGCATCCAGTACGCCGCCGGTAATCATAAGTTTGATCAGATCGACGTTTTCTTTCTCGGATTTTTCAAGATGTTTTAAAGCATCCGTGGTTGTGGCTGCAGCGATCGCAACCGATCCTGCCATGTGTCCGCCCGGAACCGAGATGCCCTGATTGGCAGCCAGAATACGAGGACCGACTTTTTTTCCGGCTTTGATCTCATCACGCAGACGGGTGTCGAAATCACCGAGTCCACCCACGGTTCGGATGGTCGTGACACCGCTTAACAGTTCATCGCGTGCAAATCCTGCTACCATGTTATAAGCGATCGCACGAATCAAAGAGGAGCCCATGATGGTATTGACCAGCTTCTCATTGTCACGCTGTTTTTTCTGAGGCTTACCGTTTCCTGCCAGATGCACATGCATATTGATCAGTCCGGGCAGGATATAATGTCCGTGCAGATCAATGACTGTATAATCATGAAGATCAGTTGTGTCCGGTACGATGTCTGTAATTTTTTCTTCCTGTACCAGAATACAGAGCCCTTCCTGTATCTTCATATCTTTTGTTCCGTTCAAGATTTTTCCGTTTGTAAATGCGTAATTCATAATCATTCCCCATTTCCAAGAAATTGTTATTTTAAATATACAATAGCATGTGTGGGTTGGCAAGGTGCGGTTCTTATTTTGATCCCGACAGTTAATACAAAGGCAGAAACTTCCGAGATGTTTGAGTGGGAGCTGCGGGTTCAGGCATTTCAGAACAGTGTTATGCCTGCTATGTGTAATCGTGTCGGGGCAGAGGATGAGATGCACTTTTCCGGAGAATCGATCGTGGTTGATGCGCATGGAAATGTTCTTACAAAAGCTGATGATACAGAGCAGATCGTATATGTAGACGCAGATCTGTCAACCGTAAAAAAGATACGGGCATCAAAGCCGTATACACAGCTCAGACGCCAGGAGTTTTATTAGAAATATTAGATACAAACAAGTGGATAATAAGGATAACATATGGTATTAAGTATTAGTTTATTCAGACTGTTCTGTATTGCAATTTGATTGAAGAGTGGTGTTTAATATGGCAGGTAAAACAGCAAATGTTACAGCAATAATACAACCAGATGTAAAGAAATCGACGGAGACAATTTTAGAAAAATTAGTTTAATTTCATAAGACAGATAGAGAATTGCCACCAGTATATATACTATTATGAAGCAAACCTTTTTTCACGTCAGTCCTTAACGATCTGTCGAATGGCAGGGAGTTTAGTACTGTTACGTGAAAATAGAACGCAAGTGCTTTGCGGAATAATAGGCGTATATACTGGTGGCAGCTCTTTATCGTTAATATATTAAGAATGGTCGGCAATCCTTCCGATGGTATCGGCAAGAATCTCGATCACCTGCTCGGTATCTTCTTCCTTATATTTTAAGAAAGTATGTACGCTTCCTTGAATCAGCAGAGAAATTGTGATATTTTTCTCCAGATTGTCTTTGAATTCCGGGTGCGTGATAAAGATCAGTTCCTTAATGCGGGCTTCCAGTTTGTTGGTGAGCACGCCACAGCTTCTGTCATCATCCGGGAAAAGAATGTTGAACAGATGTCCCTGTGTGATAAATGCGGTACAGAGCAGTCTGGCTGCGGCAGCCGGATCTGTGATGATAAGATCCGGATTTGGAATGTCTGCAACCAGTGACGTGATCGCGTCATTTTCCAGATATTCCGATAGATCGTAGATATCTTTAAAATGAAGATAAAATGTCTGTTTGCTGATATTTGCTTTCTGGGTCAGCTCCCGGATCGTAATCTTTTCGAGCGGTTTCGCCGCACGTAATTCTATAAAAGCACTGAAAATGCTGTTCTTGGTTTTCTGTATTCTTAAATCCATTGCGATCTCCTGATTTACTATTTGTTGACTATGGTCAATAAATTGACGTTATTCAATTATTGGCTATGGTGTCAGCTTTTGTAATCTCATATAATAAACATGTCTATTTTAATCTATAAATTTACTATAGTCAATAAAGAAACATCTATTGTACAAATACAAAGGAGAATGACATGGATATTTACGAATTTTATTCCGGAAGAAGTTTTGATGCATATAGAGAACTGGGGGCGCATGTGAAGAAAGAGGTCACAGGAAAGAAGACAGTTGTCAGTGGTGTGGAATTTGTCACATATGCACCGAATGCACTGGGGGTAAATGTGATTGGTGAATTCAACGACTGGAACGAGACGGTCATGGAACGCTGTTATGACGGCAGCTTTTTCAAGGTATTTGTGCCGGAAGCAAGACCGGGCATGATGTATAAGTATAAGATCTATCACAGAGACGGCAGCAGCATGGAGCATTGTGATCCGTATGGCTTCGGCATGGAGCTGCGTCCGGCATTTGCATCCATTATCCGAGATATGGATACTTATCGTTTCCATGATGCCAAATGGATGAAGAACCGTAGTGTATGTCAGGGCAGTCCGCTTAACATCTATGAAGTTCATCTGGGTTCCTGGCGCACAAAACCGGTCTTTGATGAACAGGGAAATCCGCTGACATCGGAGGAGATCGCAGAGAGCAACCGGGTAGCGGAGAGCTGGTATACCTATAAGGAGATCGCTCCGATGCTTGCGGAATATGTGAAAGAGCAGGGATATAATTATGTAGAGTTCATGCCGCTCTCCGAGCATCCGTCCGATCAGTCCTGGGGTTATCAGAATACCGGATTTTTCAGTCCGACATCCAGATATGGAACAGCAGATGACCTGAAGGAAATGATCGATATTCTGCATCAGCATAATATTGGCGCAATTCTTGATTTTGTTCCGGTTCATTTCGCACTTGATGGCTATGGACTTGCCAGATATGATGGCACGGCATTGTATGAATATCCAAGCAACGATGTGGGATACAGTGAGTGGGGAAGCATGAACTTCATTCATTCCAAAGGAGAAGTGCGGAGTTTCTTACAGTCTGCGGCGAATTACTGGCTGTCAGAGTATCATTTTGACGGACTTCGTATGGATGCGATCAGCCGTATCATCTACTGGATGGGCGATGAGAGCCGTGGTGTAAATGACCGGGCGGTTGATTTTATCCGGAATATGAATCAGGGGTTAAAGGATCGTCATCCTTCGATCATCCTGTGTGCCGAAGACTCGACAGACTTTAAGGGTACAACGAAAGAAACAAAATATGGTGGACTGGGCTTTGATTACAAATGGGATATGGGCTGGATGAATGATATACTGAATTTCTTCCGTACACTTCCATTTGTCCGCGGCGAGCATTATCATGACCTGACATTCTCGATGATGTATAACTATAACGAACGGTATCTGCTTCCTTTGTCACACGATGAGGTTGTACATGGAAAGGCAACGATCATTCAGAAGATGGCGGGTATGTATGAAGAAAAGTTCCCACAGGCAAAGGCGTTATATGCTTATATGTATGCGCATCCGGGCAAGAAGCTGAACTTTATGGGAAATGAGATCGGACAGTTCCGCGAGTGGGATGAGAAGCGCGGGCAGGACTGGGATCTTTTGAAATATCCGAACCATGATTCCTTCCACCAGTACATGAAAGCACTGAATAAGATTTATATGAAAGAGCCGGCATTATCTGCATGGGATGATGATCCGAACGGATTTGCATGGATCCTTTGCGGTAAGGAAAATGATGTTGTCTATATCTTTCAGCGTGAAGTAAATGAAGATAAGGTGATTGTTGTATTAAACCTGTCGGGACTTATATATAAAAATTATCACTTTAATTATGGAAATGGTGATACAATGAAGGTACTGATCAACAGTGACTGGAATAAATTTGGGGGAAGCACAAAAGATACAGAAAAGACGATCAAAGGTGTAAATGGAGATTTCGGATTTGACCTTCCGGCATTTTCCGGCATTTACCTGAAACCGGTCGATTAGATATTCGTGAACGGTCATGTGTATGCCTGGATATTTTGATATTAGTAATCGGAAACGTTAGACAGAGATATGGTTTTGACCGTTGCAAATATACAGAACATTGTTTGAACACTTAAAAAATGATCTGAATATATAGAACATGAGAAGGTGAATATGAATATGATGACGACAATAGAGAAGCTGGCAGGGCTGCGTGAGAAAATGAATGAAACAGGTGTAGATGCTTATGTGATCACAACAGATGACTTTCATGCGTCCGAATATGTTGGAGCATATTTCAGGGAAAGAGAATATATGTCCGGGTTTACAGGATCTGCCGGAACACTGGTTGTGCTCCCTGATACGGCGGCATTGTTTACAGATGGACGGTATTTCATTCAGGCGGAAGCACAGCTTGCAGGCAGTACGATCGAACTGATGAAGAGTGGACAGCCGAGCGTTCCAACGATCGAGGAATATTTGTATGACCATCTGGAACCGGAAAAGGTTGTAGGCTTTGACGGAAGAACCGTCAGTCTGGATTTTGCTGACAGGATGCTTGGCAAACTGGGCGATAAAAAGGTCACTTTAAATGGTGAACTGGATTTGGTCGATGAACTCTGGGCGGACAGACCGGAGCTGTCACATGAGCCGGTATTTGAATTACCATTTTCATACACAGGTGAAACCCGTGCGGATAAGCTTGCGCGTGTCAGAGCGTCAATAAGATCCGCAGGCGCGGATGTCCGGGTGATCTCTGCGCTGGACGAGATCGCGTGGCTTCTGAATCTGCGGGGCAATGATATAGACTGTAATCCGGTATTCCTGTCATATATGCTGATCGCAGATGAAGCCTGCCGTTTATATATCAATGATGCGATTTTAAACAATGAAATCATCCGCAAACTTGTCGTTGATGGAATTACGATTTATCCGTATAATGAAATCTATACGGATCTGAAGCGGTTGCCGGGGATTATTCATACGCATAAACAGGCAGAGCAGATGACGATATTGCTGGATGGCTGCCAGACCAATTACAGATTAAGAAGTTGTATACCGGATGGTATATCAGTGGTCGATGAACCGTCTGCGGTTCAGTTGATGAAGGCACAGAAGAATTCAGTAGAGTGTGAAAATGAACGGAATGTGCATATCAAGGATGGAGTTGCTGTAACGAAATTTATCTACTGGCTCAAGCATCATATCGGAACAGAGACAATCACGGAGCTTTCGGCAGCAGAGAAACTGGAATCCTTCCGAAAAGAGCAGAAGGGTTATCTGGAGCCGAGCTTTGATACGATAGCTGCATATGGTCCACATGGCGCGATCGTACATTATGAACCGACTGAGGAGACAAATGTCGAACTAAAACCGGAGAGCTTCTTATTAGTAGACAGTGGCGGTCATTACATGGAGGGAACGACTGATATCACCAGAACAATCACGCTCGGAACTCTGACAGAGGAAGAGAAATGGGCATATACACTGGTGCTGATCGGACATCTGAATCTGGCAGCAGCAAGATTTAAGCATGGAACGCGTGGTGAGAATCTCGATTATCTGGCGCGTGAACCACTGTGGCGGTATGGCCTGGATTTCAATCACGGCACCGGTCATGGAGTCGGATATCTGTTAAATGTACACGAAGGACCAAACAGGATACACTTCCGAATCATGGAAGAACGCAGACCGACAGCAGTATTCGAAGAAGGTATGATCACATCAGATGAACCGGGCTTATATATAGAAGGAAGGTTTGGCATCCGTCATGAGAATCTGGTTCTTTGTAAGAAAGCAGGGAAACCGACAGGCAAGCTTCCGGAGGTATTCTTGAAAGAAGCGGAAGCAAATGGAACATTTCTGGAATTTGAAACGCTGACCTGGGTTCCATTTGACACCGAAGCTTTGATACCGGAACTGATGACAGATCGTGAGCTCCAACGATTGAATGAATATCACAAGAATGTGTATGAGAAGATTGCCCCACATCTGACGGAGGAAGAACGTATATGGCTGGAGCAGGCAACGAGTCCTGTATCGAAAAAATATTAATTAAATTAAAGATAAATCGAGTATTTATGGAAACTTTTAACATGACGCGGATTATATGGGAACTAGATTCCTTGCTGGGAAATGGTGAAAGCGTGCATGAAAGGATAACAGAAACATCTTAAAATATCATAATAAAATTTGATGAATTTCAAGGGGAGAAACATATGATCTATAAGTGTGAGGCATGCGGGGGTGTGCTGGTATATGATCCGGATCTCGGAAAAATGAAATGTACACAATGTGGTCAGACAAGCGAACGCAGATTCCATATGAAGTTAAAGGAAGTAGATCCGGATACAGAGAAAAAAGAAGACGGAAAACGATCATTTGATGATCTGTGGTTTGGTCTTGATAAAGATCAGAAGTGGCATGGAGAGAAGGAAATCCAGATCAATCCTGACTGGGATGCAGATCTGTTGGCATTTGAGATGCAGAATAACAGACCGGAAGATATATCGGCTGTATCAAAACAGATGGAAACAGAGGAAATGGCAGGAAAAACAGAGCAGCAGGTACAAGATGCTGCTTATGCAGATGACCGGAAAGGGACACAGAGGGAACGACTGATGTCGGTTCAGATATTCCGCTGTACTTCCTGCGGAGCACAGATTATGATCCATGGAAACGAGCGGGCAACTTTTTGTTCGTTTTGTGGACAGCCGACGGTTATATTTGACCGTGAATCGAAGGAAGTATGGCCGGATTATATCATTCCATTTTCCGTAACGGAACAGCAGGCAGTGGATGCGATCAAAGAGAGATTTGGTACAGGCAGATATGTGCCAAGAGAGATCAAGCATCCGAAGATTGACAAGATCCGTGGAATCTATATTCCATATTGGCTGTATACAGCATATATGAGAAAAAAGGCCAATCTGCATTTAGTATCAAGTGATGAAGAGAAGAAAGAGCCGACAAATATCTTTAATGCCGGAACGAATAGAAACCAATCCTTTTATTCGATGCTGCAGACAACGAAGAAGGTAGGTATGTATCCGGGATCATTTCAGAATCAGAAATATGAATCAGAGAAGAGAAGCTTTTCTGCGGGGATAAATCAAAGAACCGATATGTATGCAGATGCATATGGTAATTTTGACCGGGTTACATTTGATGCATCCAGAAAATTAGATGATCGGCTATCCGGCCGACTGGAACCATATCATATGGAAGCATTAAAGCCTTTTGATCCATCTTACCTGTCGGGATTCTATGCAGATCGATATGATGTACCATCCAGAGAAGCGGCACCGGAGATTCATCAGAAAATCAGTGCTGCGATGGATAAAGCGATGATAGAAGATACAGGAACGACTTACATAGAGAAGAGCATTGAACAGTACAGTGTGGATAAAATTGAGTATGCACTCCTTCCTGCATGGTTCATGACCTTCTGGTATAAACATGAGCTTTATACGATTCTGGTAAATGGGCAGACTGGAAAGGTAGTTGGAAATATTCCGGTCAATAAGCGGAGCTTTATCTCGGATGCTGTGATACTTGGGGTGATATGCTGTACAATTGGGGTGATTTTATTTACCGAAGTGAATCAGGGAATTATAAGTGGTTATGGATTTTTTTCTGAATTTGGCGGACATTTTGTTGTGTTGCCTTTTGTACTGGCAGCAGGTTTTTTTACCAAAAATCTCCGTAAATATAGAAAGTATAAGCATGATAAAGAACGACTGACCTCCGATACAACGAAGGAATATGTAAAAGAAAGGCAGGATAAGACATGGATACGATAAATATTTTTTTGTCCGTATGGAAACTATTTTCTGTTATACAAGGGCTCGTCTGTGGCGGTCTGGTTGCAGCAGGCATACTGTTATCATGGATGCTTCGCTCCAATCTTCATGGTGAGACGGAGACAGAGAAGGAATTTGCCAGGCAGCACAAAATCTCCTACTACCAGATTGACCAGGGCCACAAGATTTTATTCTTTTGATTAATAAGAGGGAAAATCCTGCATATTTGTGGGGGGGAATATCTTGAATATCAGCTACAATGCCGCACTGGCTTCTTTGTTTGAAAGATACGCTTTTTTCTTATTCGATACATATGCCTAATCTGCTCATGCTCCTGTGCAAACTCGCTCTTCGAGCTAAGACATGCACCCGCATTCGCCGGCAATATGTATCTCATAACAGAAAAAAGCCGGATATCTTATCAAACAAGGAAGCCAGTGCAGCATTGCAGCTGATATCCGAGAAATTTTGTATCTTACAAATATGCAGGATTTTCTGCATATATTGGTAGAAGAATAAAACGTGGAATATAGGCAATTCCTGTATATGGGTGCGGCTGGTTGTAGAAACTAATATATGCCATTCGAATACATAAAAAATACAGCAAGAAGGACTGACAGGGTAATAATTGCAATATGACTACCCATATAGAAAAGATATTAAGTGTAGTTTCCGTGATGAGATACATATTGCCAGCGAATGCGGGTGCATGTCTGAGTCCGAAGGACGAGTTTGCACAGGAGCATGAGCGTATCAGGCATATGTATCGAGTAGGAAACGAAGCGAATCTTTTTATATGGATGTTCATGTTGCAATATAACCCTGTCAGTCCTTCTGCTGGCAAAGGTATTGCAGAATGGCAGGCGGTATATTATAATGAAGCGAGAATGTAGATAACAGGAGGAACCCGAAATGGACATTGTATGTTTGGATTTGGAAGGCGTATTAGTACCGGAGATTTGGATCGCATTTGCAGAGGCAAGCGGCATCCCGGAGTTAAAGAGAACAACAAGAGATGAGCCGGATTACGACAAATTAATGAACTGGCGTCTTGGTATATTAAAAGAACATGGACTTGGCTTAAAAGAGATTCAGGAAACAATCGCAAAGATCGATCCGATTCCCGGTGCAAAGGAATTCTTAGATGAGCTTCGTTCCATGACACAGGTTATCATTATCAGTGATACATTTACACAGTTTGCAAGCCCGCTTATGAAGAAACTCGGCTGGCCGACAATCTTCTGCAACTCATTGGAGGTAGCAGAAAGTGGTGAGATCACAGGCTTTAAGATGCGTTGTGAGAAATCCAAATACACAACCGTAAAGGCACTTCAGTCTATCGGTTATGATACAATCGCAAGTGGTGACAGCCACAACGATCTTGGAATGATCCGTGCAAGCAAGGCCGGATTCCTCTTTAAGAGTACCGATCAGATCAAAGCAGACAATCCTGATCTTCCGGCTTATGAGACATATGATGAGCTGCTCGCAGCTATCAAGAAAGTACTGGCTTAAGATTGGTCCTTTCATATAAAAATATACGCAGCATGTAAGAAAGGCATACTGAGGTCATGAAAATTAAGTACATATAACAAGAAACCTGCATATACTGTAGCAAACAGAGTATGCAGGTTTTTTATGGCTATAAAAATAATGATCGATGCCGGACATGGTGGATTTGACAATGGGGCATCTTATAATGGAAGAACGGAGAAGAATGACAACCTGAATCTGGCTTTGGCACTCGGTGATGCGTTGTCGGAGCTTGGTTATGACGTGGAATTTACGAGAACAACAGATGTCTATGATTCACCGACAAGAAAAGCACAGATCGGAAATGAGAGCGGTGCGGATTATTTTATCTCCCTGCACCGGAATGCTGCACCGTATCCGAACAAATATAACGGAGTGGAAACCTTGGTTTATAATACATCAGGGATTGCATATGAAATGGCAGAAAATGTGGATGCAGAGCTTGCAAATATCGGATTTGAGAATCTGGGAGTTGAGGAACGGAAGAATCTGGCTGTTCTGCGCCGGACAACGATGCCGGCAATTCTGATCGAGACCGGATTTATTGACAGTGATAAGGATAATTATCTGTTTGATTACCGGTTTGAAGATATTGTGAATGCGATCGCACTCGGAATTGATGAAACACTTCGTGGATAGATGTGTGAAAAACGCACAAAAGAATTTACAGTTAACGAGAAAAATTGTATAATTATAAAGACTGTTTTAGAAAACGACAATCCGGTTGGAGAAGGTTATCTGATTGGAAAATACGATAGAAAAGTGGGGTAGAAAACAATGAAAAATACGTTCAGTAATTCAGGCATGTTGAACTGGCTTGGCTTCTTTGCAAATAAGATGGATGTCAGCCCGGAGAAGATAAAGATGCTTAATATCTGCGGCAGACAGAAAAATGTCGTGCCAACGATTGATACACATAAGCGGGTTCTGATCTATACCGATGCCAGTCATGAAGATCTCTTCTATACATTATGGGAAGCGGGATTTGGCGAATATGATATCTGGATCGGCGAAGGAACAGAGCCGGGAAGTGAACTTACAAATGCAAAACTCAAGAATGTTATTAATAAGAAGATATCCGAACCGACGGTTGTCTTTATTGTAAACGAGAAGACCAGAGAATCCGTTCGGTACGGCATGAAGAATGATCTGTTTACAAAGGGATCGGTTCATTATGTATGCAATGAGATCCGCGCGGTTATCATGAGTATTCTCGGTGTAGATACTCATGACACGATTCTTGCGCTGATGGCAGAGAGTATCGTTATCGAAGCTGCGATCACAGCGAGCGAAGGTCAGATCATTGCAGTAGAGCCGGACAGCGGTTCCAGAAGATCTATGGAGGAAAATGTTGAGAAGTTTGGAGTTCATAACGTGCAGATCATTCCGGATATGAGCGAAGAATCCTTAAGTAAGATTCCGGTACCAAGACTTGCATTTATCGTTGCGAATCATTATCTGGAATCTGATATTGAACGCCTGCTTGCGATCAATCCGCAGATGCAGTTTGTTATTTACACATTAGATCTTGGTATCCTTGCAGAGACCAAGCTGATCTTTGACAAATTCGGTATTCGGAATATGGAAGCGTTACAGATCAACGTATCCAAGACAAATAAAGAAAATGTATTTGTTGCTCAGCCGGCACCATGGATCATTACAGGTGGGGCTGAATAGAACACAGATATTCAGAAATAAAGCCCCATCCTCCGGTAAGAGTTTTCTTCTGTTTTATAGACAGCGTAAAAAAACAGAAGAAAGCCTGAAAAGGATGGGGCTATTTTACTTTACAGAGTAGAATCAGTTATGATTTTTTTATAAAAAGTTTAGAAATATATTTTTTATTAATAAATTAATAAAAGGTGAAAAATAAAAAATGGTGTGCTATAATACGTTGTTGTTTAAAGGACAACTGGAAGCACATGGAAGAATGCAGGAGGAAATCTAAATGAAAGTCATTTTTTTCGACATTGACGGTGTGTTAAATTCAAACAAATTCATCTGTAACAATCCGGGTGAAACCGTTGACAGAAAAAATGTAAAAAACCTTGCAGATGTTGTAAAGGCAACAGATGCGAAGCTGGTAGCGATCTTTAACTGGCGGAAAGAGGTTATGAAAGATCCGGTATGTGACGAGAGAGCACAGGAGCTGATCCTGAAGCTTAAGGAGGAAGGTCTCGTTATATCAGATGTAACTCCGCCGCAGGAACATATATCCGGCAAGTATGAGGATTATGGACGATGCTTCGAGGTTAAGGACTATGTAGACCAACACGATGTGGACAGGCTGGTGATCTTAGATGACATGGATTCAGACTGGGACAGAGTTGGACTTGCTGATTACTGGATCAATACGGAGAATACGGTAAAAGGATTTTCCGAGAGTGATGCAAGAGAAGTAATAAATATCCTTAACAGTTAGTATGCCCTTTGAAAAAAATTACATGAGAGGAAGTGAAGACCTACGGGTGACCTTGCAGAAAAGTTAACAGAGGAGCTGAATTGCGAGACTCTCTTTACCATTCCAATTTTTGGTGGAATCCCGATCTCGGAATCAATCGTGGTAACATGGATCATTATGGCGGTACTTGTTCTGTTGTCCGTTATACTTGTCCGGAACCTGAAAGTTGAGAATCCGGGAAAGAAACAGCTTGCTCTGGAGTCGATCATTACGACATTTAATAATCTGTTTAGTGACGTTATGGGAGAAAAAGGTAAGACATATATACCGTATCTGATCACTGTCATTTTGTATATCGGAATGGCAAATATCGCAGGTATATTTGGATTTAAACCACCAACCAAGGATCTGAACGTAACAGCAGCACTGGCGATCATGAGTATAGTCATGGTTCAGGTTGTCTGTATCAGAAGCAGGGGACCGAAAGGCTGGCTTAAGAGCTTTGCAGAGCCGGTAGCAATAGTAGCACCTATAAATGTAATGGAGCTTGTAATAAAACCATTGTCGTTATGTATGCGATTGTTCGGCAATGTTTTAGGTGCATTTGTTGTAATGAAATTAATTGAGGCGGTAGCGCCTGTCATTGTGCCTATTCCGTTAAGCCTTTATTTTGATATCTTTGATGGCTTACTTCAGGCATTTGTATTCACATTCTTAACTGCACTCTACATGCAGGAAGGATTGGGAGAAGACTAAGATTAACATAAGGAAAATGAAAAGGAGATAATAATTATGAATACAGTAATCGCAATTGGAGCTGCTATAGCAGTATTAACAGGTATTGGTGCAGGTATCGGACTTGGAATCGCAACATCAAAGGCAGTAGAAGCAGTAGCAAGACAGCCGGAAGCAGACAGTAAGATCACAAAGCTTCTGATCATCGGTGGAGCACTTGCAGAGGCAACAGCCGTTTACGGTCTGGTAATTGGTCTTTTGATCATTCTTCTTCTGAAATAATTTATATTTGAAAATGATGATTGCAACTTCATATCAGAAAAGATATGAAGGAATCGTAATTGTCGGATAACGAAAACAGACAGAAAGGCAGGAGGTCATTAAATGATAAATTTAAGTGTCTCGTCCATAGCCATAACCATAATTAATATTATAGTTTTGTTTCTTCTGTTAAAGAAATTCCTGATCGGTCCGATCAATAAGATCATGGCAGAACGTGAAGAGATGATCAAATCCTCAATCGCGAATGCCAATCAGACGAAGGATGATGCCATGAAACTGAAGCAGCAATATGAAGATACTCTCGCAGGTGTTCAGGATGAATGTGATACCATGCGGGACAAATCCAGACAGGCTGCACAGAATGAATATAACAGGATTGTGGCAGATGCAGGCGAGAAATCAAACCGCATGATCAAGGATGCGGAAAAAACTATAGAAGTACAGCGTGAAAAGGCTTTGAGCGATATGGAATCTCAGGTTGCAGAGCTTGCAATGTCGGCAGCGGCTAAGATTCTGGGTGAAGACTCAAATGACGCGAAAAATCAGTCACTATATGATGAGTTTATAGAAAAAGCAGGTGAGGCCCATGACACAGAAAGCAATTAATTATGCTGAAGTTTTGTGCGAGCTGAATATTGATGCGGCTGAGCTTTCAGACATGGAAGCAGTTGTCAGGGAGAATCCTGAATTACAGGAGGCACTTACGTGTCCGGTTGTCAGCAGAGAAAAAAAGTCAGAAATTATCGATAAGATATTTGATAGTTCAAAGACTACGGTAAAATTCTTAAAGGTGCTTTGCAACAATTCTGATTTTGATCAGTTCTTTGAGATATGCAGAGAATACAGAGTTCTTATAAAGAAGAAGGCGGATGTCCTTCTTGCAACCCTTTATTATGTGACACCTCCAACGGAGGCACAGAAGAAGGGGATTGAAGATTTTCTGAAAAAGAAATATAAGACCTCAGATGTGGAACTGACATTGGAGAAGAACGACAGTCTGATTGGAGGCTTTATTATTAAGGTCGGAAATAAGGAATATGACTGGAGTCTGGCAGGCAGATGTAAGCGGCTTACACAAAGATTGGTTACGAGGTGATAAGATTTGAGTTCAATAAGTTCAGGAGATATTATCTCCATACTGAAAAGTGAGATAGAGAATTTTGACTTCGACACCCGGGACAAAGAAGTAGGAACTGTCATCTGGGTAGGAGATGGAATAGTAACGATATATGGTATTGATAATGCCATGTATGGTGAGATTGTAGTATTTGAAAATGGTATCAAGGGTATGGTACAGGATATCAGAAGAACCGAGATCGGATGTATCCTGTTCGGAAAAGATACCGGAATAAAAGAAGGTACAAAGGTTACCAGAACTGGTAAGAGAGCCGGCGTACCGGTAGGTGAAGAATTCCTTGGAAGAATCATCAATGCACTGGGTGCACCGATTGATGGTAAGGGAGCGATCAAAGAGGCAGATTACATGCCGGTTGAGCAGGAAGCACCAAGTATCGCAGACAGACAGTCGGTCAATGAACCACTTCAGACCGGTATCCTGTCAATCGATTCCATGTTCCCGATCGGTAAAGGACAGCGTGAGCTGATCATCGGTGATCGTCAGACCGGTAAGACTTCGATCGCACTTGATACGATCATCAACCAGCGTGGAAAGGATGTTGTCTGCATCTATGTAGCGATCGGTCAGAAGGCATCCACCGTTGCAAAGATTGTTTCCACACTTGAGAAAAACGATGCAATGGACTATACGATCATTGTAGCATCAACAGCCAGTGATCCTGCACCGCTTCAGTATATAGCACCATATGCAGGAACATCGATGGCAGAATATTTTATGCATAAGGGAAAAGACGTGCTCATCGTATACGATGATCTGTCAAAGCATGCAGTAGCATACAGAACACTGTCCCTGTTACTTGGACGTTCCCCTGGACGTGAGGCATATCCCGGTGATGTATTCTATCTGCATTCCAGATTGCTTGAGCGTTCCAGTAAGTTAAAGGATTCATTAGGCGGTGGTTCGATCACAGCCCTTCCTATTATAGAGACACAGGCAGGTGATGTATCTGCATACATCCCTACAAATGTTATCTCCATCACGGATGGTCAGATCTTCCTTGAGAGTGATCTGTTTTTCTCCGGTATGCGTCCTGCGGTAAATGTAGGATTGTCTGTATCCCGTGTTGGTGGTGCAGCGCAGACCAAGGCTATGAAGAAAGCAACCGGTACCGTTCGTATCGATCTTGCACAGTTCCGTGAGATGGAAGTATTTACCCAGTTCAGTTCCGATCTGGATGAGAATACAAAGGAGCAGCTTACTTATGGTAAGGGACTGATGGAGTTGTTAAAACAGCCGTTATGTCATCCGCTTAGTATGGCAGAGCAGGTTATTACACTGGTTGCAGCAACAAATAAGCTGTTCTTAAATGTAGATATCAAGAAAGTAAAGCAGACACAGATGGATATGCTTGCATATTTCAAGGATGCAGAACCGGATGTTATCAAAGAGATTGAAGAAGGAAAGGTTCTTACAGATGATCTGAAAGAACATATTCTTGAAGCAGGAAAAGAGTTTATGAAGAGGGTGGAGTAATTGGCAAGTACCAAAGAAATCCAAAACAGAATAAAAAGCATTAAGGATACAATGAAGATCACAAATGCCATGTACATGATCTCTTCTTCCAAACTGAAAAAAGCGAAGAAGGATCTGGAGAATACGGAACCGTATTTCTATACTTTACAGGTTTCTCTGGCACGACTGTTACGACATCTTCCTGATATGGATCATCTTTATTTCGAAAATGAAGACGATGAAAAGAAGGAAAATCCGAAAAGAGGTTATATTGTGGTTACAGCCGATAAGGGCATGGCAGGTGCATATAACCATAATATCATTAAGATCGCAGAAGAAGAACTGGCAAATCACCCGGACAGCGAATTATATGTTGTCGGACAGGTGGGAAGACATTATTTTGCAAGGAAGAATGTGCCGGTTGATATTCATTTCCAGTATACAGCACAGAACCCAAGTCTTCACAGAGCAAGGGTTATTGCGGATAAGATGCTGGAAAACTATGAAAGCGGTAAGATCGATGAAGTCTATATCATTTATACGAAGATGATAAATAGTGTAACGGCAGAGCCGGAGATGATCCAGCTTCTTCCGTTCAGAAAGATAGATTTCAAGATCTCACAGGCGGATGTCTATCATGAGGAGATCATCATTGAACCTTCTCCGAGAGCGGTCATGGATCGAATTGTTCCGAATTATATTACAGGTTTCATATATGGAGCACTGGTTGAATCCTTCTGTAGTGAACAGAATTCCCGAATGATGGCAATGGATTCTGCAACCAGAAGTGCGAAAGATATGTTAGCTGATCTCAGTATTAAATACAACAGAGCCAGACAGGCTGCGATCACGCAGGAGATTACCGAGGTAGTTGGTGGTGCGAAGGCTCTGCAGAATAAGAAATAGGAGGTCTGATGTTTTGAAAAACGGTAAAATAGTACAGGTCATGGGACCTGTTGTAGACGTAGAATTTCCGGATAATGATTTACCAAACATCAAGGATGCTCTGGAAGTTGATAATCATGGAAAGAAATGCATAATGGAAGCTGCACAGCACATCGGAAATAATACCGTCAGATGCATCATGCTGGCAGCAAGCGAGGGCTTATCCAGAGATATGGAGGTTGTTCCGACAGGATCAGGAATCAAGGTTCCGGTTGGTACAGATACCCTTGGCAGATTATTTAATGTAACCGGTGACACTCTGGACGGTGGACCGAATCTGGCAGATACAGAGCACTGGGTCATCCACAGAGATCCTCCGTCATTTGAGGATCAGAGCCCTGTTGTTGAGATTCTCGAAACAGGTATCAAGGTTATCGATCTTCTTGCCCCATATGCCAAAGGTGGTAAGATTGGTCTGTTCGGTGGTGCCGGTGTAGGTAAGACCGTTCTGATCCAGGAGCTGATCCAGAATGTAGCAACAGAGCATGGCGGATATTCTATCTTCACTGGTGTCGGTGAGCGTTCCAGAGAGGGTAATGACCTCTGGACAGAGATGAAAGAGTCAGGGGTATTGTCCAAGACAGCCTTAGTGTTTGGACAGATGAACGAGCCACCTGGAGCAAGAATGCGTGTTGCGGAAACAGGACTTACGATGGCAGAATATTTCCGTGACGTAAATCATCAGGATGTGTTATTATTTATAGATAATATCTTCCGTTTTGTACAGGCGGGATCAGAGGTTTCTTCCCTGCTTGGACGTATGCCATCCGCAGTTGGTTATCAGCCAACTCTGGCAAATGAGCTTGGTGAATTGCAGGAGCGAATCGCTTCTACAAAATCAGGATCCGTTACTTCCGTACAGGCAGTTTATGTGCCTGCCGATGACTTGACAGATCCGGCTCCGGCAACTACATTTGCACATCTGGATGCGACAACCGTTCTTTCCAGAAAGATCGTAGAACAGGGTATCTATCCTGCTGTTGATCCTCTGGAATCCAATTCCCGTATTCTGGAGGTGGACGTTGTCGGCGAAGAACATTATAATGTAGCCAGAGGCGTTCAGGAGATTCTTCAGAAATACAGAGAATTACAGGATATCATCGCAATTCTTGGTATGGAAGAATTATCAGAGGAAGATAAGATTACGGTTACAAGAGCACGTAAGGTGCAGAAGTTCTTATCACAGCCATTCCATGTAGCAGAGAACTTTACAGGTGTTCCGGGAAAATATGTACCTCTTAAAGAAACAGTAAAGGGCTTTAAGGCTATCTTAGACGGTGAGATGGATGAATATCCTGAGTGGGCATTCTTTAACGTAGGCGGAATCGAAGAAGTCAAAGAAAAAGCCGCAAAGGGACAGTAGGATAAAGGAGGCAGACAGACATGAATACATTTTACCTGAGAGTCATATCAAGTAATAAAGTATTTTTTGATGATAAGGTTACGAAGTTTGTATTGCCTTTGGAAGATGGTGAGATGGCAGTCCTTCCTCACCATGAGAATATGATCATTGCAACCAGTATCGGGGAGATCCGAATTGATACACCGGATGGAAAGAAGATCCTTGGTGTTGTCGGGGAAGGATTTGCCCAGATCGTAAATAACCGTGTAACGATGCTGGTGGATTCTGCAGAGCGTCCGGAGGATATCGACAGAGTCCGTGCTGAACAGGCACTTGAACGTGCGAAAGAGCGTTTGAGGCAGAAGGAAAGTCTGAAAGAGTACAAACAGACAGAAGCATCTCTTTCCAGAGCGTTAATGCGATTAAAGGTAACGGGTAGAGATTTATAAATGGCCGGATCCGGTGCGGATCGCACCGGATCAAAAAAACAGTTGTTGGATATTGCAGTACTTTTGGACGGAGAGTTGTAAATTCAGGGGATTTAGGTAGATGGTTAGATTTTTTATAGTGATCATTTCCTGTTTTTTTCTGATTTTGTATTATGTTCCGAAGATGTCATATTATGCCAGACATGGTGAGAAATATGATGAGGAGACATGCTACAGAATGGCACAGGTTATGATCGAGCATGTAAAGAAAAGAGGGCGTATCGAGACGGTTGCATCCGGCATGGAGAATCTGCCGACAGAAGGCGGATATATCATGTTTGCAAATCATCAGGGCAAGTACGATGCACTTGGTGTTATAAGCGTACATGAAAAGCCATGCACATATGTAATGGATGCGAAGCGATCACATTTGTTTATCGTCACGCAGTTGTGTGAGCTGTTAAAGGCAAAGCGTCTGGATAAAACTGATCTCAGGCAGCAGGTTCAGGTAATTAATGACGTTGCAACAGAGATCAAAGCGGGAAGACGATATATTCTTTTCCCGGAAGGCGGATATGACCATAACCATAATTCTCTGAGAGGTTTCCTGCCGGGAAGCTTCAAGATCGCACAGAAGGCAAAATGCCCGATCGTGCCGGTTGTATTATATGATTCATTTAAACCATTCGAAGGAAAATCTTTCCGAAAGGTTATTACACAGCTTCATTTTCTGCCACCGATCCCATATGAGACATTTGCAGATATGAAGACCTATGAGATAAGAGATATGGTAGTTTCACTGATCCAGAATCAACTTGATAAGATGGAGAGCTTGAATGACTGGTAGGGAATTGCCGAAGAAAAGAGAGATAGCAGTTATGTTATCTCTTTTTTTCGTGGAAATCCAGACAGAGCAGAAATGTTGTATCTGAATTTTGGGGTTGGAGCATATACAAGTGTGGCATTTCTTTAGCAAAAATTTTAGAAATATATTGTCTGTTGAGATTTTAGATGGTAGAATAAATTTTGTCGATAATGAATATATTGTGTTATCGATGGGCTATCTGGCAGATGAGGCTGTCAGATGAAATTTAGTCTGAATTATAAAGGAGAGTAACATGGACGAGAATATGAATGGAAATCAGCAAAATGGCATGAATGCCGGACAGCCGGATGGAGCAGCTCAGAATATGAATCCAAATCAGCAGGCATACGGCGGACAGCAGTATTATGATCCAAACCAGCAGGCATATGGCGGACAGCAGTATTATGATCCGAACCAGCAGGCATACGGCGGACAGCAGTATTATGATCCGAATCAGCAGGCATATGGCGGACAGCAGTATTATGATCCGAACCAGCAGGCATACGGCGGACAGCAGTATTATGATCCGAATCAGCAGGCATATGGCGGACAGCAGTATTATGATCCGAACCAGCAGGCATACGGCGGACAGCAGTATTATGATCCAAACCAGCAGGCATATGGTGGACAGTATGGACAGCAGCCACAGGGTAATAAGCCGGCAGGCAGCGGATTTGATAAGGTAAAGAATGCGATTGTGAATAATAAGAAGATCGTTATTATTGCGGCGGCAGCAGTTGTTGCATTGATTCTGATCTTTAACATTATCGGTGGAATTGCCAGCCACGGCAAACAGAGCCCAAAGGCAGTTATTAAGGCTTATGTAAATGCAGTAGAAAAGCAGAGCGGTAAGAAGATGTATAAGCTGATCGATAAGAAGATCATTAAATATATTAAGGATGAAAATGATATCGACAAAGAAGATATGATCGAACAGTTAGACGACGTTATGGAATATTCAGGCGAGGCTCTGGAGAATCAGGTTGGTAAAGTAAAGAGTATCAAGGTTAAGTTCAAGAAGGTTAAGAAGTTAAAGGGCAGCAAGCTGGAAGATAAGAAGGAAGACTATGAAGATGAATACGATATCAAGGTCAGTCAGGTTGCACGTGTAGAAGCTACCATTAAGGTAAAAGGCAAAGATGATGATGTCGAAGAAGATATCACAATGTATGTATATAAGCGAGCTGGAAAGTGGTATCTGGATTTTAGTTCCATATACTAGGATGAACGTTTATAAAAGTATCAATTCGTAAATACATATAAGATGGCACCGGTCGGAAAGAGTCTGACCGGTGTCATTTTGTTTGCATATTACTTAATGAAAACAAGTCATATATGAAAATAATGGAGAAAAATACGATTTTTGCAGAAAAAACTGAATAAAATAAAGAAAATTCAATAAAATAGTTGATATTTAAAACGAAATAGACAAGAATTTTCAATTATAGGCTTGCCTTTTTTGAAAAATGTTTTAAAATAGCTAATAGGAATTTTACAGGACATAACTGATTTAACCGGAATAGAATAAGTGAAAGGCACAGGTATGTAGAATGAAGAAATACAAAGATATGAGTAAAGATGAATTATTGACTTTAAAAGCCGCTCTTTTGGAGGAGTATAAGGAAGAACAGGCAAAAGGTCTGAGTCTGAACATGGCAAGAGGTAAGCCTGGATTCTCACAGCTTGCATTGTCTATGGGAATGTTAGATGAGATCAATAGTTCTTCGGATATGAGAACTTTGTTAGGAAACGATACCAGAAACTATGGTGATCTGGATGGTATCGGTGAGTGCCGTCAGCTTATGGCAGATATGATGGAAGTTAAGAAAGAGAATATCATCGTATATGGTAACTCCAGCTTAAATGTAATGTATGATACAGTATCACGTTCCATGACACATGGTGTAAATGGTTCTACTCCATGGTGTAAGCTGGACAAGGTGAAGTTCCTTTGTCCTGTACCGGGATATGACAGACATTTCAAGATCACAGAATTCTTCGGAATTGAAATGATCAATATTCCTTTATTAGAGGATGGTCCGGACATGGATCTTGTAGAGAAATATGTAAATAACGATCCTGCAGTAAAGGGAATCTGGTGTGTACCAAAGTATTCAAATCCAACAGGAATCGTTTATTCAGATGAAGTAGTAAGACGTTTTGCAGCATTAAAGCCTGCAGCAGAAGACTTCAGAATCTACTGGGATAACGCATACTGCATCCATCATTTATATAAGGACAAGCAGGCAAAGATTTTAAATATCATAGATGAATGTGAGAAAGCCGGAAATCCGGATATGGTATACATGTTTGGCTCTACTTCCAAGATTACATTCCCTGGCTCCGGTGTAGCAGCACTTGCAACATCTCCGAGAAATGTTGAATTTATCAAGAAGCAGCTTACTGTTCAGACAATCGGACATGATAAGATCAACCAGCTTCGTCATACAAGATTCTTTAAGAATATCGATGGCATAAAGGCTCATATGGAGAAGCATGCAGATATCTTAAGACCAAAGTTTGAAGCAGTTCTGAATGAATTCGATAAGGAGCTTGCAGGACTTGAGATCGGTTCATGGATTAGACCGGTTGGTGGATATTTCATTTCATTTGATGCATTAGAGGGCTGTGCAAAGAAGATCGTAGCAATGTGTAAGGATGCAGGAGTTGTTCTGACAGGCGCAGGTGCAACATATCCATACGGTAAAGATCCAAAAGACAGCAATATCCGTATCGCACCATCCTTCCCATCTGTTGAGGAGATGGAAGCAGCTTCAAAGATCTTTGTTCTTTGTGTAAAGTTAGTCAGCATCGACAAATATCTGGGTGAAGAATAAGTAATAAATAATCGAATAGAGAACATATAAAAGCAACATCAATGTGTTAAAAATAAGATTATCCGAAGGTAGTCTTATGGCTGGCATGTTGATGTTGTTTTTTATGTAATATTATAATCCACAAAATTCCTCTTGCTAAAATCCAGATTTGCGTTATCATAGTAAAAACAAAAGATGGCAAATTCGTTTTGAAAGGAAGTTGAAGATATATGACAAAGACAGGATTGGTTTTAGAAGGCGGTGGCATGCGTGGCATCTATACTGCCGGCGTACTGGATGTATTTTTAGATCATAATATTACAGTGGATGGCGTGATCGGCGTATCGGCAGGAGCTATTCATGGAGCCTCTTTCGTATCCAAGCAGCGTGGAAGAAATATTGCATATAGCTTGGAATACCGAAACAATAAGGAATATATGAGTTTGAAGTCATTGTTGAAAACGGGAAATTTATTTGGAGTTGATTTTTGTTATGATCGACTGCCAAATGAATTATACAAATTCGACTATGATGCATTTGAGGAGAATCCAACGAGATTTTATGTATGCTGTACAAATGTAGAAACCGGGCAGCCGGAGTATCTGGAATGTACGGATCTTCGAAAGGATATGGACAAGCTTCGTGCATCAGCATCACTTCCGATCGTGTCACAGATTGTAGAAGTAGATGGCAAGAAGTTATTGGATGGCGGAACGGCAGACAGCATTCCAATCTTCCAGTTCCGGAGAATGGGATATCGAAAAGATATCGTAGTTTTGACCAGACCGGAAGGCTATGTCAAGGAAGAAGACAGCATGTTGAAGCTGGAAGCAATCCGGTATAAGGAATATCCGGAGTATGTGAAACGAATAGCCATGCGGCATTTGTATTATAATAAGACATTGGAGAAGCTGGCTGAACTGGAACAGAAGGGCGAGGTTCTTATTATCCGTCCGAGTGTACAGATCGACATATCAAGAACGGAAAAGGATGATAAGAAGATTCAGGCAATGTACGACCTGGGCGTGTATGATGCACAGAATAAGATCGAGGAAGTGGCTGAATTTCTGAAATAATGCATCAATATCCGGATGATATAAAAGATTGTTATGATTTTGGTATCAGAGTTTGGATGGATACAGAAATATTTATTTGTCGGTTTCTTACTATGACTATAGGGCAGGATGTCTGCGTATGAAAAATAATAGTGTTCAAGGTAAAACTGACAATACGAAGGATAAGGCACAGGAGAATCATGTGAAAATGACACAGACTCCTGTGCCTTATCTTATTTTGCGATTATCCTGTTCAACCATTGTCAGTATGCTTGCCGGAACAACGTACAATATTGTAGATATGTATTTTGTTTCGGATCTTGGAAACAGTGCAGTTGCGGCAGTTGGGGTTTTATTTTCGGTGCTTGCCATGATACAGGCGGTAGGGTATACATTTGGCATGGGTGCAGGCAGCAGAATATCCCGATTTTTAGGCGAGCAGAAGGAACAGGAGGCAGGCAGAGATGCACTGGTTGCGGTTTTAATGTCTCTGATTGCCGGGCTTATATTGATGGGAGCAGGCTTCCTGTGGCAGAAACCGTTGGTTGATTTTCTGGGATCGACGGATACGATCGAGACATTTGCATTAGACTATGGATTCTGGATCCTGCTTACAGCTCCGGTCATGTGTGTGTCATATGTACTCAACAATGTTCTGCGGGCGGAAGGAATGCCTGTCTGGGCGTTAGTTGGAATTGGAAGCGGTGCTGTCTTAAATGCAGTCTTAGATCCGATTCTGGTGTCGGGTTTGGAGCTTGGAATCCGCGGAGCGGGAATCGCAACATTTTGTGGACAGAGCGTAAGCCTTGCTATTATGTTGATCGTGATGCTGAGCGGGAAAAGCGTGATCGGATTCAGGGGGCAGAAAGGGAAGCCGTTCAGGCAGACGGCAGCCGATATTACGAGAACAGGTATTCCGTCTTTCTTCCGTCAGGGGCTGGTCTGCGTGGCAACGATCCTGTTGAACCGGGCGGCGAGAGAATATGGGGATGATGTGGTTGCTGCAATATCGGTATCGAATAAAGTATTTGCCATATTGTTTGCTGTTATGGTTGGCTATGGTCAGGGATTTGCGCCGGTGGTTGGCTACAACTATGGGGCAAAGGAAAATGACCGGGTAAAAAAGGCAATCACGTTTACACTTCTAAGCCAGATCATCGCATCGGCTGTTGCAGGTGTTCTTGTGTGGATATTTGCATCTCCGATCATCTCGTTATTTGGTGAAAATGCAGTACTTGATCTGGGCGTGCTCTCCCTCCGGATGCATGCGGTATCATTGCCATTTATGGCGGTGTGCCTGGTCAGCGGTATGTTATTTCAGGCAATAGGGGAGATCGGAAAAGCCATTCTCATATCATCCACCAGACAGGGAATCTTTTTCCTGCCATTGATCTGGCTTCTTCCAATGTGTTTTCAGGAAACAGGCGTGGCTCTTACACAGGGAATCTCCGATGTACTGTCAGGGGTATTTTCATTGCCGTTTATACTTGTGGCGATTCATATGTGTAAAAAACAGGTAGGAAATAGCTATAATGAATAATGTTTTTGGCTATGGAGAATAGATATCCTGTAAAAAACTGTAGCTGTCCCAGCTTTATTTATCCGAAATCTTTTAAGTTACGGTAAATAAAGCCGAGACAGCTACAATTTTTAACAGGGCATTTACAGAAAATCTCCACTAAGAAAAAGATAGACATTTTTGACTGTGAATGGTATGCTGTAAGGTAAGATTGTGATGGTGGAAGCCATGTTCGGCAGGTGGCTTTCACCCGGAAGACAGCTTCAGGAAGGTTGTGACACATGGAGTATATATTTGTGGATTTTGAGATGAATCAGATCGATAATTCTCATCCCGATGAATTAAAAATTTGCAAAAATGAAATAATTGAAATAGGAGCTGTTAAGCTGGACGATACATATAAGGAGATTGATTCATTCAAGACTTATGTAAAGCCGGGAATTACGCCTGTGACATCCAGAATAACAAATCTTACCGGGATCACAAATGAGATGGTAGACGATGCACCGGATTTTGCGATTGCGATGGATCGGTTCATTGCATGGGGCTTAAGCGCGGATGTGATTTATGCATGGAGTGAGAATGATCTGCGGCAGTTCAACCGGGAGCGCAAGTTAAAATCCTATAATAACCCGGATGCACAGAAGCTTGCATCCAAATGGAAGGATTTCCAGAAGGAATTTGCACGTATGCTTGGAACCAGAAGAAGACTGGCACTGTCAGATGCGGTATTCTATCTGGGAGAAGATTTTCAAGGAAAAGAGCATGATGCATTGTGGGATGCCAGAAATACAGCAGAAGTATTCGTTCTTTCAAAGGACAGGGAGAAGTTTGAGAAGATCATGGCTCCGATTATGAATGCTTATAAACCAAAAGAGAATATGACCTATTCCATAGGTGATGTATTTGGGAACATCAATCTGCCGGAATAAATGGTCTTGGCATGATTGAGCAGACACGTTCTATGTGCCTGCTCAAAAAAATGTAAAAAGAAAGCAGAGGAAATTGAATTTGGAACTGAATAATTCGAATATGAAAAAGCTCATAAAATTGATCATTATAACTGTATTAGTCGTATTTTGCGTATTTCGTTTTGATAAAATCTATGCCTGCGGTACATGGATCATCGGGTTGCTTATGCCGTTCGTGATTGGATTTGCGATTGCGTTCATTCTGAATGTGCCGATGAAGGGATTTGAAAATCTGTTATTCCGAAATGAAAAAAGTAGATGGTATCGGTTCCGGAGACCGGTCTGTATGGTGCTTTCCATTATCTGCGTCGTCCTGGTGATTGCTTTTGTGATCACGATGCTGATACCGGAGGTCAGCCGGACAATTACAGCGATCGGACAGCAGTTCCCGTCTACGATGGAGGCAATTAAGAATTGGGCGGTGAATCTGGCAGCGGGGTATCCGGATATCGTTGACCGGATCATGGAGATTGATATTGCATGGGATAAGGTGAGTGAGAGTGCGATCAATCTGATAAAGAATGGAAGCGGAAGCCTGTTGTCATCAACATTTAATTTTGCAACCTCTATTGTCAGCGGTATAGTCGATTTTGTGGTTGGATTATTTTTCGCAATCTATATTCTGGCACAGAAGGAGAACTTGAAGCGTCAGACAAAGGGTCTGATATATGCATTATTTAAAGAGAAAACAGCAGATAAGATCATCAAGACCTGCGTTATGGCAGATGAGACATTTGCAAATTTTATAACCGGACAGTGTCTGGAGGCATGTATTCTGGGCTTGATGTTCTTTGTATCCATGAGCGTCCTTAGTATTCCATATGCACTGACGGTCAGTGTTACGATTGTGGTAACGGCATTGATTCCGGTCTTTGGTGCATTTATTGGATGTGGTGTCGGTGCATTTCTCATTCTGGTTGACGATCCGAAGAAGGTATTGGTATTTCTGATCCTGTTTATCGTATTGCAGCAGGTCGAGGGAAATCTGATCTATCCGCATGTGGTAGGCGGGTCCGTCGGACTTCCATCTATATGGGTGTTGGTTGCCGTTATCATTGGCGGAGATCTGATGGGAATTCTCGGTATGCTGATATTTGTACCATTATCCTCTGTCTTATATGCACTGGTGAAGGAATTCGTACTTATGAGATTGCGGGAAAAGGGAGTCGCATGGGAAAAGTACGGAGAACCTTACGCTTCGTCGGATGATGGCTGGAGGGAGAAACCCCGGAAGCGGCAGCAGAGACGACAGTCGAGACGCATGAAAGAGAAAAGAAGCAAGGAAAATGCCTGAGAGAAACGAGCTGGATAAAACAGGGCAAATGCCTGTTTATATAGACAAATGAAGAAAGAAGGATAATTTAAGATGTACAGAGATATAGCGAAATTAGTATTATATAGAAATCTGGGTGAGAACAGTATTCTGATGAAGTTGTCCGGGATATTTGAGGATTTTGACCGCGGAGACTGTCCGAATGCGGAGCTGGTTGCAAGGATCTACGACCAGATCAAGCGGTTGCTGGATCTTGCTACCGATTATGGATTTGACACAAATCTGTGGCACAATTATTTGGCATTTATCCTTATCACAAATGAGAATTCATTCTCTATGACGAGTGAAAAAGTGGGTGCCAATGACGGAACCGTTAATTATTTTGCAAAAAATGATTTCAAGATCTTCAAGAAGCTGTTTGATTTTGATTTCTCTGAGATCGAGGAAGCGTTGGATATTGACTGCTTCACGATCGTGAATAATTATAAAGCCATCGGCAAGAAAGAACGTATGTATAATAAGAATGTCAGCACAAAGGTACAGGATATCAGCCGTGCGATCGAAGGGGCAAAGGATGAAAATGATATCTTCAAGATCGTGACGGATTTCTATAAGGCATATGGTGTTGGAATGTTCGGACTGAACAAGGCATTCCGTATCGTTCATCCGACAAATGGAGATATGCAGTTTGTTCCGATCAATAACACAGAGGATGTTCGTCTGGATGATCTGATCGGATATGAGATCCAGAAACAGAAGATCGTGGAGAACACAGAAGCCTTTGTTGCAGGACGTAAGGCAAATAATGCGCTGTTATTTGGCGACAGCGGAACCGGAAAGTCAACAACGATCAAGGCGATCATAAATGAATATTACGATCAGGGACTTCGTATGATCGAGATCTATAAGCATCAGTTTCAGGATCTGTCTCAGGTTATTTCCCAGATCAAGAACCGTAACTATCGCTTCATCATTTACATGGATGACCTGTCCTTTGAGGAGTTTGAGACAGAATACAAATATCTGAAGGCAGTCATCGAAGGTGGCCTGGAGATCAAGCCGGATAATGTTCTGATCTATGCAACATCGAACCGTCGTCATCTGATCCGTGAGACATGGACAGATCGTACCGATCTTGAGAATAACAATGGTATGCACAAGAGCGATACAATGCAGGAGAAGCTGTCACTGGTCAATCGTTTTGGTGTTACGATCAATTATAGCAAGCCGTCACAGAAGGAATATTTCCAGATCGTTGTAGGTCTGGCAGAGAAGAACGGCATCCATATGACAGAGGAAGAACTGTGCGCGGAAGCAAACAAATGGGAGCTGTCACATGGTGGAATCTCCGGCCGTACAGCACAGCAGTTTATCAACTATCTGGCAGGAAAACAGGAGTAATGTAGCATGACAAAAAAAGAAAAGCAACAGGTCGCTGAGATCTGTCGGATCTTGAATGAGACATACGGAACTGATTACAAGTGTTATCTGAATCATGAAAATGCATGGCAGCTTCTGATCGCAACGATGCTGTCGGCACAATGTACAGATGCCAGAGTAAACATCGTAACAAAGGATCTGTTCGTGAAATATCCGACCTTGCAGGCATTTGCCGATGCAGATATCAAGGAACTGGAAAAGGATATTTATTCGACCGGATTTTATAAGAATAAAGCGAAGAATATAATTGGCTGTGCAAAGAAGCTCATCAGTGAATATGGCGGAGAAGTGCCAAGTGATATCGAGAGCCTGACGAAATTAGACGGTGTTGGAAGAAAAACCGCAAATGTGATCCGTGGCAATATCTACCACGAGCCAAGTATCGTCGTTGATACACATGTAAAACGTATTTCCAGGCTGCTTGGGCTGACAGATAGTGATGATCCGGTGAAGATCGAGCATGAGCTTATGGAAAAGCTTCCAAAGGAACAGTGGATCTTATATAATATTCAGATCATTACACTTGGAAGAACGATATGTATTGCCAGACGACCGAAATGTGCGGAATGTGCGCTGAACCGTGTGTGTCCTTCGGCAAATGCTAAATTGCTATAAAATAATGCTATTATATCTGGACAAAGTGAAAATTCAGCGTTAATCTATACATGATGTCCTGCATAAGACGGAAGAAGATCTGATGTGTGGGCAGGTAATATCAGAAAATTATAAGTTTAAAATATAAAGGAGAAATGGGAAATGATCAATTTAAGCAGTTCAAAGGGTAAAAAGGTAGCATCCGCAATTATAGTTGGAATCCTGGTAGCAGCTATGGTAATCGGTATGCTTGCATATGCATTCTAAAAGGTATCAGGGATGAATAAAGAAAAGTTTCGATTTATACAGCAGAAGCGGTCAATCTTAAGATCGTTGAATAAACAGGAACATTCTGACATAACACAAGCCGGCATAGGAGATGACTATAGCCGGCTTGTGTTGTTGGATAGTGAGCTTGCAGTAACGGAAGGGCTCTGCCTTGCAAATGCACTGGGTATGGTGACTTCGGATGTTATCAAACAATATAATAAATTACGGCTTGGAGGGTATCAGCCATTTGCACTTACAGATACGGTCATGATGCCGGAAAATGATGAGAAGCGTATGAAAAAGATTCTGCGGGAGCTTTCTGATCTTGCGAAGGAGTTTCACATGGATGTTGTGTATGGAGATACCGCGATCAGCGGGATATTCAAGGAGCCTGCGGTAACTGTAACGATGTATGGACGAAGGATATCGCAGGGCGAGAAAAATGCAAAGATCAAGCCGGATATGGATATCGTTATGTGTGGACAGGCCGGCATCCTCGGAACCCTGCTTCGGGTCAGGGAAAGAAAAGAAGAGCTTCTGACCAGATATTCTGAGGAATATCTTCGCACAGCAGAGCAATTTGACCGGTTATTACTTGTGAAGGATCAAGGAGATATTGCGATGGCATGTGGCAGTATATATGCACGCCACATCTCAACAGAAGGAGTATATGGCGCATTATGGGAACTGGCAGAGGCTGGAAATGTCGGGCTTCGGATCAGCCATGACCATATACCGATCATGCAGGAAACCATTGAGATCTGTGAATTTACCGGGGATGATCCATACCGGATCGATGGATGCGGAGCGGCATTATTTGTCACGGCAGATGGTGGATTGTTAAGCGATCGTCTGTATGAAGCCGGATTTGAAGCTGCTGTGATCGGCAGAACAACAATCGGACATGATCGCGTGATCATCCACGATGGAGAGGAAAGCTTTTTGACACCATAGTTTAGTTCACAATATATTTAAGACTAGCCATATAGCCTATATGGGGATATAAAGGAGAAATATAGTATGGGTAATATTATTCAAAAAGAGCTTAGAATTGCAAAGACAAAAATGTTTGAAGAGGTTACTTATAATAACAAAAAACTTGTTAAATTAACAACGGATAATGTCGCTATTGTAGAGGCTATGATACGTAATGATTCTGCCTATATAAAATCAACAGATATATCGGCGGGACCTAAATTTGATAGAAAGAATCAACTTGTATATGGTGGCTCATCAGCATACTGGATGACCATGTTGAAAAGTGTTCTAATTAAAAATAAAGAAGTAAATTATACTTATGAGGAATTAATAAAAGGTGCAGTTGAGGCTGTAGATAGAGAAAACAGTACACATTTGAATGCTGATAAATGTGGAAGAACAGAAATAGTAAGGCGTAT
This sequence comes from Clostridium sp. AF15-41, assembly GCF_003604095.1. NCBI lineage: Bacteria > Bacillati > Bacillota > Clostridia > Eubacteriales > Clostridiaceae > Clostridium > Clostridium sp. AF15-41. The sequence continues at coordinate 83,231 of NZ_QTMQ01000007.1, forward strand.
TTGCGCATTTGATTGTTCAGAACTGATTGAATGTTTGAGAAATCCGGAATATGAAGACATGAAGTTAGTTCATGAAATTGCAAGAGTAACATCTGCCAAGTTTAGGGCAAGAACAAATTTGTCCTTTGCGAGTAAATTTTGTCATTACGCATGCTTTTATTTATTTGAAAATACAGAATATCAGGATAATTATTCAATATATGATAATATTTTAAGAACAGTTTTACCAATGTATTTGGTTTATTTTAATATTACTGAGCGGTATGATCTCCGTGATTATAAGCAGTATAGAAATGCTGTTGATATGATTAGGAATGCAGCAGATGAAAAAATTAGTAGAAATGGTTTTGACCACTTGTTGTGGTATTATCATAAGGGAAGAATGTGAAAATTTGTAATAGGGGGTTAAAGGTGAAATGGCTTTTTTTCATTATGAGAAGAATGTTAAAGATATTGAATACTATGAAATACTTGAGAACTTGATGGAACGTTGGGAGTATGAAACGGTTGAATTTAAAGAAGCAAAAAGTAATTATGATACGGATAAAATAGGAAGATATTTTTCAGCATTAAGTAATGAGGCTAATCTGAAGCAGCAACAGTACGGATGGCTAATTTTTGGTGTAAGTGAACGAGATAAGATAAAACATGTTGTTGGAACTGCATACAAGCAGGGGGAACAGAGTCTTCTTGAAAAATTTAAGTATGAGATATCAAGAGATATTACAAATGGAATGACTTTTTATGAAATTAAAGAGATATTTCCTATTGTAAATGGTAAAAGATTAAGGGTGTTAATGTTTAAAGTTCCAGCCGCAGCAACGGGTATTCCTACAGATTGGCGTACCAATTATTATGAGCGTTCGGGTGAGAGTCTTGTTCCATTAAAACAATATAAGATTGATGCAATTCGATCACAGGAAAGAAAAGACTGGTCAAAACAGGTGATTGAAGTAGCCACTATTGATAATTTAGATAAAACGGCTATTAATTTGGCTAGAGAAAAGTATAAAGAGAAAATGAATCAGGAACACATATCAAAAGAAGTCGATGAAATGACAGATGAAGAGTTCTTGACGAAAGTAAAGTTATTGATTGGTGGTAAGGTTACGAATGCTGGCATGTTGTTACTTGGGTCAGCAGATTATGATTATTTAATGACATCTGCTCCAAGTATTATGTGGAGATTATATGGTGCGGATGGAAGTGATAAGGATTATGAAATATTTAAGATACCATTTATAAATGTTGTAGATAAGGTGTTTTCGAAGGTGCGTAATCTTACATACAGATATATGCCGAATCAATTGACCCTTTTTCCTATGGAAACGGAACAATATAACAGTTGGCTTATTCGAGAGTTGTTAAATAATTGTATTGCACACACAAATTATCAACTTGGTGGGAGAATATATGTAAATGAATTTGAGGATAAAATTAAATTTACAAACCCTGGAGATTTTATTCCGCAAAAGATTGAAAATGTATTGGAAGTGAGCTATAATCCACCATTTTACAGAAATCAGTTATTAGCTGAATCGATGGTTGTGTTTCATATGATTGATACTGCAACTTTAGGTATCAGAAGAGCATTTAATATTCAAAAAGCGAAATATTTTCCTATGCCAGATTATAATATTTCATCAGGAACTCAGGTTGAGGTTACTGTTTATGGAAAAATATTAGATGATAATTACATGCATATATTATATGATCATCAGGACCTGGATTTACAGACGGTATTTCTTTTGGATCGAGTTCAGAAGGGACTTTCACTTGATAAAGCGGATGTAGATAAATTAAGAGCTGCAAAATTGGTTGAGGGAAGAATTACAAGTTTGTTTTTATCAGCGTCAGCATCAAAAAGTATGGATGATAGTGCAGGCTATATCAAGAATAAAGGATTTAATGACAAATATTATAAAGATTTGATTGTTGAGTATTTGAAAAAATATCATAAGGCAAAACGTAGAGATATTAAGTTATTATTGTGGGAAAAATTACCGGATTCTTTGTCTGATAAACAGAAGGAAAATAAGATTCATAATATTCTAACAGCAATGAAAAAGAGCAATATTATACAATTAGATTCGGATAATCAACAAATATCTAATTGGATACTTAAGTAGGGCTTGGTTAAAATCCTGATTTTAACCCAAATAATTTGTTTGATAATTAGTGTTGTCGAGACAATTTAACCGAGATTTAACCGAGATTTAACCGAGATATTTTTAAAATTGTAAAAAATGAAGGATATAAGCTTGGTTAAGAAGTGAGCGATGCTTACGAATATACAGCTATATAAAAAAGGAGAAAAACATGTTAAATATCGTACTTCATGAGCCGGAGATGCCGGCAAATACAGGAAATATAGGACGTACCTGTGTGGCAGCAGGTGCAAGACTTCATTTGATCGAGCCTCTGGGCTTTCAGATCAACGAGAAGCAGTTAAAGCGTGCGGGTTTGGATTATTGGGACAAATTAGATGTAACGATCTATGATGATTTCAATGATTTCCTTGAAAAAAATCCAGGCGCAAAGATCTATATGGCAACGACCAAATCCAAACAGAAATATACAGATGTAAACTATGAGGAAGATGCCTATATCATGTTCGGAAAAGAGAGCGCGGGAATCCCGGAGGAAATTCTGTTAGACTATAAGGAAACAGCAGTCAGAATTCCGATGTTCCCGGAGATCCGTTCCCTGAATCTGGCAAATTCTGTAGCAATCGTGTTATATGAGGCACTCAGACAGCAGGGCTTCCCGGAGCTTGAGACGAAGGGACAGCTTCACCATTATGAGTGGTAAAAAGGAGTATTTATGAGTACATACATGGTAGATGGAAAGAAAATGATGAATATTTGTATCCTTGAGATTCTTCGGAAATACACGGATTCCGAACATACAATGGATCAGAAGGATATCATAAAGAAACTGGAAACCGAATATGGAATGAAGGTTGACCGGAAATCTGTCAAGAGCAATCTGATGAATCTGGTGGATTTTGGTTATAATCTGGAATGTACGGAGATTGAACGTGAAAATAAAAACGGAGAGACCGAGATCCTGACAAAGGACTGGTATTACAATCACGAATTTGATGATGCTGAGCTTAGAATGTTGATCGACAGTATCTTATTTTCAAAGACGATACCGAGAAATCAGGCACAGGAGCTGATCGAGAAGATCAAGGGGCTTTCGAATGTGTATTTCAGTGCGAAGGTACAGCATGTGTGCAATCTGCCGGGGTTATCACATACCGATAACCGTCAGACCATGTTAAATGTTGAGATGATCGATGATGCGATCAGTGAGGGCAAGAAGGTTGCATTTCTCTATAACACCTATGGTATCGATAAACAGCTTCATCCAAGAAAGGATACGAAGTATATTGTAAATCCATATCAGATGGTTGCAAATGAGGGCAAATATTATCTGATCTGCAATTATGATAAATATGACAATCTGTCGAATTACCGGATCGACCGTATGACGGAGATTGAGATACTGGATGAAAAGGTCAAGGATAAAAGTCTGGTAAAAGGGATGGAGCATGGACTGAATCTGCCACAGCATATGGCGGAACATCTCTACATGTTCAGTGATTCCGCAGCTACGATTGTATTAAAGGTTCAGAAAGGGAATATGGGTGATATTGTAGACTGGTTTGATAAGAACTTTGAAGTGTTATCACCAAAATTTGTTCAGAACAATTATCCAGATAACTTTAATCCTGAGGCAGATGCCAATAAGGCATTTATCCGTGTGACCTGCAGCCAGAATGCCATGTTCCACTGGGCGATGCAGTACGGAACCAGCGTGGAAGTCATAGAGCCTGCAGATCTCCGTGAACGCATCCGCAATGCTGTAAATGAGATGGCAGAGAGATATAAATAATGCCTCCTATTAATGGAGACATTATGAGTAAGACATAAAATAAAGCCCCACCCGCTCTTGCCACTATGCTGGGTAGGAGTTGAAACTCGCTACACTTTCTATTCGGTTCGCACGCTGATTTGTCAGCAGTCGCCCAAACTCGCCTTATAAGGCTCAAACAAGGGCTTGATGCTGACAGCTAGTGCAAACCTCATAACGAAAGTTTCACTGATGTTTCAATTCCTACCCAGCATAGTGGCAAGAACGGGTGGGGCTTTGGTTAGTCCTTCTTAATACGGAACTTTCCATTGGAGATATATTGTGTATCGGCTTCTTCCTTCTTCACATGCACGGCTTTGATCGGAACCTGCATTTCCTTCTGCATAGGGAGAGAGAAGATGAATTCACTTCCCTCGCCAACCTTACTGGTGAGGGTAATGTTCTCGCCGTGCGCTTTGATGATCTCTTTTGTGATAGCAAGTCCGAGACCGGTTCCGGTCTTATCCTTTCCGCGGCTCGGATCCGTCTTATAGAAACGGTCGAAAACTTTCTTGATCGATTCCGGTGGAATTCCCACACCCTCATCCTTGACACTGACATAGACTTTATCGGATTTTTCCGTGACCTGAACCGTGATCTGGCGACCCTCCGGGGTGAATTTGATCGCATTATCAACCAGATTATAGATAACCTGCTGGATTCTTGTTCGATCGGCATAGACAATGGTATTGTCGGTATGGAAGATCGCGTGCAGATAAATGCCTTTGTCCTGACAACGGCCTTCAAAGGTGTTGATCGTAGGAAGAATGATGCTCTTGATATCAAAATTCGACTTATCAAGCTGAAGGTCAAAGGAATCAAAGTTGTTAAGTTCCAGAAGCCCTTGTGTCAGTTTGGTAAGACGCATAGTTTCGCTCAGAACGATCTGGAGATATTTCTCGTGCTTATCCGGCGGAATCGTTCCGTCGATCATGGCTTCGATATATCCCTTGATGGAGGTCAGAGGGGAACGGAAGTCGTGGGAGATATTAGAGATAAATGATCTTCGGTATTCATTTGACCGGCTCAGTTCGTCTGCCATTTCCTCCATATATCGTGCCAGTTCGCCAAATTCATTATCCGTATGGACATCGATTCTAGCATTAAAATTACCCGCAGCATATTGTTTGGATGTTGCGATAATTTCACGAATCGGTTTTAAGGTGCTATTCGAGATCAGCATAAGGGCGATTAGAGATAATACAACGATGACGAGAAACGGCATGTAAGTGGATGTAAATGTTTTCTGCGCAATATCTTTAATAAACTGCAGGGATAAGTGGATCGATAATAAACCTGCGTATGTATTATCCTGATAAACCGGAGTACTGATACTCAGCGTTTTAGTGTTAAAGCATCCGTTCAAGGTTCCGGTTTTGATCGTTTTGGTAAATAATTCCGTACGCTCATAAAAATCGGTTATGATTAGATCCTTTGCAGCCACACTGTCTTTATTTGAGCAATAAATAATATTATTGTCCGGTGTGGAAAACCAGATTTCAGCATTCATCGTATCGGCATGATCATCCAATCGATCAAAGAAAGTATACTGATCGATCGTATTATTCAGGTAATCATGAATCGTTGTGTCGATGATCAGTTTACTCTCGGTATTCAGATTTTTCTCTGTATTGTTAAGAAGCCTTGACTGAGTCATATGGACAGTGTACAACGCAAGAACACTGAAGATAGCAATGACCAGCAGGACAAAGCCAACAACAATCTTATCAAAAATGGTTTTTTTCATGGTTATTTAACCTCAAATTTGTAACCGATTCCCCATACTGTGAAAATAGACCAGTTATATTTGTCTGTCAGTTTTTCACGCAGACGCTTGATGTGCACATCGACGGTTCTGGTGTCGCCGACATATTCGTAGCCCCATAATTTGTCCAGAAGCTGTTCTCTGGTAAATACCTGATTTGGACGGCTTGCAAGAAAATACAGCAGTTCCAGTTCTTTTGGCGGCATTTCCAGATTTTTGCCCTCTAATGTAACTGTATAATTTGAAATATTAACGACCAGATTATCATACTCGACATAGGTGCCGATATGATCGGCATTTGTCGGATTATAGTTCTGGGAGTTATCTGTCCGTGAGTTGCAGCGGCGGAGCAATGCACCGACACGGGCAACCAGTTCGTTAGAATCGAAAGGTTTTACGATGTAATCGTCAGCACCGATCTTAAGTCCGAGAACCTTATCGAATACTTCACCTTTTGCAGATAACATGATGATCGGTACATTTGACTGCTTTCTGATTTCGGTACATACCTGATATCCATCCATGCCCGGAAGCATGACATCTAAGAGGATGAGATTTGGCGCAAATTCGACAAATGCTTCCAGGGCAGAAGTTCCGTCTGCGGCAATCTGTGTTTCATAACATTCTTTATTCAGATAAAGGGAGATCAGTTCGGCGATGTTTTCGTCATCGTCAACGATCAATATTTTTTCTTTGTCCATATAGTTCTCCTTGTTGTTGTGTATTTTATAATTCTACGATCGTAACGCCGGCTTCACCCTCACCGTATTCACCCAGACGGAAGGATTTGACGTATGACTGCTTGCGCAGATAGTCGTGGATTCCTTTCCGGAGTGCTCCGGTGCCTTTTCCATGGATGATCCTTACCTTGTGCAGGTGAGCCATCATGGCATCATCGAGATAACGGTCGACTAATGAGGTAGCTTCAGCTACAGTCATGCCGAGTACATTAATCTCCGGCTGAATATTTAAAGCCTTGCCCATTCCACGTTTATTGTTGATCGATACCTGAGCGTTGTTCTGCTTTGGTGTCTCGATGATCACAAGATCAGAAGCAGGAAGCAGAGAGCTTAAGATGCCCATCTGAACTTTGATATTTCCCTTTGAATCAGCAGGAGCAGTAACCGTTCCTGTTGTATCCATGCTGATAACATGCACGGTGTCTCCGGCCTTGAAATCCTTTGCCATATGATGGGAGGTCATGGATTTGCGTTTTTCCGGTGTCATCTTCCGGTAATCGTCCATCTTGGTACGGAGCTTTTTTCGCTCATTCTCCATCGTGCTCGCATCTGCCTTATGAGGATTTGTTGTCCATTTGTTATATTTCTTAATGGCTGAATCCGCCATTTCCTTTGCTTCTTCCAGAATATCAGCCGCTTCTTCTCTTGCATCCGCTAGGATCTGAGCTTTCTTGGCAGAGAGTTCATCATCCTTTGCCTTTGCGCGTTCCTGAAGCTGTCTGGCTTCTTCCTTGAACCGTGCGATCTCCGCTTTGTCGCGTTCAATCTCTTTTCGGCTGTTTTCCAGATCGGACAGCAGTGTTTCAAAATCAACTTTGTTGCTGTCAATATTTGTCTTTGCCCGTTCAATAATATCGTCGGATAAACCTAATTTCTTCGATATTGCAAATGCATTTGATTTGCCGGGAATACCGATAATGAGCCGGTAGGTTGGCATCAGTGTTGCTACATCGAATTCGCAGCTTGCATTCTGAACGCCCGGAGTCGACATGGCAAATAACTTCAGTTCGCTGTAGTGTGTGGTCGCCATGCAGCGGATGTCCTGATCGTTTAAGCTGCTTAAGATCGCGATTGCAAGTGCAGCACCCTCGACCGGATCGGTTCCACCGCCAAGCTCATCGAAAAGGCACAGCGTGTTTGGTGTCACATGGTTCATGATATATACGACATTACTCATGTGGGAGGAGAAGGTCGAGAGACTCTGCTCGATGCTCTGTTCATCTCCGATATCGGCAAATACATCATCAAATACATTCAGTCTGGAACCATCCAGTGCCGGAATATGAAGTCCGGACTGTCCCATCAGAGTAAACAGACCCAGTGTTTTTAAGGATACGGTCTTACCACCGGTATTCGGACCGGTAATGATCAGCAGGTTGTAGTCCTCACCCAGTCTGATGTCGACCGGAACAACGGTATGTTTGTCTAAAAGTGGGTGGCGGCCCTGCTTGATATCCACAATGCCGTCCGTATTGAAGATCGGCTCGGTTCCCTTATAGGATCTTGCAAAATTCGCTCTGGCAAATATAAAGTCCAGATCGGTCAATGTCTCGAAATCAAATTTTATATTTTCGTATTCAGATGCTGCCCGTGCCGACAGGTTCTCAAGAATCTTTTCGATCTCTGCAAGCTCCTGATTATCCAGCTCTTTTAACTGGTTGTTCAGATTAACTACAGCAAGAGGTTCGATAAATACAGTATTTCCACTGGAAGACTGGTCGTGGATCATACCCGGAAAGCTGTTCTTATATTCCTGTTTTACCGGGATACAGTATCTTCCGTTACGCATCGTGATCAGGTTATCCTGAAACATCGTCTGCTTGCTCTGGTCGGTTACAAGTTTGTTCAACTGGTTATGTAACTTTTCATTTGTCAGTTTTTTGTTCCGTCTGACTGCCTTCAGACCGGACGATGCATCGTCTGCGATCTCGGATTCTGACAGGATACAGCGGTGGATCTCCTGACTTAAATGTTCCAGCGGAACAAGCTCCATGAAGCGGGAGTAGAGGCTGTCATGTGCTTTTTCCTCGTTATCATCGCCGCTGCCATATTGTCTGGCGGATAATGCCATATCAAGGACACTTCCGATATCTAACAGTTCCTTGATGCCGAGTGCTCCCTGAACCTCCAGCCGCTTGATCGAAGCACCGATATCACGGAGTCCGGCAAATGATAGGTTGCCCTGTGTATTCAGCCGGATCAGAGCATCTCTTGTTTCCTGCTGTAAGGTCTGGATCAGTGTCAGATCCCTGCGGGGCTTCAGGCGTTCGCATTTTCGTTTTGCCATCGGGGATGCCGCGTAGGAGGTCAGCATTTCTACTATTTTATTATATTCTAAAAGTCTTAAAGTCCTTAAATTCATATCATTTTCTCCATCTTAAATGCACAAATATGCATACACAATCCATTATAAACAGTTTGCCTGTGGCTGTCCAGTGTGGGTTGATGGCGGGAACCTATATGTTGTTTTCCTGACTTCATCTTACTACTTGATGGAGATTTTCTGTTATTTGCTATACCATCTTATTCAGGCCACATACAAACAGTAAGACTCGCAATATTTCTATTCGGTTCGCACATTTATGAACCAGCAGTTGCCCAAATTCTCAGACATTTATTTATAGGAAAATTCTTTTATTAATTTCTTCCGGCATATTGACGACTCTTTTTTTTTTACATAGAAACATATGAATCTATAGCAGGCAGAGTTTTTTTATGGTTAAACTTGTTTTCCTTTCTGATATCCGTTACAATCAAACTTGGAGAGACGGAGGCAATATACAAAGCTAAAATATGCATGTTATTCTGTTCTATCGGGAAAGGAGATGGGACATGGATAACGAAATTGTATATTCCTCCAAGGCTACTGATCAGAAAGCACAGTATGATGCCAGTGCCAAACGGCTGCTGGGTCAGAAGATCATATTGGCGCATATACTGATCAGGGTAGTAGAAGAATTTAAAGGTATGGATGCAGATACGGTTGCTTCGCTGATCGAGGGCGAACCGTATATCAGTCAGGTTCCGGTAGAACCGGGATTAACGAACAAAGAAACGGTGGATGCCAGAACCGGTGAACGGATTGTCGGACTGAATACAGAAAGTTCCGAAATTGATGAGGGAAAGATATATTTTGATATTATCTTCTATGTACGGATGCGGGATGGACTGGCGAAAATGATCATTAATTTGGAAGCCCAGAAGAATGAACCGACAAAGTATTTTATCTTAAATCGGGCAATCTTCTATACGGCAAGACTGGTGTCATCCCAGAAAGAGCGGGAATTTACAGGTTCTGATTATAACGAGATTAAGCAGGTGTATTCGATCTGGATCTGTATGAATATGAAAGAGAACAGTCTGAGTCATATTCATATGGTAAAGGATGATTTACTTGGTGAACAGGACTGGAAGGGCAATCTGGATATTTCAAATATCGTGATGATTGGTCTGGCAAAGGAGATTCCACCAAAGGAAGAAAGATATGAACTGCATCGATTGTTAGGAGCACTATTGTCGCAGACAATGACAGCAGAACAAAAATTGAAGCTTATGGAACAGGAGTATGACATACCGGTAGACAGACGCGGTATAAGAGATGAGGTGAAGATCATGTGTAATCTGAGTGAAGGCGTAGAAGAAATGGGATATGCCAAGGGCGAAGCCGCTGGCAAAATCATTGGAAGATCTGAAGGAAGATTAGAAGGAAGATCAGAAGAAAGAGCTGATATTATTCTGAAAATGCATAAGAAAGGCTATTCCTTAGAGCAGATCATGGATGTAACCGAAATGAGTGAAGCTGAAATCAAGGCAATTATAGGATAAGAACATAAGCAGAACAGATAACATGTATATTTTAGTGGAAGTCCGGATATGGCAGAAATGCTGTATCCGGACTTTTTTAGTTGAAATATAAATTAATAAGAAAAAATGAGAAAAGACAGGCTAAAAGCTCCGGCAAAATTTCCATGCATAGACTTGCAAAGCAGGACATATAAATAATGGTATAGAGATTGACAAGGGTAAAGATAGAGCCGAAAAATGACATTGTGAAGGGAGCGGTGAGATGAGAGGACAAAGATGGCTGCGTATTCTGGCAGGGGTGTTGACTGTGGTAGTTGGGCTGAGTTTGTTTGCTGGATGCAGTTTTTATAAGGTGAAAGAAGATGGTGAAGCGCTGACTTACGATATCTGTGACGACACCATGCTGCCGGAGGAGTTGTTGAGCGTCATTAACAGCAAAAAAGAAGAACCGTTTAATCTGACATATTCAAACAACACTTACACATATATTGTGATCTGCAGCGGCAGGCAGAATCGGGATGATGTTGGCGTGGTTGTAGATAAGATGTATATGGATGAAAATGCTATTTACATCGAATCGGTTCTTAGGCAGACGGCGACACCATCAGATGCAGTAAGTAAGGATACGGTATCGTATCCATATATAGTTCTTCGGATCGCACGGACAACGACACCGGTTGTATTTAAAAATTAGAAAATAGTATGGGGGTATCATATGGAACTTGTAAAAAATAAACTCAGTACAACGATTTTAAAGACTTCTAAGTATTCGCAGTTTACGATCAATGATGATTTTAATGTACCGGATGCAAAAGATGATATGGAACGGATCATTGCAAGTACAGGAAATGTCCTTTTAGATGATGTAGAGACATTGGAGAATAAGGTGCGGATATCAGGAACAGTTGTATTTAAAGTCCTGTATCAGACAGTTGGTGAAGATGTTCGGTTTGAAACCTATGAGGGTGATGTTCCATTTGAGGAATCCATTAATATGGATGGCATACTTGCCGGTGATAAGGTCGATGTCAGCTGCGTGCTGGAAGATCTGTACATAACCATGATCAATTCAAGAAAATTTGAAGTTCGCGGGCTGGTTGGCATGAAACTGTGGGCTATGGATTCCGTAGAACTGTCCGGGGCAACCGGACTGTTAAATGGATCGGGAATCGAATGCAGGAATGAGCAGATTCCATTTACAAATAATGTGGCATCTGTAAAAGATATATTGAAGGTAAAAGAAGATTTCGAGATCGCTGCCAATAAACCAAACATCGGTCGGGTGCTTTGGAGCCGGGTGTCCTTCTATGGCATCGAGACAAAGGTTGTAGATGGGGGAATAAATATTAAAGGACAGATGGACCTGTTTGTAATCTATCTGGCGGAGGAGCCCGGCGTACCGATGCAGTATCTGAATGAGAGCCGGGAATTTGCAGGAATGATCCCTTGCGAAGAAGCAAATGAAGGCATGATCCTGGATGACCGCATCACGATGGGAAAAGGAGAAGTCGGTGTGCGTGCCGACAATGACGGAGAGGACCGCGTGCTTCAGGTTGAATATAATCTCCATACAGATATGAAGATTTATGAAGATATGGAGCTTTCTATCATCGGGGATATGTTCTCTCCGTCGGCAAATGTAGAAACGATCTGTGAACAGTTTCCATTTGAGAATCTTCAGATAAAAAATAATGCCAAGACAAAGGTCGTACATAAAGAGCGGATCAAGAGCAGCTTCCCGAAGATACTGCAGATCGTATACGCAACCGGAACGGTTGAGATCGATGAGGTAAAAGCAGGAGAGGACAGCATTGATATATCAGGTGCGGTAAAAGCTGAAATACTCTATGTATCAGCGGAGGATAGCAAGCCGTTACAGCAGATTGAAACGGCGATACCATTCAATTATCAAGTGGAATCCGTACCATTTGTCAATCAGGATTCAATCCGTATCAATCCATCAGTTGACCAGATTACAGCCCAGATGTTGAATTCCGATGAGGTGGAGATCAAGGTGGTGATCAATATGAATGTTACGGTATTTGCACCGGGTTCTGTGGACGTCATTACCGATATGAATATCCTACCGATCGATTGGAATAAGAAGGCAGCTATGCCGGGTATGGTTGGATATGTTGTAAAAGAAGGCGACAGTATCTGGTCCATTGCCAAAGAATATTTCTCCAGCCTGGATTCCATCCGAACCATCAACCATCTGGAAAGCGACGAGGTAACACCGGGTGAAAAACTATTGATCGTAAAATGTTAGCAATATAAAAATCCCCGCCTGTCTCCGGCACGATGGTGGATAGTGTTTTCAACATCAGTGGAACTTTCGTTATGAGGTTTGCACTAGCTGTCAGCATCAAGCCCATGTTTGAGCCTGATAAGGCGAGTTTGGGCGACTGCTGACAAATAAGCGTGCGAACCGAATAGAAAGTGCAATGAGTTGAAACACTATCCACCATCGTGCCGGAGACAGGCGGGGGTTTATTTTTCAATCCAAAATCTTCGTGCAAATCCTATTGAAAAATGTTATCATCTATATATGAGGTATTGATAAAAATTCCCAACAATGGGGCAAAGCACGGAGGGTAATACATGCTGGAACAATCTTACTACGATGAGGCTGATAAGATTATTGCTGCATATGGGACAGAGCCAAGATTTCTGATCCCGATCATTCAGGATATTCAGAGCGAATATAAGTATCTTCCGCCGGAATTATTACGATATGTGGCGGACAAACTGAATATTACAGAGGCAAAAGCTTATAGCGTAGCAACATTCTATGAGAACTTTTCATTTGATGCAAAAGGAAAGTTCATTCTTAAGGTGTGCGATGGAACCGCATGCCATGTCAGAAAATCCATGGATATCTTAAATCAATTGTATAAAGAACTTGGATTGTCAAAAGAGAAACACACAACAGATGATATGATGTTCACATTAGAGACAGTATCATGTCTTGGCGCATGCGGACTCGCACCGGTCATGACGGTAAACGATGTTGTTCATCCGGCTATGACACCGGAGAAGGTAACTGCATTGATAGCAGAATTGAAGGAGGGTGCGGATGAATAGAATAACAAATGTATCGGAGCTTGACGCAGCAGTAAAACAGGCAGAAGAGATGTTGCATGCAGATTCGCACAGGATCCTTGTCTGTGCAGGAACCGGATGTCTGGCGGGTGGCTCTCAGAAAATATACGACCGGTTCTGCGAGATGGCGAAGCAGTCGGAGGGCGTGAAGGTAGAATTTGTCCCGGAGGCAGAGTATACAGGGACGGAGAAACAGGAAAAGCCGGATATAGCAGAAGAATTTGAAACAGACATTAGTAAAACAGAGAATTCTGCAGCGGGACAGACAGTTATAAAAGAATCCTGTCATGTCGGCGTGAAGAAAAGCGGCTGTCATGGTTTCTGCGAGATGGGGCCGCTTGTGCGAATCGAGCCATATAATTATATCTACATAAAAGTAAAGGAAGAAGACTGCGAGGAGATCTTCAACGAGACGATCCTGCACGGAAGACCGGTAGAGCGTCTGATGTATCACAAGGATGGTATTGTCTACAGACAGCAGGAAGAAATTCCATTTTATAAGAAACAGACCAGACTGGTACTGAAAAACTGCGGACATATCGATGCAGAAAATATCAATGAATATCTTGCGGTCGGTGGATATCAGGCACTTCGTAAGGTGTTATTTACCATGGAGCCTTCGGAGGTTATTCAGGTCATCAGTGACTCCAATCTGCGTGGACGTGGAGGCGGTGGTTTCCCGACCGGATACAAATGGCAGCAGGTTGCCAGACAGGCGGAGAAGATCCGATATGTTGTCTGCAATGGTGATGAGGGAGATCCGGGTGCGTTCATGGATCGAAGCGTGATGGAAGGCGATCCGCATAAGATGTTAGAGGGTATGATCATTGCTGCATATGCGGTTGGTGCGCAGGAGGGATATGTCTATGTAAGAGCAGAATATCCGCTGGCAGTCAGCCGTTTGAAGACAGCGATAGCACAGGCAGAGGAAGCGGGCTTCCTTGGTGAGGATATCTTAGGTTCCGATTTTTCTTTCCATATACATATCAATCGTGGCGCGGGGGCATTTGTCTGCGGAGAGGGAAGTGCGCTTACGGCATCGATCGAGGGACAGCGCGGAATGCCGAGAACCAAGCCGCCAAGAACCGTAGAGCAGGGCTTATTTGCCAAGCCGACGGTTCTGAATAATGTAGAAACCTATGCAAATGTGTCCATGATCATTTTAAATGGTGCAGACTGGTACAAGTCGATCGGACCGGAGAAAAGTCCGGGAACCAAGGCATTTGCATTGACCGGAAGTGTAAAGAATACGGGACTGATCGAGGTACCGATGGGAACAAAGCTGCGTGAGATCGTGTATGATATCGGCGGTGGTTTAAAGGATGACATCCCATTAAAGGCAGTTCAGATCGGTGGACCATCCGGTGGCTGTCTGGTGACGGATGATCTGGAGGTCAGTCTGGACTTTGATTCATTAAAGAGCAAAGGCGCGATGATCGGTTCAGGTGGTCTGGTTGTTATGGATGAGAATACCTGTCTGGTTGAGGTAGCCCGTTTCTTTATGAACTTTACACAGAACGAGAGCTGCGGCAAATGCGTTCCATGCCGTGAAGGAACCAAGCGGATGCTTGAGATCCTGGAGCGGATCGTTGCCGGAAATGGTACGTTAGAGGATCTGGATCTGTTAGAGGAACTGGGACAGGCGATCACCGACACGGCCCTTTGTGGACTTGGTAAGAGCGCAGCCCTTCCGGTACTCAGTACGCTGAAGAATTTCCGTCAGGAATACATCGAGCATGTGGTTGACAAACGATGCAGAACCGGAAACTGTAAAGCACTGGTTCGCTATAAGATCGATCCGGAAGCATGTAAGGGCTGTTCCAAATGTGCGAGAAACTGTCCGGTCGGTGCGATCACAGGTGAGATCCGGAAACCATTTGTCATTGATACAGCCAAATGCATCAAGTGTGGTGCATGTATCGATAATTGTGCGTTCCATGCAGTATATACAGAGAATTAAGGAGGGAGACGAACATGGATTATATTACGATCAATTCAATCAAAGTGCCGATCGAGGGCGAGAAGAATGTTCTGTCTCTGATCCGAAAGGCGGGGATCGATATCCCGACATTCTGTTATCATTCAGAATTATCCATCTATGGCGCATGTCGTATGTGCGTGGTAGAAGATGACAGAGGAAAAATATTTGCGGCATGCTCCGAGACACCGAGAGCGGGCATGGTGATCTATACGAATACAAAGAAAGTGCAGCAGTACAGAAAGCTTATTATCGAGCTGTTGTTATCCTCTCATTGCAGAGACTGTACGACCTGCCAGAAGAATGGCATGTGTGCGCTCCAGTCACTTGCCTATAAGGTTGGAGTGCATGCGGTTCGTTTCCTGAATAATAAAAAAGAAGAAAAGATCGATATGAGTTCGCCGTCTATCGTCCGGGATCCAAATAAATGTATCCTGTGCGGTGACTGTGTGCGTACCTGCGATGAGATTCAGGGGCTTGGTGTTATCGATTTTGCATTCCGTGGTTCGAAAATGAAGGTGCAGCCGGCATTTGACAAGCCGCTTGCAGAGACAGACTGTGTAGGATGCGGACAATGTGCAGTTGTCTGCCCGACCGCAGCAATCTCGATCCGTACCAATGTAACCGATATCTGGGATGCAATCGAAGATCCGTCCATCCGGGTGGTCGCACAGATCGCACCGGCAGTCCGCGTGGCAGTTGGAGATAACTTCGGTATACCAAAGGGCGAGAACTGTTTTGGCAAGCTGGTATCAGCACTTCGTATCATGGGCTTTGACATGGTATTTGACACAAGCTTTGGCGCCGATCTTACGGTTATGGAGGAATCCAAAGAATTTGCGGCGCGTCTTGCGTCGGATGAGAAGCTGCCATTATTTACATCCTGTTGTCCGGGCTGGGTCAAATATTGTGAAGAAAAATATCCGGAATTTGCAGATAATCTGTCAACCTGCCGTTCTCCACAGGGAATGTTCTCGGCAGTGATCAAGGATTATTTTGCAGAGAAAGATAAAGAAGATGGTAAGAGAACGATGGTTGTATCGATCATGCCCTGTACAGCAAAGAAGGGAGAGATCCTCCGACCGGATAATTTCACGGATGGCAGACAGGATACCGATTATGTCATCACAACGACAGAGGTTGTGCGGATGATCAAGCAGATGGGACTGCAGTTTACCGAACTGGAAAATGAATCCGCAGATGCACCATTTTCCGTGGCTTCCGGTGCAGGCAAGATCTTCGGAACGACAGGTGGTGTAACGGAAGCGGTGCTCCGTCGTCTTGCGGAGGACAAATCCTATAACACGATCCGTGAGATCAGTTATACAGGTGTCCGGGGATTTGAAGGAACGAAGGAAGCAACGATCGACTTAGATGGCAGAGAAGTGAAGATCGCAGTTGTACATGGCCTTGCAAATGCAGGACGGTTGCTTGACCGTATCCGATCCGGCGAAGCAAGCTATGATTTCGTTGAAGTTATGGCGTGCAGACGTGGATGTATCATGGGTGGCGGTCAGCCATCCGGCGCAGGCCCAAGAACCAGACGGAGCCGTATGGAAGGTATGTACAATGCAGACGCAAGCTCCAATGTCCGTTTCTCCGAGGAAAACCCGGCAGTCCGTCAGTTGTATGATCATTTCCTTGCCGGAAAAGAACATCGGCTGCTACATCGGAATCTGTAGAGTTATATTAATTAATACAAAAACGCAAATAAGCAGGAACTTTAAAAGTTTCCTGCTTATTTGCGTATAGTAATTATTGAAGAATTATTCGGTTACTTCTTTTGCTCCTGTATTTGCATTTGCTTCCGGCATAAGTTTTTTGAATAATGGAACAATCTGTGCAGCAATGATAGCTTTTACAAGATCAAGTGGAATAAATGCAACAAAGCCTGAAAGGAAAGCAACTTTCCAGGTTAAGTTTCCGTTGAATTTCCACCATAACATACCGATGATGTCGATAAGTGCTGCTGTTAAAATAGCAACGATCGTATAACGGATACGATTGTATTTCTTACCCTTTGTCAGACCTGCAAAGATAGTAACGATAATAAATGAGAATGTATATCCACCAAATACTCCTGTCAGATAACCGATACCGGAGCCGCCGCCGATAAATACCGGAACACCGACTGCACCGAGGATCATCCATAAGGCAACGATGATCGTTGAGTCGCGGACTTCAAATACCAGTGCAATGAGCATGATCATAAAGTTCAATAATGTAATGTGAGCTGCATTTGGGAGTGGAGTTGGGATGCTTAAATATGCAGATACGCATAAGATTGCTGCAAATACAGCCATCATTGTAATCTCCACGGTTGTGAATTTGTTTTTCATCTGTGTGTTCTCCTTGTTGATAAATAATATACATACAATGGGTGCCATTCCTCGATTGGATGAGGTTAAGGGGGATTGACAAAAATATGAAGCGGATAGCAGGGCTAAGCTATCCGCTTCCAGATAACAAATTGAATGTCAACTATTAAATGGCACCCACTGGATAACATTATAGATGGTATATTCTTAATTGTCAACCATAAAACAAACATTAAGGTTGACAATTGAAACGGGAGGCTTAAGGGTTGAAAAAAAGCAGATATAAATATACTATATAAGAATATAATAAAGAAAAACAGGTAGGAGGCAGCGGCTATGCTTAGAGTTGGTGTTACGGAACTGGATATTGGATTTGAGAATAGGGAAGAAGCAAAGGAACGCTGTCTTGAAGTTATGGAAAAAGCCTGTGCAAATGGAGTAGAGCTTCTGGTATTTCCGGAGATGACACTGACAGGATTTACGATGCGCCCATGGTTACATGGGGAAAGCGGGGATGCGGATAATATCCCTGACAGTGTTTCATTTTTTATGGAGAACAGCAAAAAATATAAGATGCCTATGGCATTTGGATATATTCATACAGTTATGGCCGATGGCAGCCGGGTGTATGATGAAATGAAAGAAAAGGCTTACGAGAACCGGTTGGTGCTTGTGGATGGAGAAAATGTATTGCTTGATTATGCTAAGATCCATCCATTTTCATATAGCGGTGAGGATAAGGTATATCGGGCAGGAGAAAAGCTTGTACAGGCACAGGTAAAGGATATCCGGATAGGCGGATATATCTGCTATGATCTTCGTTTCCCGGAGATTTTCTCTGCAATGAGAGACCGGTATGAGGCTGTCATGGTAATCGCAAACTGGCCGGAAACAAGGGCGGAACAATGGGAAACACTTTTAAAAGCAAGGGCGATCGAGAATCAGGCATATGTGATCGCTGTCAACCGGGTCGGAGATGGAGATGGGCTTCACTATATTCCGGGCTCTCATGTATATGACTGGCTTGGACGGGATATATCGGTTCGGGTTAGTGAGAAGCTGCGTGTTGCAGATATTGATTCCGGGGGAGTCAGACTGGCAAGAACAGAATTTCCACAGGCAAATGACAGAAAGAATACATTTTATAAGACGCTTTATTGATGAAATGTGCTTACAGTCAGTCGGATCGGCATGAAAAATACATGATATGCTTCATTTTTATTCGACAGGCTGTAAGCATATTTTATTTTTGAATAAATATAAATTAAAAATAATAAGATGATATCATATAATAAATATGGATAATATATTGTCTATTACAACAAAAATGTAGAATAAAAAGATAAAATATTATCTATATAAATAATTTACGGGGTAAAGAGACATGGAACCTTTTGTATGGGAGACACCGGATGAATTAGCAGAGGCGTGTCGCAGAACCATGAATACAGAATATTCGGATAAATTAGATGAATTATATGGGCTTGGTGGAACCCAAACCACATAAAGCTTGTAAAATCTCACATAATGGAGTAAAATGGAAAAAGCAATTAAGGAGGAAACTTTTATGGGTAAGGACGATTGCATTTTTTGCAAGATTGCAAATGGTGAGATACCATCAGCGACAGTTTATGAAGACAGCATATGTAGAGTAATACTTGATGTAAATCCTGCAAATAAAGGTCATGCTTTAATTATACCAAAAGAACATTATGATGATATATATAGCATGGACGCGGATACTGCTTCAAAGATCTTTACGATTGCAACAGAGGTTGCCAAGGCTCAGAAAGCGGAATTAAATCCTGACGGACTGAACATTATTCAGAACAATGGCGCTGCTGCAGGACAGACAGTATTCCATTTTCACATGCATCTTGTACCGCGATTCATTAAGGATACGGTTACAGTTACATGGGTTCCGGGTCAGTCAGACAATGAGGAACTGGATCAGTTGTCAAAGGCACTTCGTAAGAGAATTTAAGGAAAACATGGATAAAAGGGCAGAGACAGGGATAACTTCAAATCAGTTAAAGCTTCTGGCATGTATTTTTATGTTGTGCGATCATGTAGGATTTGTTCTAATGAATAATAACTGGATAATGCGGGCTGTAGGACGGCTCGCATTTCCTATATTTGCATTTCTGCTGGTAGAAGGATACAGACATACGTCGGATATCAGAAAATATTTTATCCGGCTTTTTTTGTTTGCCTTGATTTCGGAAGTCCCTTTTGATCTGGTAACAACCGGTCGTCTGTTTGATATGCAAAAGCAGAATATCTTCTTTACGCTTGCAGCAGGGCTGATCGTGCTTTATCTCGGAAAGGTAGCAAAATGGAATCAGATGGGAGCAGTCATCGGAATTGTTGTCATTATGGTAGTTGCAGAAGCGCTGCATTTTGATTATGGAATTGCCGGCATCCTTCTGATCGTATTAATGTATTATTCGACCCAAGATGGCACAGCGGAACATGCATTCAGAAATGCCGGCCTTGTGACGGGACATTATCCATTTAGCAGGAAACTGCGTCAGAATATGGGATTTGCGATCGTATCGGCGGTGTTGTATTTCCTGTTTTACGGAATAAGACAGCTCTATGCTGTTTTGGCGATCCTACCGATCAGTCTGTATAACGGAGAGTATGGTCGAAAGAATAAAGTTCTAAAATATGCATTCTATGTGTTCTATCCGGCACATTTGCTCATTTTATATCTGCTTGGCAGGGTGATTTTATAGTATAACCTTTTTAAGATGAAATATTATTTTATTCTGAAAATGCTAAAAATTAAAAAACAGTGCTGTGATCTATGTAAAATTATTGATTTTTTGTCGCAAAATATAAATTTCCTATTGACTTATGAAGATTTATCAGTTACAGTATAGCTGTTTCTGAACTGCATTGCAGTTCGAATACAAGTAAATATTTATAAATGCTCTTATTCAGAATGGTGGAGTCATAAGGGACTGTGAAGCCATGGCAACCCCGGAACAGGTGAAAGAAATACCTGTATGGAAGGTGCCTTCCTGAGCGAGTCTGTAATATGCAGACGTCGAACAATGAGAGGTTTGATTTTATCAATCCGCTCAGAGCGGATTTTTCTTTTGCCTAAAATCAGGTAGAGACGTCCTGTCTGAAAAAAAGAAAAATCAGAAAGTCATGTGAACGAATACGCATGGCTATAGCTATAGACAGTATTTATACAAGGAGGAAATGATGGAAAAATTATTATTCACATCAGAATCAGTAACAGAAGGTCATCCGGATAAAATCTGTGACCAGATTTCAGATGCGGTATTGGATGCGTTGATGGAACAGGATCCAATGAGCCGTGTGGCTTGCGAGACATCTATTACAACAGGTCTTGTACTTGTAATGGGTGAGATTACAACAAAAGCATATGTAGATATTCAGAAGATCGTTCGTGAGACGATCCGTGAGATTGGATACGACAGAGCAAAATATGGATTTGACTGCGATACCTGCGGTGTTATCACAGCAATTGACGAACAGTCAGCAGATATCGCAATGGGTGTTGATAAGGCGTTAGAAGCAAAAGAACATCTGATGAGCGATGATGATATCGAAGCGATCGGTGCAGGAGATCAGGGTATGATGTTCGGATTTGCAACAAATGAGACCCCGGAATATATGCCATATCCGATTGCACTTGCACATAAGCTTGCAAGAAAGCTGACAGAAGTAAGAAAGAACGGAACACTTTCATATCTTAGACCGGATGGTAAGACTCAGGTAACAGTAGAGTACGATGAGAATGGAAAAGCAAAGAGGCTCGATGCAGTAGTTCTTTCAACTCAGCATGGCGAGGAAGTATCACAGGAACAGATTCACGAAGATATCAAGAAGTATGTATTTGATCCGGTTCTTCCTGCTGATATGGTAGATGAAGATACTAAGTTCTTTATTAATCCGACCGGAAGATTCGTTATCGGCGGACCGAATGGTGACAGTGGACTTACAGGACGTAAGATCATCGTAGATACTTATGGCGGATATGCCCGTCACGGCGGCGGGGCTTTCTCAGGAAAGGATTGCACAAAGGTTGACCGTTCAGCAGCATATGCAGCAAGATATGTAGCAAAGAACATTGTAGCAGCAGGACTTGCAGATAAATGTGAGATCCAGTTGTCTTATGCGATCGGTGTTGCCAGACCTACATCTATCATGGTAGATACATTTGGAACAGGAAAGGTATCCGATGAGAAGCTGGTTGAGATCATTCGTGAGCATTTCGATCTTCGCCCGGCCGGTATCATCAAGATGCTTGACCTCAGAAGACCAATCTACAAGCAGACAGCAGCATACGGACACTTTGGAAGAACTGACCTCGACCTTCCGTGGGAGAAGCTCGACAAAGTTGATATGCTAAAGGCATATTTATAAAAGGTATAGATAAAAAGCCTGTCGGAAGTTTGCAGCTCTTGAATAAGGTTTATAATCACGTTTGCTTGTTTAATATTGACGCTATTGTAAAAATAAAAATAAGACCTGACAGAGTTTGTTATTTCTGATTAAGGTTTCATAATCCATAGTGTAGCCGACTGAGTTTCATTCAATTTTGTGCCATGTCGTCGCCGCAAAAGTTTTTATCGCGGCAGAGACATGTGCATATAAAATTGAGTGAAACAAAGGTAGGCAAACGTGATTAGAAACCTTAATAAAGAATAACAAACAATTCTGGTCAGGTCTTATTTTGCTATTATTAAAATCTTATTTTTCCTTTTTATCCTCCGGTGCGTTCTGCTTGATCGGCTTGAACTGTAAGGAACCGGCATTCTTCTTAGGATCTTCATGGTTGATGATCGCTTCGGCCATGTTGAATACCTCTGACAGGTCTGCGGTATTCATAGATGAATACTGAGCAGCTTTCTTCACGATCTCTTCTGCCGGTGTTAATTCCTGTTCCTTCTTTGCACCAGCACTTAATCTGGTAGATGTAATGTTTTCTGCCTTGGTAGCAGGTTCTGCTTTTAATTCCGTCATTCCATCGTGAGTAGCAGCGGCTGTTTCTTTTACAGAAGCATTTGCATCCGGTTTAGGCTGTTCTGCCTCAGTGGTATCTGTAGCAACCGCTTCCTCTGTTGTAGCCTGTAAATCGGTCGTATCTGCTTCAGCAGGTTCTGTTTTGGCCTTAATCTCAGGGATCGAAGATGCCTCAATAGAATCCTTGTCAGAAGACTCGTTTAAGACAAGCTGTTCGGAATCTTCGGAGCTGTCTGAATCCGCAGTATCGTCTATAGTGTCTGCTTTAGCAGAGTCATCCATAATTTCTGAGTTGTCTGCAACGTCGGTAACACTACTGGTTTCTGATGTCTCAGAATCAACATTTGCATCATCGGCATCATCTGTGGTATCTGCCTCAATATTATCGTCGGTATCATCTGTGGCATCTGACTCAACACTATCGCCGGCATCATCTGTGGCATTTGCCTCAACACTATCACCGGCGTTATCAATAGCATTTGCATGAATATCTTCGTTGGCATTAGATTCGACATTATCGCCGGCGTCGTCTATAGCGTCAGTATCAATATCTTCATCGGCCATTTTATCAGGATCGTTCGGATCATCCGGCTCATCGTCTTCAGGCAGACCCTTTCGGATCACACGTACAAGCATGCATGCAAGGATGATGATAAGGAAGAACATAACTACAACGACAATGATGCAGATTGTCAGAACCTTATCCTTATGCTGGTCGAAGAATGAACCGTTTGATGCAGCTTCTTCCTGCTTTTCCGTTACAGGATCTGCATTATATCGGACAAATGTTTTCTCAACTGTATCGTATCTGTACCAGCTTGGGTCAGAATCCGGACTCATAGCATATACCAAGATAACTTCATCATTTTCTGTTACATGGTAAGCAGTAACGGTGTTTCCACCAAAATCATAAGAGAATGAGCTGTAACCTTCCGGCTTGCTTACGTTGTCAGATGGTTCCAGAATAATAAAATTCTTATATGACGACTGCACATTGATCAACGGAACTGCTGTTTTTGCATTCAGATCAATGATGTACCATGCCCCGTTTTTTCCATCTTTATCCGTCAGATATGCACATTTGATCTGACCATTAGGAGAAGTATATAAGATTACATCGGCGCCATCAAATTTTTCTTTTGATTGGGCAAACCCTTCAGGGACACTGATCTTGCTATAATCCTGAGAGAAATAATAATCGGTTCCGTTTACATTGATAACAGCCCGTGTATCAACGATTTCCTCAACATTTACCGTAAGATCATAAATGTGGGTGTCGCCTGTCTCGGCGGTAACTTTTATCGTAACATGTGCCTGCTTGCCCGGTTCGAAGTTCTCGTTTCCGTCAATAGATACAGATGATTTGGAATCTTCCGGTAAAGCATTGATGGCGAGACTTGTTGTTTCACCCGGAACAGTTGTCTCATATGAATATACATCCTTTGAAAATTCCGGCTTTAATTCGCCCGGTGTGATTTGAAGGGATGAAAGGAAACAATTATCGGACATTTCTTCGGTTGTCTCCTCGGAAGTTTCTTCGGTGCTTTCTGTAGATTCTCCGCTTTCGGTACTTCCGGCTTCGGTGGAACCCTGTTCTTGTGTAGTTGCAGCCTGAGTGGTGGAATCTCCACCGTTGTTGCCGCTACCTGCTGCTGTTACAGTGATCGTAGCACCGGCATTTGAGACAGAGCAGCTTTCCTCACCCCAAGTATATACGTCTGAGCTTCCTGTACCTACATAGGAAGAGCCGCTTGCGATAGCAGAAAATGTAAAGCTGTTAGAAGCAGATTTGATATTTCCGTCACCGTATCCGGCACAGGAAATTGTACCGCCTCCGCCATATCCGTCACCGGAAGTGTATTCCAGAACGGAAGAATCATAGGACAAGCAATAGCTGTATGCACCCAGTGCTTCGGAGCAGCTTACTGATACGGTTACTGTTACCGAACCTCCCTTTGATACACTTGAAGATGAAAGGGAAATGGAGAACTGGGTAGAAGCGGCCTGCGCTTTTATCGCGTTTCCATACACAAAACAGCTGAGAGCCATGATTAGAACCAGAATCATCGCTGTACATTTTTTTAGCTTATTCATAGTAATATCTCCTATCATAACCTTGTAAAAGGCTTATTTTTGTGAAATCTTGGCAGCACCCATCAGGAATTTCTGAACCTTTAACAGATCCAGTGCAGAGAGACCGCCGCTTCGTTTGATATTGGCTGCCTGCAGGAATGCACCCTTTAATGAGGAGGCGCCGATGATATGTTTCTGAATCTTTAACAGATCCAGTGCATTGATCACACCATCACCTGTTACATCACCAAAGATAATAACATTATAAGTGCTTGTATTACCGGATACTGTGATCTTTACAATGTCACCTGTTCCGATCTTACCGGATGTCTTTTCCTTACCGGAAGCATTTGTAATGCTTATCGTTCCGTTTGTGCATCCTAGAGTTGACAGGAAAGAGGAGACAGTAGTTGATGGAGCTACTCCGCTGATTGTTTCGTCGGAGATGATGTAGTCTCCGTCAAATTCAGGATCAGATCCTCCGTTTCCGGTTGACTTACCGCGGACTATAGTTATGGTATAAGTTCGTTTTGCACCACTTTGTGCTGTAACTGTAACTTTAGCTGTATTTGTTCCCTTTGACAGGGAGATCTTTCCGGTTCCGGATACAGAAGCATGGCTGTTTACCGGGGTGGCGGAGATCTTAACCGAGGTTGTGTTCTCAGATACGATCAGGGAATATTTCTTTGTTGAGTTGATGGCAAAAGTCGGTGTCAGTGAATAATTATCGATCGTAAGAGACTTCAGATAATTATTCGGATTGCCGCTGTCTGCCGGTTTCCCCGTGTTTGTGTCCGGCATATCGGTATAGACCGGAATGCTGAAAGTGATCGCATCATTTAAGGTACCGGAGCCTGCGTAGGCATTAAATACTTTCGATGCTTCTGATGATACAGCCTGTACATTTGACATATATTGATGAGAGAACAGGTTGGATGTATTTGTAACGTTAAATTTTTGTGTATACAAAGTATTCTGTTTTTTCAAAATGTAGTTGTTGCCGATATACTGTGCGCCACCATAAATGGACTTGTAGACATTGTTCCATGGTCTTCCGTAGGAACCGCTGGTCGCTGCCCAGCGCAGAGCATTTGTTACAGCATTACCGCTGGCACTGTCATAGCCACCGATATTATAGAAGTTATAGATGCCCGGATATTTAGCGTGTTTTCCGTTAGTAACCGAGCTCAGGGATGAACCTACCTCTTGTTTGATACGGGACGCAATATGATATGGGCTGACACCGACTGCCTGCCCGGCTTTGATGATTAACTCGGAATATGTATAACTGTATCCGGATGGTTTGGACTTGTACATAAATGTACCGGAAAGAATCGATTCTACGCCGGATTTGGTCTGGGTATCTTCATATGAAAGATTTTCAAATGCAAATACAAAGCGCTCGTATAAGTAAGTTCGTGGATCCAGATAATAAGTGACAAAATCATTTGAAGCAGCAAACCAGTTCGAGCCATCGTAAGAGGACCATTTGTCCGTCTTGATGTTATATCCGACTGTGGTAGAACGCCAGTTATAATGAGGGGCTCCGCTGGTTCCCTGAACCAGATTTTTAATCTGGCCTGCTTTGTTGATCTCATTGTCGATAACCGTGTTCCAGTCTAATCCGGTCTGTATAGCTTTGAATGTCCAGTTTGGATGGAGGGCATGCAGATCACGAAGCTGTGGTTTATAGCTTTCCGGGAAGCCCTGTTTGGTCAGATATGCTTCAAAGTCGGAATCGGAACCGCCGGCACTTGCTGTTGTAGCTTCGGTATCCGATGAATCTTCTTTTTTCCCGAGGGTGATAAATGATGAAGATACATATCCGGTATAAGTTGTTCCGTTATATACCAGAGTAACCTTATACCAGGAACCGTTAGAGGTATCAACGACGTTTAATGCCTGCCCCCCATTTAACATAATGTTACTTCCGTTTTCCTGAACAGGATTTCCGCCGGGGGATTCTCTGAAGTAGACATTTGTACGTCCCTCGGAGATATATCCTTCCTTTCCGGCAGCATCGGCCATGCCGTTGTTTATAAATAAGCAGATCAGGAGACTGAAAATAAGTGCTGTAAGCAGAAACATACAGGTGTATCCCGATCCGGTATAAGACTTTTTGTTTGTCATGTGTATTCTCCTTCAGGGTTCAAAACATAAAAAGAACGCGAAAACGCTCTTGAAAAACAGTTTACCATAATCTGAAAAAAACAAAACCCTTTTTTCTCAAAAAACTATGAAAAATCGTAAAAAAAAATGGATTCTGCATATAAGCAAAATCCATTTTTGGGTATATCAGTAATCGGATTATCCGATTTTTAACTTGAACTTTTGAATGTCCTTTTCGGTATCTACTTTTTCAATCTTTGCGCCAAGACACTGAAGTTTTTCGTCGAATTTCTCATATCCGCGCTGGATATACTTGATATCGGATACAACTGAAAAATCATCGGCTACCAATGCGGCAATCACAAGGGCAGCGCCGGCTCGGAGATCAGGAGCGGCAACATTCGCTCCGGTGAAGGATTCGACACCATCGATAATAGCGGTATTGCCTTCCACACGGATATGAGCGCCCATTCTTGTAAGTTCCGCAACATATTTGAAACGATTTTCAAATATACTTTCGGTTACGATGCTTGTTCCGTTTGAAAGAGCCAGTGTAACAGCCATCTGTGGTTGCATATCAGTCGGAAATCCGGGATATGGAAGTGTCTTGATATTAGTAGACTTCAAACGTTTATCTGACATGACTCTTACAGAATCATCATATTCAATAACGTGAGCACCAATCTCGTTCAACTTGGAGGTGATAGCTTCCAGATGCTTTGGAATGACATTCTTGATCAGAACATTTCCTTTTGTTGCAGCAGCAGCTACCATAAATGTACCGGCTTCAATCTGATCCGGAATGATGGAATAAGTAGTACCATGAAGTTCTTTAACACCACGGATACGGATGACATCAGTTCCTGCACCTTTGATATTTGCGCCCATACTGTTTAAGAAGTTGGCAACATCGACAATATGTGGTTCTTTTGCTGCGTTTTCAATGGTGGTTTTACCTTCAGCGAGAACTGCAGCCATCATAATATTGATCGTTGCACCAACGGATGCAACATCCATATAAATATGGCTTCCAATCAGTTCTTCGGCATAAGTGGAGATAGTTCCATTTGTAATATCAACCTGTGCACCAAGTGCTTCAAATCCTTTTATATGAAGATTGATCGGTCTGGCTCCGATATCGCAGCCGCCGGGTAATGCTACCTGAGAGCGCTTATATTTTCCAAGCAGTGCTCCTAACAGATAATAAGAAGCACGGATTTTACGAATAAATTCGTCATCTACACATAGATCGCTGTTCGGATTAATGGAGGCTCCGCAGATAGAAACCGTGTGCTCATCTATGTAACGGACTTTTGCGCCGATACCTTCGATCGCCTGCAGGAGAACCCGTGTATCTCGGACATTTGGTACATTTTCTATTATAACTTCCTGGTCGGTCATAACAGCAGCAGCAAGAATACCGAGTGCCGCATTTTTTGCACCTGCAATTGTTACCTCTCCTTCAAGAGGCTGACCGCCTTTGATCACATATTGTTCCATACTAATTGCACCTCTAAATATTAATCAGCATATTTAAAAAGTCTGGTTATCGTGCCGGTGAGTTTTTTCGATGCATTACCGCACAGATAACTTCTAGATTATAGCATATTTTTGCAAAAAGTAAATAGTAAGTAAAATTATTTATCTGCTTCGCAATAAATACAACGATAAATCCTGTGTGCTCTGTCGGTAAGCTTGAATATGTGCTGGATACCCTGTTCCGTTGAGGTAATGCAACGTGGATTGGTACATTTCTTGATGCCTACCAGACGTTCCGGAAGTTCGATATTTTTCTTTTCTACCAGTTTTCCGTCGCGGATAATATTAACCGAGATATCCGGATCGATATAACCAAGGACATCAAGGTTGATGTCGATATCCTGATCTATTTTTAAGATATCCTTTTTACCCATTTTCTGGCTTTTGACATTTTTGATAATGGCTACGGAGCAGTCCAGCTTGTCGAGATGCAGGTCATTATAGATCTGGAGTGCCTTGCCTGCGGCAATGTGATCAAGTACGATACCGTTTTGAATACTGTCTATGTTCATCTGTTTGTACCTCCTATGCTAAACCAAGCAGTGTGGCAATTAATGCCATACGGACATATTTACCATTTAATACCTGACGAAAATAACATGCTCTTGGATCGTCATCTACTTCAACAGCAATCTCATTTACTCGTGGCAGCGGATGGAGGACACACATATCCGGACGGGCAAGTGCCATCTTGCTGTTATCCAGTATGTAAGTATCCTTTAATCGGATGTAATCTGCTTCGTTGAAGAAACGTTCTTTCTGTACTCTTGTCATATAGAGGATATCCAGTTCTCCGATCACATCCTCCATAGAAGAAACTTCCTTATAAGGTATATTATTCTTCTCGATCACTTCTGTGCGGATATAATCAGGAATTTTTAATTCATCCGGTGAAATAAGCACAAAACTGATATTTTCATAACGGGACATTGCTTTGATCAGAGAATGAACGGTACGTCCAAACATCAGATCTCCGCAGAAGCCGATCACAAGGTTGTCCAGTCTTCCTTTTTCACGTTTGATCGTTAAAAGATCAGCCAGTGTCTGTGTTGGGTGGTTATGTCCACCGTCACCTGCATTAATGATCGGTACATCGGATTTCATGGATGCAAGCATCGGAGCACCTTCCTTGAAATGGCGCATAGCTATGATATCTGCATAACAGCTTACAACCTTTACTGTATCACCAACGCTTTCACCCTTAGATGAGGATGATGAACTGGCAGAAGAAAAACCAAGTACATTACCGCCTAATTCCATCATGGCAGCTTCAAAACTTAAACGAGTTCTTGTACTTGGTTCAAAAAATAAAGTAGCGAGCTTCTTTCCTTTGCATAGCTCACTGTATTTTTCTTTATGATCAATAATATCCTGAGCAAGATTCAAAATGTGATCAAGCTCTTCCATACTTAAATCCATTGGATCTATAAGATGCTTCATGGCAGCCTCCTTACAAATTTGCTATCCACGATTATAGCACCTGCCTGAATGGCATGCAACCGGTTTTATGAATTTAAGAGTGTGTACATTACGGCCTTTTCGGCATGACGGCGGTTTTCTGCCTCGTCTAGGATATGGTCGAGGTTCTTATCTACGACATCCTGAGAGATCTCAAAGCCGACATGCATTGGCATATCGTGGAATACGATCGCTTTGCTGTCTTTTGTGAAGTCGCCGTTTAACTGGTAAGGCATCATTTTTGCAAGGGTTTCTTCCTTCTGCTTCTGGTAAGCAGGATTGTTAAAGAATTCCATATCTACCCATGTATCCGTGTAGAGGACATCCATCTTATTAGCATATTCTTTTGCTTCTTCCATAGACATAGAAGGATCGAGTTCGATGTAATGACCGCTTTTCTTTGCTTCTTCATAGAAATCAGGGCCGCAGGCTGTCTCATTTACAAGTGGGGTCAGTCCGTATAAAGTACCTTTCTTCATCTTGGAGAAGAATTCAACATGGGAGTTAAATACATTGTTCTTTGCGCCGATGTACATCAGATTGACATCCAGCGTTCCGAACTTCTCAAGAATAGTGAGGGCATCTGCAAGGATCTGGCAAGGATGGTAGGAATTGTCGCAGCCGTTGATAAACGGAACAGTTGCATTCTTGCCAAATAATTCAACAGTTTCATTCTTGATCAGACGTGCCATGATGATATCAACATTACGGCAGACATATTTGATCTCGGAAACAGGTTCACCAAGTACAAAGTTGGAATCCTTCCATAACTGGTTGTAGTAGGTACCGCCTAGTTCAGTAATGCCGGTTGCAAATGAAAGGAAGGTTCTGGTTGATGTCTTTTCAAATAAAGTATAAAGTTTCTTACCTTTTAATGATTCGCTGTACTTCTCCGGATTCTTCTTCATATCCAGAGCAAGGTTCAGGATATCCATCAGCTCATCTGCTGTGAATTCCTTGAAGTTTAACATGTTTTTCATATCTGACACCTCTTTAAAATAAATAGTATGTATCCGTCACTGCTTCGCATATATGCATAAATTATACAGAAAAAATGATATAAATCTGTATATCATAAAATGAAAAAGCAGGGCATATTTATAATATCATTAATGAAATAATAACAGAAAAACAAATTGTACCACGATATGTATTTTTTTTCAATTTTTTTGTATGCAATTGTTGGAATTTATTGGAATTTTGTCGGAATGAAGCAGAATAAGATACAAACTACGGAAGATTACGCAATAACATTGCCGAATGTGCAATATTTTTGTATAACTTCGTTGACAGTTGTTTATAAATATTTTATACTTTTTTTATTATGAAAGAGATGCGAAAGGCGCGTCGGCAAGGAGGAAAGTATGAAACAAAGAAGTATTGGCATGTGTATCTTATTGTCAATTGTCACCTGTGGTATCTATGGGCTTTATTGGTTTGTATGTATTACAGATGATACAAATGAGATGTCAGGCGAGAATGACTTGGCAGGTGGTGGAATGGCACTGCTGCTTACGATTGTTACCTGTAATATTTACGGATGGTACTGGGCATATAAGATGGGTGAAAAGGTCGATATCATCAAGAACAGAAACGGTATGCCATCAAGCAACAGTGGTATCCTGTTTGTAGTTCTTCAGTTTCTTGGACTTGGAATCATCAACTATGCATTAGCGCAGGATGCGGTTAACAAGTACAGCGGAACAACAGGATATAATCAGCCGTATAATGGTGGATATCAGAATCAGCAGTATGGAGCTTATAACCAGAATCAGCAGCCATATAACGGCGGTTACAACCAGAATCAGCAGCCATATAACGGCGGTTACAACCAGAATCAGCAGTATGGTGGTTACAATCAGGGCGGCAATAATCCATACAACAATGGAAATGATAATAACAACCCATATAACGGACAGTAAGAAACGTATATGAAAGAAAAGAAAAATCGTGTCCGAAAGATTATATATCGGGATGTCATTATCCTTTTAGCAGGAATCCTGTATGCGGCATTTGTCAGACTGACCGGTTTGGCGGTTCCCTGCATATTTCGGGTTCTGACCGGTTGGCAGTGCCCCGGTTGTGGGATAACCAGAGCGTGCCTGTTTTTATTAAAAGGAGAGATACGGACATCCTTTTCCTATAATCCGTTTTTGTACATTGCAGGACCATGTATCATATATCTGATAGTCAGGGGAGATTTGAACTATATAAAAAGAGATACATATCGGCTTGGTACAGTGGATACGGTTCTGATCTATATACTGATCGTAGCAGCGCTGATATTCGGCGTTGTGAGAAATCTATAAAAATAAAATGCCATATATCATCAGGCGAATTTGATGATATATGGCATTTTTTACTTGGCTTTTTCTTTATTTGCAAGGATAATGCCTACGCAGACAAGAACAAGTGCGACCAGACAGCGGATATTTAAGGCAGATGTTTCATGCAGAAGCAGAGCTGATAACAGTACGCCAAAGACCGGATTCGAGAAACCAAAGACGGCAATTCTTGATACCGGATTGTGCGCTAACAGCAGACTCCATAATGTATAGGCGCAGGCCGAGATGAACGCCATATAGAGCAGAAGTAGGACAGCAGGAGCAGAGCTTCCCGCGATATGTCCGCCTCCGGCCAGACCGCAGAGGATCATCACGAAGCCGCCGACAAAGAATTGCCAGCCACTGAGCAGAACAGGATTCTCCTTATCGGAAAAATATTTGATGATAACTGAAGAGAAAGCATAAGCCACTGTTGATAACAAGATGAAGCCTTCTCCGGTGAGAGAGAAATGCGCGTCTACACCATTTCCCAGATTGATGATAACAACTCCGATAAATCCGATCAGACATCCAAGCATCTTTTTGGATGTAACCTTTTCCATTTTAAATAACAGACCCGATACAAGGATCGCCAGAAAGACGTTTGCCGCTTCAATGATCGCTGCCTTGCTTCCGGTCGTATTTGCCAGACCGACGTAAAAGAAGACATATTGCAGGATAGTCTGGAACAATGACAGGATAAAGATACGTTTGATCGTTGCCCCGCTATGTGGGATCAAAGGCTTTTTATATATGAAGCTGCAGATAAGGATAACCATAAGTCCGGCGAGCAGAAAACGGATGCCGGCGAACAGGATCTGGGATGCGGTATCATTTCCGCCGATCGCAAACATACGGTAGCCTATCTTGATGCAGGGAAATGCACTTCCCCATAAGGCACAGCAGATGAGCGCAAATGTGATAACAACAGGTGTTTTCGTTAAAAAAATTTTCATGACAGAATAACCTCAATAATAAAAGTATAATTTTAAACAGTAACAGATGACGGCAGATCCGCAGATGTGTCGTGCGGTATTACATGATCGCACTGTTCGGACATACTATAGCACAAAAGAAATCCGAAAAAAAAGACATAATTTTATTTAGAGATGAAGGTTGCAAAAACTGTATAAAAACAAATGGAATCTGTTGACAATTTGCACAAAAAAGGCATATAATTTTTGTTATCTGGCCACATAAGATTGCCAGAAAAAATAGCGCAGACATTTCATTCGTGTTTGTAGTTTTATCAAGGAGGGTTTTTGAAATGGCAAAAAAACCGTATTATATTACAACCGCCATTGCATATGCATCAGGTAAACCTCATATAGGCAACACCTACGAGATCGTGTTGGCTGACAGCATTGCAAGGTACAAGAGATTCGCAGGATATGATGTAAGATTCCAGACCGGAACCGATGAGCATGGTCAGAAGATCGAGAACAAGGCTTTTGAGAACATGCAGACTCCAAAGGAATTCGTTGACGAGATTTCAGGCGAGATTAAGGATATCTGGGATCTGATGAACACATCTTACGACAAATTTATCAGAACAACAGATGCAGATCATGAGAGACAGGTTCAGAAGATTTTTAGGAAGCTGTACGATCAGGGTGACATATATAAGGGAGAATATGTAGGAAAATACTGTACTCCATGTGAATCCTTCTTTACAGATTCACAGCTTGTAGACGGCAAATGTCCGGACTGCGGAAGACCGGTACAGGAAGCAAAAGAGGAAGCATATTTCTTCAAACTCAGCAAATATCAGGACAGACTGATGAAGCACATTGAGCAGAATCCTGATTTTATTCAGCCGGAGTCCAGAAAGAACGAGATGATCAACAACTTCATCAAGCCGGGACTTCAGGATCTGTGTGTATCCAGAACATCCTTCAAGTGGGGCATCCCGGTTGATTTCGATGACAAGCATGTAATCTATGTATGGATCGATGCATTATCAAACTACATCACAGGTCTTGGATATGATGTAGACGGTAATAATGATGAATTATATAAGAAATACTGGCCGGCGGACTTACACCTGATCGGAAAGGATATCTTAAGATTCCATACGATCTACTGGCCAATCATGCTGATGGCACTTGGAGTACCGCTTCCAAAGCAGATCTTCGGACATCCATGGCTGATCCAGAATGACGGTAAGATGAGTAAGTCCAAGGGAAATGTAATGTATGCGGATGATATGGTTCGTCTGTTTGGTGTGGATGCAGTCCGTTTCTTCGTTCTGCATGAGATGCCATTTGAGAATGACGGAATCATTTCATGGGAGTTGGTTGTAGAAAGAATTAATTCCGAGCTTGCAAATACACTCGGAAATCTGGTAAATCGTACGATCTCCATGTCAAATAAATATTTTGGCGGCGTAGTTACGAATACCGGAGTAACAGAAGAAGTAGATGAAGACCTGAAGAACGTCGTATTAAACTGCCGTATTAAGGTCGCAGAATGTATGGATAAGTTAAAGGTTGCAGATGCGATCTCAGAGATTTTCACCTTATTCAAGAGATGCAACAAATATATCGACGAGACGATGCCTTGGGCACTTGCAAAAGATGAAACAAAGCAGGATCGTCTGAATACCGTATTATATAATCTGGTTGAGAGCATCGTGATCGGTGCGTCCCTTCTGGAGCCATATATGCCGGATACCTCTGTTAAGATCCTGAACCAGTTAAATGCTGCAAAGAGAAAGGTAACAGAGCTTGGAAGATTCGGACTTTACCCATCCGGAAACAAGGTAACAGAAACTCCTGAGATCCTGTTCGCAAGACTGGACGTAAAGGAAGTTATGGCAGAAGTTGCCAAGTTTGCACCTCCGGTAGAAGAAACTATCTACGAGAAAGCAAAGAAGCAGAAGGAAGAAAAAGAGAATTCCGAAGAAAAGAAGAAAATGAAACAGGCAGAAGCTAAGGTCGCTGCTTTGAATGCAGATCCTTCTGTATTAAATAAACAGCAGATCACCATTGAAGAATTCGAGAAAATGCAGCTGATGATCGGAGAGATCATTGCCTGCGAAGAAGTTCAGAATTCCAGAAAACTGTTATGCTCACAGGTAAAATTCGGTGAGAACAATGTAAAACAGATCGTTTCGGGAATCAAAGGCTTCTATACACCGGAGGAAATGGTTGGAAAGCGTGTTGTTGCGATCGTGAATCTGAAGCCATGTAAGCTTGCCGGAGTTGTATCGGAAGGTATGCTTTTATGCGCGGAAGATGCAGAAGGTAACCTGTCTCTGCTTACAACTGAGAAGGGCTTGCCGGGTGGTTCATTTATCAGCTAGTTTATAAAAGAAAGTCATAACGGATCACAGATGATATAGCAGAAGGTCAGCAGAATTTCCTGTTCCGCTTAGAGTAAAGCGTATGGAGCAAAAAAACGCTGTTCTGTGGGATATCGGCTGTGATCCGGTATGTGTTGCATAAAAAAATAAATCACAGGCTTACAGGTATGAAGTCGTTGATTTATTGGTAGGTCTATGATAGAATTTTAATGTCTGCTTATACAAGGAGACAGCAGATTTGGAAAGATTTAGAAATCTTAGCGCCATGTCCCTTTTATCCTGGCATTGAAGGACTGACAGATGCGGTGTAAACGTGGTTGGTCGGTACAGCCTGTTGAGAAGGGTAACGAGGATGGAGGTTATCGAAAATTCGGCGGATGCCTCTACGTAGAGTCCGGATGCGCACATGTATGTCAAATATGGGAGAAATCTCAAAACAAAACAGCATGACCGGATAATTGAATGATGCATTATAAGATAAGACTGTCGCGTTAAGAACGTGATACAGTTACTTAAAGAACAAACTGCATCATATGCCGAAAGGAGTTAATTGAATATATGTGTGGAATCATAGGTTTTACAGGAAGAAAGCCGGCGAAGGACATCCTGATCGATGGACTGGAACGGCTGGAGTACCGAGGCTATGATAGTGCGGGTATTGCACTTTTGAATGATGATGACACTTTGACGATCAGAAAAAAGGCAGGAAGGGTAAGCGAACTCAGAGAGTTATGCAAAGACGGAGAATATTCTTCAACCTGCGGTATCGGACACACGAGATGGGCAACACATGGTGGTGTTACAGATGCAAATGCGCATCCACATAGATGTGGAAATGTTGCATTGATCCATAATGGTATCATTGAGAATTACAGTGATATTATAAGAGAGTATGGTTTAGCAGATAAGCTTGTATCAGAGACCGACTCAGAAGTTGTGGCAGCCTTACTTGATACGTTGTATGAGGGCGATCCGATTACGGCGATTCGGAAAGTTGTAAAGATAATTGCAGGATCGTTTGCATTATGTATCATGTTTGCAGACAGACCCGGAATTATATACGCGGTGAGAAATGTCAGCCCGATGGTTGCGGCTCACAGTGAAGAAGGATCTATCATTGCATCCGATCTGACAGCCATTATTTCATTCTCAAAGGATTATTTTGTTGTGCCAGAATATCATATTCTGACAATGACAGAGGGTGGAATCAAGGTTGAGGACTTAAAGGGCAATGAAGTAAGACCACAGATGCTTGAGATTACATGGGATATCACAGCGGCTCAGAAAGGCGGATTTCCGCATTTCATGTTAAAGGAGATCTATGAGCAGCCGGAATCTCTGAGAAATACGATCACACCAAGAATTGTAAATTCACTTCCTGATTTTACAGAGGACGGAATTGATGATGAGGTGTTCAAAAATTGCGAAAACATTACAGTGATCGCATGCGGAACAGCGATGCATGCAGGAATTGTTGGCAAGGCAATGATCGAATCGGAGCTTCGTATACCGGTAAATGTTGAGATCGCATCGGAATTTCGATATAAAGAACCACTGATCAATGAGAAGACACTGGTTATCGTTACTTCCCAGTCTGGCGAGACGATCGACACTCTGGAGGCGATGCGGTTGGCAAAACGATGTGGTTCAAAGGTTATTTCGATTGTAAATGTAAAGGGTTCTACAATTGCAAGAGAAAGTGATTATGTGTTATACACACATGCCGGACCGGAGATTGCGGTAGCAAGCACAAAGGCATATTCGGTTCAGATGGCAGCAATGTATTTAATCGGTTGCAGACTTGGACTTGTAAAAGGTATTTATTCAGAAGATCGGGCAAAGGAATTTATCGGTAAATTACTTGGAACAATTCCGGTGATCGAAGAAACCCTGCTTCAGGCAGATGAGGTCAAGGCTGTCGCTAATTATATAAAAATGGCTCCGGATGCATTTTTTATCGGAAGGGGCATGGATTATACTCTTTCACTGGAGGGGGCTCTGAAGTTGAAGGAGATATCCTATGTTCATGCGGAGGCTTATGCGGCGGGTGAGTTAAAACATGGTACGATTGCTCTGATCACAGAGAATGTACCGGTTATCGCATTAGCGACTCAGCCGGCTGTTTACGAGAAGATGGTTTCAAATATAAGGGAAGTAAAAGCCAGGGGAGCATATGTTATTCTAATTAGTATGGGTGATGAAGTTACTGATACCCAGATATGTGATAAGCATATAAGAATACCTAAGCAGGATAGTTTGTTTACAGTATTTGCAGCGGCTGTTATTTTGCAGTTGATCGCATATTACACATCGGATGCGAAAGGGCTGGATGTAGATAAACCACGTAATCTTGCCAAGTCTGTTACGGTAGAGTAAAAGGGACTTGAGTGGCTGGAGAATAATTGCGGAGGGTGTTATTATGAGCACAGAGAAGACCTATTTGTGCGACGAGTACAAATTATATTTTAAAATTGAAGATGATGTCCAGATCCTTCATAATGAAGTCGAGCTGTACAATACATCATTTGTAGGAAACAACAGCTTTTGTCATGAAGAGTATATTGATGGACAGAGAGCACTTACATATTCGATTCCGGCCATGATTACGATGAATCAGTTTATCACCAAGAAGATTCACAGAGATGAATTGGTAGATATCATGTTCAGTATAACAGACCAGCTGATGTATCTGAAGGCGAATGATATGCCACTGGGAAAGGTTATCCTGAATATTGGATATATGTATTTGAATCTGGAGGATATGAGTGTACAGCTTGTATTCCTTCCGATTGATAAACCGATGGAAAAATGCAATATGGAGAAGTTCGTCAGAGATCTGATCAACAAACTTGATTTTGCAAATAAAAAAGCATCAGATTGTGGATATGAACTGATCAAGTTTTTTGATCACAATCCATCATTTTATCTGTCAGAGTTCTATAAGTTTATCACAGATATGAAGAATGATAATAATGTTCATCCGGAAGATGAACAGCATTTTATTGTAAGACCGCAGATGGCAGAAGCTGTAGAAGAAAATACAGAAGCTCCGTTGCAGACAACTGTTGTATCAACTCCAAGCTTTAAGCTGGCGAAGGAAGTAAAAGATTATTCCGGCAGTGATATCGGATTCGATGATGACGAATCTGATGCAACATCAACGACAGTTCTTACAAATGCAACAAAAGGCAAACCGGGACCTGTGATCGTTAGAACCAGAACCGGTGAGCGTATCAAGATAGACAAGCCGATCTTCTGTATCGGTAAGTCGGCACAGGGTGTTGATTATCAGGTAACAGACAACAATTCCGTCAGCCGTCGTCATGCATATATCATCAACGTCAATGGCGTTTATTATCTGCGTGATAACAAATCAACCAACCACACCTACCTTGGCGGAAAGATCATCAACAGCGGCACAGACATGATGCTGATCGATGGCAGTAAATTCAAACTTGCAAACGAGGAATTCACATTCCGCGAGAAATAAACAAAATAAAAGTATCGCTTTATGATATCGAACAAATAAATGCTGGATATGATCATTTAAACAAAAGGGGCTTCGTCTTGTTTCTGACAGATGAAGCCTTTTCATATAACTATTCTGTAAGTATTATATCAGTAGGCAGAAAGACAACAGTGTGTAGTATGTATAGATAGAAAAAAGAACAATATCTTTCATGTAGCAGACTTTTTTACTCTGTATAACTTCGAACTAACCTCGCTAAGGTCTCAGTTACGAACGTCGGTCCTTAACAAACCACCATTAGGTGGGAGTTTAGTACCGCTACGTGAGAAATAGAACGAGAGTGTTCTGCGTAGTGAAAGGGTATTGTTCTTTTTTTTAGATAAAAATTGGTGCTGTTGTCGTTCACTCGTTTATTCTTCGGAAGTGTCGGTTTCCGTAGCGTCGGCGGTTTCGGTGGCGACCATCGCCTGATCGATCTCCGTGAGGCTGTCGGATGCGATACTGTAGTATTCGCCATCATCGTTGATAAGTGCTTTTACGACAACGGCATCTTTATATTCAGGATTCTCTGCATGAGAAGTGAGGATGGAGGCAATTCCGTTTGCAAACTTCTTATCGTATTCCTCTTTTTTAACATCGTTATATACGCCATTATTGACATCCTTGTTGAAATCCTCTATATATGACATGATCTCGTCGTAGGATTGGTCTAAGACTGCGATCGGATAAATAGTTACATCCACATAATAATCGCCATTTTCTTTATAACTTTCAGAGACTTCATATTTTGCATTACTATAGATCGTAGTTGCAAGAGTCGTGAAAGTCTGGGTAACCTCGACAGACTTATTTGTATTCAGGTTGTAGTGCGAGATCAGCTGATTTGCCAGATTTGACAGACATTCCTGATACATAGCGAGTGCGTCGGTTTCATTTCCTTTGTTTTCTTTTATATAGTTGGTGTAATCACCTTTGTAATTGACATCGAGAAGATTTTTCACATACGACTGGTATGCAGTAGCTTTCTTCTGACCACAGCCGGTAAGTGAGATAAGACCGATCACGATCATAAGAATGGCTGTCAGATAGTTTCTTGTACGTTTCATGTTGATAAAAATTCCTCCTAACAGTTCGATTTGTATTTTCTTCGTTCAATATAGCACAAAATATGTGCTTTGTAACTAAATTAAGAAAAAATAATTGTGCAAAACAATAAGGGTGTGTTATAATCATTTCAATTGGTGTTTACAGAAAATGAGCATTTGCGCCGGAAAGCATGAGTATCACACACACAATAGAAAGGGATGCCGGTAACAGATCCTGTTAAGACATCGGGCGCAGCTTAAATAATAGATTATTTTGGAGGGATTATCGTGGCAAAAGAGAACAAAGATAATTTTGATGAAACAGAAGTAAAGGCAGAGTCTACATTTAAGACTGTAACATTTGGTGGATATGATAAGAATTCGGTTGATTATTATATTGAGGAGTTAAAGGCTGACCATGAGAAGGAAGTTAATGAGTTAAAAGCAAATGTAAATAAGCTCAGCGAAGCTGTATTAAGCCTTAAGACTATGAGAGAAGTAAACCTGACAGAGTCGAA
Source organism: Clostridium sp. AF15-41 (assembly GCF_003604095.1). Classification (NCBI taxonomy): domain Bacteria; kingdom Bacillati; phylum Bacillota; class Clostridia; order Eubacteriales; family Clostridiaceae; genus Clostridium; species Clostridium sp. AF15-41. The sequence continues at coordinate 123,739 of NZ_QTMQ01000007.1, forward strand.
TAAGACGATCGAAGGACTTAAGACTAAGAATTCCGAATATGAAAGCGAGATTGAATCTCTGAAGGAGCAGGTAAACGCTTATAAGCAGAAAGAATTCGAATCCGCAGGAAGATATGAATCCATTTCAAGAACACTCTTAGAGGCAAGAGAGAGCGCAGATGCGCTGATCGCCCAGACGAATAAAGAGTGTGAGGCGCAGCATGCAGAGATGGCTGCAAAGTGTGAAGCAATGGAGAAGGATACAACCGATCGTTGCAATGCACTTGAGACAGAGACAAATGCAAAGTGCAAGCAGATGTATGATGAGACGGAAGCAACCTGCGCAAGTTTGAAGGAACAGGCTTACAGCGACAGCGAGCGTACAAGAAATAAAGCACATGAAGCTGCAGAAGCTTTAAGTGCAAAGACAGATTATGAGTGCAGAACACAGAAAGAAAATGCACAGAAGGAAGCTGAAGCTATTACAAACAAAGCGACCAGCGAAGCATATGTACTCAGAAAGAATGTAAAGAAAGAGTGCGATGCAGTCAGCAAGTATATGGGTGAGTTGCTTGCAGCCTTAGATGGTGTTGTAGATGCATGTTGCGTAACAAAGGATATTGCGGATAAGGCGTTTACAGGTCTAAAGAGTGAAGCAACATCGATGGTATCATCAGACGATGAGAAAGAAGAAACAGCTGCCGGCAGTGAAGACAGCAAGACAGAGGAATAATTTTAACAGCGATATTTAACATACATGAAACTTTTCTATGGCTGACATGGAAAAGTTTTATGTGTCTATGGGGTTGCATAAGAGAAAAGAGGGATACATTTGGAGATAGGTAAAATCAGTAATTATTCAGATTTTCTGAGCCATATTGAATATCCCGCAGTTGTATTCTGCGAGGATGGAGAAGTTTTAAGTATCAACAATGCAGCGGTAAAACTGGTCGGTAATCAGATCGATTCGATTACGATGGCACCGGATAAGTTTATGTCCAGTGATGAGTTTTGGCCGATTTTAAATGAGAAAAAAACGATCATCTGGCATCGACTTCTGCTGAATATAAATAAGAAAAAAAGACTGGTTGTAAGCGGATTTGTCAATCAGTTTGAATATAACGGAAAAAAAGCATATATGGTGCTGTTTGAACTGCGTTCCGATGTAGCAATCGGAAGTATGAGTCTGGAACGTATTATTAACCATGCAGGCATTCTGGCACTGTATCTCTACAAGCCGGACAGCAGATGGCAGACTCGTTATGTAACAAAGAATATAACGGAATTCGGATATAAAGAAGGTGACTTTTACAGTGGAGCTGTAGGCATTCGCGATATTATAGTTAAGAATGACTATGATATCCTGATCGGGAATCTCTATAAGGCGGAGAATACTGGGCATACGGATTTTGAGATGAAGGTACGTTTTGTATCGGCAGAAAGTGCGATCACTACTATGATGCTGAACTGTCATATCGTAAAGTCGCCGGACGGAGGTGCCGATGGCATTGAACTACTATTTGTAAAAGAAAAAAAGCATTCCTATGATGGGGAAAAAGGTGAATATATATTATCTGTTATGAACAAGATCAAGAGTCTTGTGATGGTAAAATCCATTAGCAGAGGACACAACATATTGAAATATATTACACCGAATGCCAGATTGCTTGGAATGAATGTAGATGCACTTATGGCTGGAAATAAATTGACAGAAGACTATATTCATCCGCAGGATCGTGCAAGAGTTATTCAGAATGCGAAGAATGTGTTAAAGAGTGGTGGATCTGATTATGAGGACGAGTATCGTATCGTAGATGATTATGGAAATGTCAGATGGGTTCGTTCCCAGAACAGTATCACACAGGCAGAGGATTCTTCTTATACGATCGAGTTCTTTATAACAGATATTACAGAGAACAAGAAGTTGCAGAACAGTGTAGAGGAAGCTAAGAAAGAGTATGAAGACAAGCTTTCTTACATTATGAACACGACTGTAGATGAGAATGAATATACGAGCGAGAGTATCGATAAAGACAAATGGAACAGTATTGTAAAAGCATTTGCAAGCTTAAGCGGGCTGTATTCAACGGTTGTATCTCCGGCGGGAGATCAGCTTGTAGAACCGGCAGGACCGTCTCTGCATATGGGAAGCTTTTATGATCTTTTTGAAAAACCTCAGTATAAGAGCATCATTGTGAAGTTGAATGAGGTGATCCTTCAGAACAATGTTCCGGTCATCATGGAGATGGATGATGGTATAGATGGAAGTATTATCTGCGGTGCACCGGTTAAGATCGGAGAGAAACATATCGCAACCTGGATTCTGTGCGGATATGATACAGCAGATGTTACAAAGATGAAGAAGGTATATAAGATCCAGTGGAATATGTGCAATATCTTCTCAGAATATGCATATAATGACAAGGTTCTGTCTAAAGAAGCAGAACGGAGCAAATCTGTTGAAATGTTGTTAGAGGAAAAGATCCAGAGACAGAAGATCCTGACAGAAGCACTCAGTTCCATGGACAGCGATGATAATAAGACGATCAGCAATATTTTGGAAAGAACCGGTGATTATCTGGGCATCGATGTTATGGCGATATACTCACTGAACGAAGATCAGGAGTATATGTGCAGCCATATCTGGTCAAGGGAAAAAAGCATGTCTGCGGAAGAATATGTGGAAGAATGGCAGAAGGGTAAGAAATTCTTTGCGCACAGTAAGGAAAGAACATATGACTGCATTGTAGCGGATAAGAACCATGACTTTAAGAATTTTCAGAGTAATATGGAACAGATCGGTGTAACAAGCTTTGTTGCACTCAGTATAGAGATCAATAATATTATCAGCGGATGTATCGTTATGGCGAATAACCATACGGATAAGATATGGTCAGAGGATGATATTGAATTCTCGAAGGATATTCGGAATGTCATTCAGGGTATCCTTGCCAGAATAGAAGGTGATGGTAATATCCGAATGGTAAATAAGCTTCTGGTAGATACTTATAATCATATCAAGATCGGCATCTTTATCCGTGATGAAGAGACGGGGGAGGTATTGTTCTCCAATCAGCCGTTAAATGATATGCTTGGATATGATTTTACAGGAAAAGACAGTAAGACGTTGATCCGTGATCTGAATGATACATTTAAGGGTGTGGCGACCGTACAGAAGCCGTTCCTTACTGAACGGAAAGAGGTAAGCTGGAGAAGCTATATAAGACAGTTCGACAAGATCATGGATTTATCCGAAGTCAGCATGAAATGGCTTGACGGAAGAAAGGCATCTCTTGTAATATTAAGGGATGTACAGGATTAACAGTAACCAGAAAGGGGACCAATCATGGCAAGTTCAGATATCGGTATAGATTTAGGTACCGCCAGTATATTGGTATATGTAAAAGGCAAGGGCGTTGTATTAAAAGAGCCGTCCGTAGTTGCCTATGACAGAGATACAAATAAAATAGTAGCGATCGGTGAAGAAGCCAGACTTATGCTTGGAAGAACACCGGGAAATATCGTAGCAATCCGCCCGCTTCGTCAGGGCGTTATATCGGACTATACAATAACAGAAAAGATGTTAAAGTATTTTGTTCAGAAAGCAGTAGGCAGAAGTTACTTTGGAAGACGACCTCGTATCAGCGTATGTGTGCCTTCACAGGTAACAGAGGTTGAGAAGAAAGCAGTAGAGGACGCAACTTACGCAGCAGGCGCAAGAGACGTGTCTATCATAGAAGAACCGGTGGCAGCAGCAATCGGAGCAGGAATTGATATCTACAGACCATGTGGTAACATGATCGTTGATATCGGTGGCGGAACTTCGGATATCGCGGTTATATCTCTGGGCGGTCCGGTTGTAAGTGCATCCATCAAGGTTGCCGGAGATGATTTTGATGAAGCAATCGTACGTTTTATGAGAAAAAAACACAATCTTCTGATCGGTGAGAGAACTGCAGAGGAGATCAAGATCAAGATCGGTACATGTTTTAGAAGACCTGAGAATATCACACTGGATATCCGCGGAAGAAATCTTGTAACCGGACTTCCGAAGACAGTTACCGTAACCTCAGATGAGACAGAAGAAGCACTCCGAGAACCTGCATCACAGGTATGTGAGGCTGTTCACTCCGTTCTGGAACGTACTCCGCCTGAACTGGCAGCAGATATTGCTGACAGAGGTATTGTATTAACCGGTGGAGGAGCTTTGCTTCATGGACTGGAGGAGCTTCTGGAAGAAAAGACAGGAATTACAACCATGACTGCCGAAGATCCGCTTCGTGCAGTTGCTATCGGAACAGGAAAATATATCGAATTACTCAACAGTAAGAAAGAGTAACGCAGGAGACTTGTTGTGATAAAAGAAGGTTATGTTGAAAAAGTTATCTATAAAAATGACGACAATGGCTACGCCGTTTTCACTGTAGAGGGTGAAGACGGCGAAGACATTTTTGTCGGAACCCTTCACGGTGTCAGTGAGGGAATCTATATATCTGCGGAAGGGGAATATGTCAATCATCCCCAGTATGATCTCCAATTCAAATTTAATTCTTATGAAATAAAAATGCCGGATGATATGATAAGTATAGAACGATATCTGGGTTCCGGTATCATAAAGGGTGTCGGTGAGGCACTGGCAAAACGTATCGTTAAAAAATTCAAGATGGATTCTCTGCGCATAATTGAAGAAGAACCGGAACGACTGGCGGAAGTTAAAGGTATCTCAGAACGAAAAGCAAGAGATATTGCTGTTTCTTATAATGAAAAGAAAGAGATGCAGGATGCGATTATTTTCCTGACCGGATATGGAATATCAATCAATCTGGCGGTAAAGATCTTCAATGAATATGGACAGGAGATGTATAAGATCATCCGGTCAAATCCGTATAAGATTGCAGAGGACATAAACGGTGTCGGATTTAAGACAGCAGATGAGATCGCGGAGCGAATGGGGATCAGCAGTGACTCGGATTTTCGTATCCGCGCGGCACTGTTATATACATTGTTAAATGCGAGCCAGCTCGGACATATGTATCTTCCGAAGCAGATGCTGGTGGCAAAGACCTATTCGCTCTTGGTTGCTGACAATGTACCATATAATGAAGAACTGGAAGATGAGATCGGAAGCCAGATTATAGAACTTCAGATGACGGGTAAGGCGATCGTAAAGGAGCTTGCCGGAGATGTTACTGCTGTCTATGCGGCGGCAAATTATTATATTGAACTGAATTCGGCGAGGATACTGTCAGATATCGATCTGGATTTCACATCAGAGGATCGACCGTTGGATAAGATGCTTGCGCAAATCGAGGAAGCAGAGAAGATCACATTGGAAGAAAAACAAAAACTTGCGATCAAGAATGCGGTCAATAATGGTGTGGCAGTGATCACAGGTGGACCGGGTACCGGTAAAACAACAACGATCAATGCCATGATCAAGATGTTTGAGAAGCTGAATTTGGAACTGCTGCTTGCGGCACCGACCGGACGCGCGGCAAAGAGAATCACCGAGGCAACCGGATATACGGCACAGACGATCCATCGCCTGTTGGAGCTGTCCGGTGGCGGGATTGATGAAGAAGGCAACCGCTCTGCTTATACATTTGTAAGAAATTCAAATAATCCGTTAGAAGCGGATGTGATCATAATAGATGAGATGTCGATGGTAGACAGCAGTCTGTTCTACAGCCTGCTGCAAGCGATCATGCCGGGAACCAGGCTGGTACTGGTAGGAGATTCCAATCAGCTTCCATCGGTCGGACCGGGCAATGTATTAAAGGATATCATTCGTTCAGGGGTATTCTCTGTAACGGTGTTGGACAAGATATTCCGACAGGGTGAGAATAGTGACATTATTACGAATGCCCATTTGATCAATGCGGGAAAGCAGCTCGAGATTAATAATAAGAGCAGGGATTTCTTCTATATTCCAAGACAGGGATCACAGGATATCATTGCGGAATTGAAGCATTTAATCTTAGACAGTTTGCCGGACTTCTTTCAGGTTGACCCGATGAATATCCAGGTGCTTACTCCGATGCGTAAGTATGAGCTGGGTGTCGAGAATCTGAATAAACGATTGCAGGAGATCCTGAATCCTTCGAGCAGAAGCATACCGGAGAAAGAGAAAAATGATGTTGTATTCCGTAAGGGTGACAAGGTCATGCAGATCAAAAACAACTATAAGCTGGAGTGGAAGATCATGGATGCAAAGGACCGCTTTGTGAAGGAAGAGGGCGTAGGTGTATTTAACGGAGATGTTGGTTTTATAAAAGAAATCGATGAATTCGATCAGAAGATTGTTGTTGAATACGACGACGGAAGACTGGTAGATTACCTTTATTCCCAGCTTGATGAACTGGAACATGCTTATGCCATCACGATACATAAATCACAGGGAAGCGAATATCCGGTCGTAGTGATTCCACTTCTTACAGGACCGGCAAAGCTGTTGAACCGGAATCTGCTCTATACGGCAGTTACGAGAGCCAGAAAGGGTGTTGTGATCGTAGGCAATATCGGTCTGGTTAAGACAATGATCGATAATATCGACGAACAGAAGAGGTATACAACATTTGCTGAACGACTGGCAGAACTGGCATAAATTCAGAGTGATAAAGGGGGATAAAATATGCGGGAACAGAATATGTGGAACCGGACGCTTATGGATCTTGTATTTCCAAGGAGATGTCCGATCTGTGATGCAGTTATGGCATATGGCGAACAGGGCATCTGTAACCGGCATAAGACGCTGCCATATGTGACCGGACCGGTCTGTATGAAATGCGGGAAGGAGCTTTCGGAAGCTGAACAGGAATATTGTGAAGACTGCAGGCGACACACCAGAAGCTTCGAGCGGGCATATCCGGTCTTTCGTTATGAGGAGCCGGTTGCATCCAGTGTACTTGCTATTAAATATCATAATAAACGGGAATATGTGGATTATTATGGCAACCTTCTGGCAGAACGTCTCAGAAAAGCAGGGGTTGCAGACCGGATACAGATTATTCTTCCGGTGCCGATACATAAGCGCAGAAGAAAGAAACGTGGCTATAATCAGGCTGAGCTTTTGGCCGAGGTGGTGGGACGACAGCTTCATCTTCCGGTAGATAAGACGCATTTGCTCCGGGTATCAGAGACAGCACCGCAGAAGGAATTATCTCCGCTTGAACGCGCTAATAATATTAAACAGGCATTAGAAGTTAAGATGCTTCCGGTGGAATGGAAGACAGTGTTATTAATAGATGATATCTATACGACAGGGGCAACGGTGCAGGCATGTACAGAAGCCTTGCAGGAGGCCGGAGCGGAACAGGTCTATGTCGGAGTGATATGCGTAGGAGAAGGTCGATGAGATGTAGGTTTGTCAAACATATGTTACACAGATGCCAGATAA